>CAYPII010000006.1:0-43527 GCA_964410765.1 uncultured Myxococcales bacterium | reverse complement strand
CGGGGCTTGATCGAGTTCATCGAGGTGCTCAAACTCGACGTCGCCTTCCTCTACGACCTGCTCGGCGCGTCGCAGGAGCACAAGGTCAAGCCGAAGAAGTTTGCGCAGACCGACATCGACGAGGTCATCATCGGCCACACGAACGAGGCGGAGTACAAGAAGCTGCTCAACAACGAGTACATGGAGGCGCTGCGCGACCGCACGGTGAAGATCGACATCCCGTACATCACGAAGCTCCATGAGGAGATCAAGGTCTACCAGAAGGACTACGGCTCGGACAAGGTGCGCGCCAAGCACATCGCGCCGCACACTATCGAGATGGCCGCGATGTGGGCGATCCTCACGCGCCTGGAGGAGCCGAAGAAGGCGAACCTCACGCTCATGCAGAAGCTCAAGCTCTACGACGGCAAGTCGCTGCCGGGTTTCACCGAGGACAACGTGAAGGAGCTGCGCAAGGAGGCGAAGCGCGAGGGGATGGACGGCATCAGCCCGCGCTACATCCAGGACAAGATCTCCAACGCGCTGGTCTCCGACGTCGGCGGGCGCTGCATCAACCCCTTCATGGTGCTCAACGAGCTCGAGAGCGGGCTGAAGCACCATTCGCTGATCAAGAGCGAGGATCAGAAGAAGCGCTACCGCGAGATGCTGGCCCTGGTGAAGGAGGAGTACGAGGACGTCGTGAAGAACGAGGTGCAGCGCGCGATCTCCGCTGACGAAGAGGCGATCTCGCGGCTCTGCGCGAACTACATCGACAACCTCAAGGCCTACACACAGAAGGAGAAGGTGAAGAACCCCTATACCGGCCAGGACGAGGAGCCGGACGAGCGGCTCATGCGCTCGATCGAGGAGAAGATCGACATCCCGGAGAGCCGTAAGGACGACTTCCGTCGCGAGATCATGAACTACATCGGCGCGCTCTCGCTGGAGGGGAAGAAGTTCGACTACCGCACCAACGAGCGCCTGCACAAGGCGCTGGAGCTCAAGCTCTTCGAGGACCAGAAGGACTCGATCAAGCTCACCAGCCTCGTCTCCAGCGTGGTCGACAAGGACACGCAGGAGAAGATCGATGTCGTGAAGAGCCGGCTCATCAAAAACTATGGCTACTGCGAGACCTGCGCCACCGACGTGCTCAACTTCGTGGCCTCCATCTTCGCGCGCGGCGACATCCGCGAGCGTCGGCAGCAACAACAGTAGTCCGATGGTCCGATCGTCCGATGGTCCGATCGTTCAACGGACCGACGGACCAGCGGACCGACGGACCAGCGGACCGACGGACTGTCTTTTATGGCGCAGAAAATCGACCAGGATGTGGCGCGCTTCAAGCAGATCGTGCGCGGCAAGGTGAAGAAGGAGCTGCGCAAGTACGTCTCGCAGGGCGAGCTCATCGGCAAGAAGGGGAAGGACCTCGTCAGCATCCCCATCCCGCGCATCACGATCCCCCGGTTCATCTACGGTGAGAACCAGAAGGGGGGCGTCGGCCAGGGGCAGGGGGGCGAGGGCGATTCCGTCCAGCCCGGCGAGGGCGAGGGGGCGTCGCAGGCCGGCAGCGCCCCGGGCGAGCACGTCATGGAGGTCGAGGTCAGCTTCGAGGAGCTCGCCGAGCTGCTCGGTGAGGAGCTGGAGCTGCCGAAGATCCAGCCCAAGGGGGTGCAGGACCTGGAGAGCCGCAAATTCCAGTACACCGGCATTGCCACCGCCGGGCCGGAGAGTTTGCGCCACTTCAAGCGCACCTACCGCGAGGCGCTCAAGCGCCAGATCATGAGCGGCACCTATGACCCGCGCCGCCCGCTGATCATCCCGGTGCGCGAGGACCGCGTCTACCGGACCTGGAAGGAAGTCCACAAGCCGCGCAGCCGCGCGCTCATCGCCTACATGCTCGACGTCTCCGGTTCGATGGGCAACGAGCAGAAGGAGATCGTTCGCACCGAGTCCTTTTGGCTCGATACGTGGATCCGATCACAGTACGAGGGGGTGGAGGTCGTCTACATCATTCACGACGCGGTCGCGCGCGAGGTGGACAAGGAGACCTTCTTCCATACGCGCGAGAGCGGCGGCACGATCATCTCCTCGGCCTACAAGCTCTTCCTCAAGATCGTCGCGGAGCGCTTTGATCCGGCGGAGTGGAACATCTACCCCTTCCACTTCTCCGACGGTGACAACTGGTCGGGCAACGACACCGAGGAATGCCTCAAGCTCCTGGAGAAGGATATCTTCCCGATCTCGAACATATTCTGCTACGGGCAGGTCGAGAGCGAATACGGGAGCGGCCAGTTTCTGAAGGACCTGGAGGGGCGCTTCAAGGAGCACGACATACTCATCACCTCGCGCATTTCGAACCGCGAGGCGATCCTCGACTCGATCAAAACGTTCCTCGGGAAGGGGAGATGAAGAAGAAGAAACCACAGAAGCATGTGCCGAAGTACATGACCTCGCTGCCCGCCGATCTCGCGGCGCTGAAGAAGGAGATCGAGGGCTATGCGCGCGAGTTTGGTCTCGATTTCTTCGACGTCATCTACGAAGTCCTCGACTGGAACCAGCTCAACGAGGTGGCGTCCTACGGCGGCTTTCCCAACCGCTATCCGCACTGGCGCTTCGGGATGGAGTACGAGCAGCTCTCCAAGAGCTATGCCTACGGCCTCTCCAAGATCTACGAGATGGTGATCAACAACGATCCCTGCTACGCGTACCTGCTCTACTCCAACGGCATCGTCGACCAGAAGCTGGTGATGGCGCACGTCTACGCGCACTGTGACTTCTTCAGAAACAACGTCTATTTCGCCCATACGAATCGCAAGATGATGGACGAGATGGCGAACCACAAGACGCGCATCCTGCGCTACGTCGACGACGTCGGCCGCGACGAGGTGGAATCCTTCATCGATGCCTGCCTCTCGCTGGACAACCTCATCGACTACCACGCGCCGGCGATTCGGCGCCGACGTCCGCCGTCGCGCGTCGACGAGAAGGCGCGGCGCGAGGTGCGGCGCCTGCGCGCCGATCGCGCCTACATGGACAAGTACGTCAACCCGCGCGAGTTCCTCGATGAGCAGCAGAAGCGCCTGGAGGATGAGATCCAGCAGGAGCGCCACTTCCCGGAACACCCGGAGAAGGACGTGTTGCTCTTCCTGCTGGAGTACGCACCGCTCGAGCCGTGGCAGCGCGACGTCCTCTCGATGATCCGCGAGGAGACCTACTACTTCGCCCCGCAGGGCCAGACGAAGATCCTCAACGAAGGATGGGCCAGTTTCTGGCACTCGAAGATCATGACGGAGCGTGCGCTGACCGACGCCGAGGTGATCGACTATGCCGATCACCATTCCGGCACGGTGGCGATGGGGCCGACGCGCATCAACCCGTACAAGATCGGCCTGGAGCTGCTGCGCGATATCGAGGATCGCTGGAACAAGGGGCGCTTCGGCAAGGAGTACGACGATTGCCAGGACATGGTCCTCAAGAAGGACTGGGATATCAAGCTGGGGCTCGGGCGCGAGAAGATCTTCGAGGTGCGCCGCCTCTACAACGACGTCAACTTCATCGATACGTTTCTCACGCCGGAGTTTTGCCAGGAGCACCGACTCTTCGTCTATGCCTACAACGTGAGCTCGGAGCAGTTCGAGATCGCCTCGCGCGAGTTCGAGAAGATCAAGAAACAGTTTCTCTTTCAGCTGACCAACTTCGGCAACCCGATCATCAACGTCATCGACGGTAACTACCGGAACCGCGGCGAGTTGCTGCTCAAGCACAGCCACGAGGGCGCCGATCTCAAGCTCGATTACGCCCACGAGACGATCAAGAACCTCCACAAGATATGGCGCCGTCCGGTGGCCATCGAGACGATCGTCGACGGCATCCCCAGGATCATCTCCTACGACGGCACCGAGGTGAAGGACGAACGGAAGTAGTTCACGCCAACCGCTTCCTCCGCAGAACGACGATCCCCATGATGGTGATCAGAAGACCCGAACTGCAGAACGCCAGGTGCCAGGCCCCGATCCAGAACGAGATCGCGATGTTGAAGAGGGCGATTGCTGTGTAAAAGAGTGGGTAAAGCCAAGTCGTCCGATGGTCCGATGGTCCGATGGTCCGATGGAATAATCGTGGAAATGCTTTCCAGGCCAGCGCGTTGAAGGCGATGACGACCAGCGGGACGAGGAACCAGCCGAAGAAGTTCGTCACCGGGATGCCGAAGTACGAGCCGGGGTGTTCATACCAGTAGATATCCCCCAGAAACCACTGGCCGCCCAACTTTGCGACCGGATCGATGATGACGTCGAGGAGCATGGTCAGAAAAGAACCGAGCAGGATGAGGGAACAGGGAACAGGGAACAGGGAACAGGTTTCCCCCCCCGATCCCTGATCCCTGATCCCTGATCCCCTGATCAGGAAGTCCGCCGTCGCATAGCCGGCAAAGATGAGGAACGGATAAGACAACGAATCGAAGAACGGCACGCCGGCGACCATCAGCTCGCCGGGCATGTTCGCGTACTTGTAGAAGTACCAGCCGTAGGGAAAGCCGGTGTTGATCGAGGCGAACTCCGAAAGCCAGGCGATGAGATATCCGGAGACGAGCCAGAGGAGCGTGCGCCGCCATCCCCAGAGCCGATGTGCGAGAAAGAGGTAGGCGGCGAGAAAGGCGAAGACGTAAGGGCGTCGCACGATCGTGGTGAGCAGCTCATCGAACATCGGGGGCCTCCTCGCGGTACCAGCGGACCATGTCCCGGATCGTCTCCTCCAGCGGGCGCGGCTCGATGCGCAATTCGTTTTCGGCCTTTGCCGTCTCGAAGTACCACGGATGCCGGACCGTCCGGAGCCCGCAGGGTGTGACGCCGGGGTTCTTTCCCGTCAGGAGCGCGCGCCCGTATCGCATGAGCGTGACGAGATAGGCGGTGGCATAGCCCACCGTGCGCGAGGGCGCCGGGATGTCGCCGGCCTCCGCGACCTGGTGAAGGATCTGCGAGAGGCGGACGTTCTCGCCGCCGACGATGTAGAGCTCGCCGACCGCCCCCCGCTCCAGCGCGTTGGCGCAGGCGGTCGCCACGTCGCGCGCATCCACCGCGTTGATGCCGGCATCATAGAAGGCGGGAATCGCGCCCGCGAGCGCGGCGCGCACCAGGCGCCCCGGCGGGGTGCCGTGGAGCTCGCCGGGGCCGAAGACGGCGGTGGGACGCAGGACGACGGCGGGGAGGCCGACCAGCACGCGCCGTCGCACCAGCTGTTCCGCCGCCCGCTTGCTGAGCCCATAGGGCCCGCAGAGCTGTTCCTCGCGTTCGCGGTGCGTCTCGTCGCGCGGTCCCCCCGGCAGCGCCGGCCCCATCACCTCGCAGCTGCTGATGTGGACGAAGCGCTTCACCTCCGCCGCCATCGCGGCGTCGATGACGTGCTCCGTTCCGGAGACGTTGATCGCTTCGAAATCGCTCGCCGGACGGTGAAAGGGGACGTTGAGCGCCGCGCCGTGCACGACCGCCTCGCACCCGCGCGCGGCCTCCCGCATGCGTGCGGCGTCGCGCACGTCGCCCTCCATCCGTTCGAGCGCATCGTCTGCGGGGAGGGCGGCGTCGCTCTCGCCGGGGGCGAGCAGCGCGCGCACGCGGTGGCCGCGGCGCAGCAGATCCCGGCAGACCGCCTGGCCGATGTGGCCGCCGGCGCCGGTGACGAGGACGGTTGTTCTTGAACGATCGGTCACGAATCGGTCCGCACGATCTCGAAGAGGATATTCACGCACCGCTCATCCCACTGCCCGGCGTTGCGCTCGTTCTCGAAGATGGCGAAGGCCTCGCCCTGCGTCATGCCGCGCCGATAGGGGCGGTCGGTCGTCATGGCGTCGTAGGCGTCGGCGACCGCCGCGATGCGCGCTGCGGTCGGGATCGCCTCCTCGCGCAACCCGTCGGGATAGCCCTCGCCGTCGATGCGCTCGTGATGCGAGCGGATGATCGGGAGACAGGGCTCCAGACTCTTGAGCGGCGCACAGATGTCGTAGCCGCGCGCGGGGTGCGTGCGCACGTGCGCGATCTCCTCCTCGGTCAGCCGGCCGGGCTTGAGCAGGATCGACTCCTTCACGCCGATCTTGCCGATGTCATGCAGCAGCCCCCCCTTGCGCATCGCCTCGAGCTCCCACGCGGACATCCCCATGCGGCGGCCGATCGCGACCATCAGGTTCGCCACGCGTTCGGAGTGGCCCGCGGTGTAGAAGTCCTTCGCCTCGAGCGCGCTCGCCAGCGAGAAGAGGATGCTCTCGCTCGTATCCAGGTCGTCGTGCAGCAGCTTCACCCGCAGCAGCGACTTGATACGCGTGGTCAGCTCCATCCGGTTGATCGGCTTGACCAGGAAGTCGTCGGCGCCCAGCTCGATGGCGCGCAGCTTGTCGTCCGGCTCCGAGAGGGCGGTGATAACGATGATCGGGATGAACTGCGTGCGCTTGTCGTTCTTGAGACGTCCCAGGATCTCGTAGCCGGAGATGCGCGGCATCATCAGGTCGAGGAGGACGAGGTCCGGCGGAGAATTTGCAATAAATTCAAGGGCTTCCTCACCATCCCCCGCCGCCGCCACATCATAGGGATAGGGGGCGAGCTGTTTGGTGAGGAGGTCGATCGTGGTGGGGTTGTCGTCGACGATGAGGATGCTCGGGCGTCTGCTCATGGAGCTCCTATACCAGACGTTGCGAGGGCTGTCCACCGCCGGGAAGCTCCAACTCCTTGAAAAGTGTTGACTTCCCGGCACCCGAGGGGCTAGTGCTGTCCCCCACACGAGGGGGACGCTATGTGGCGCTTGATCAAGTGGCTCGTGCTCCTGGCGATCATCGCTGGAATCGCATTGGCGGTCACCGGGAAGAAGATCCGGGGGAAGACGATTCAGGAGCACATCCAGGTCGTCATGCAGTCGGAGGCGCTCAAGGACCTGCGCTCGCTGTTGGGCGAGGGGCTCAAGGCCGCCGGCGAGGCGATCAGCGAGGACGTCACCGACGACGAACGCGAACAGCTCAACAAGCTGTTGCAGGAGGAGCTCAAGAAGGGCAAGCCCATCGAGGGCGCGCCGGGCCAGCAGGCCCTCCCGCCGAAGCTGCGCGAGAACGTGAAGCAGATCTACGGCGACAGCCCGCAGAACGGAAGCAACCGACGATAGGAGGCAGAGGATGAGTCAGACGGAGAAGCGTTGTTCCATCGAAGGATGTAAGCGGCCCTACCGCGCAAAGGGCTATTGCACGGTGCACTATCAGAAGTGGCGCCGCGGTGAGATCGAGGGTGCCCAGCCGCGTTACAAGAGCTGTGGCGAGGAGAACTGCCACAAGCCGATGTACCGCAAGGGGATGTGCGAACAGCACTACGGTGCCTGGTCGGCCTCGAAGAAGCCAAAGCCACCCGAGGCGGCCCCGGCCGCCGAGGAGAAGAAGGAAGAGCCGAAGGTGGAGGAAAAGCCGGCCGAGGAGAAGAAGGAAGAGCCGAAGGCGGAGGAAAAGCCGGCCGAGGAGAAGAAGGAAGAGTCGAAGGCGGAGGAAAAGCCGGCCGAGGAGAAGAAGGAAGAGTCGAAGGCGGAGTAAAGGAACAGCCGGGAACACAATGCTTTTTTGCGAAAGCTGATTGCCGTTCGATCGCAAAAAAGTTTTGTGTCCCCGGTTTCGTTATGTCGACGAGAAACGTCTATCAGGAAGGATTCGATCGCCTCCTCGCCCGCTTCGGCCCCCGCGGCTGGTGGCCGGGACAGACCCCCTTCGAGGTGATGGTCGGCGCGATCCTGACACAGAACACCAACTGGTTAAACGCCTCGCGCGCAATCGAAAATCTCAAGCGCGAGCGCATCCTGCATCCGAAGAAGCTCCTCGCCCTGCATCCCGCGACGCTCGCCTCGCTCATCCGCCCCGCGGGCTACTTCCGCGTGAAGACCCGGCGCCTGCGTTCCTTTTTGAAATGCTTCGTCGAGCGCTATGACGGGAATGCGAAGCGCATGGCAGAGCGGCCGCTCGAGGAGCTGCGCCCCGAGTTGTTGGCGGTCAGCGGCATCGGTCCGGAGACCGCCGACTCGATCCTCCTCTATGCGCTGGGGAAGCCGGTCTTCGTCATCGACGCGTATACCAAGCGCATCCTCGTCCGCCACGGCCTCTGCGCCGAGGAGGACGACTATCATGCCCTGCAGGATCTCTTTCAGGATGGCCTCCCGGAGGATGTTCCCCTTTATAATGAATACCACGCCCTGATCGTCGAAACCGGCAAGGACTTCTGCCGCCCGAAGCCGCGTTGCGACGAATGTCCGCTGCGGGTGTGGAACGGTGGGGCCCGCCTCTGAAGACACGGACAGTTCAATAAGGCATCGCAACAAATTCGTTTTCCTGCCGATAATCCCCTTGAGGGCGATCATGACCGAAATTCAACGAGACCGCCTGTTGGCGTTCGACGACTGGCTGTCGGCGGAACTGCCGTCGGTGCACGGCGCCGTGCATGCGAGCGCCGACGCCCTGCGCCGCGCCGATGCGGCCGGTGCCCCCTATGCGAACGTGCTCAACCGGCACCTCTACCGGATTGCGAGCGGGGAGCTCCTCCGCGATGTGGTTTCCGGGATGTTCCGGATGGGGGCGGAGGCGAAGCGCGCGGCGGACTGCTTCGTCTTCGAGGACCACTATGCCTACCCCGACACGAGCTTTGCGGGCTGCTTCTCCGAGACGGCGCATGTGATCGACGAGCCCGCACGCCTCTATCGCAACAGCTATCTCGACGCCGACCTCTGGCGCGAGCGCCCCGTCGCTGCCTTCGACAACATCGTTCAGAGCACGATCAACGCGGGGGTGGTGCTGCTCTTCATGCATGCGACTCCCGCGCGTGTGCCGGCTCGGCCGACGTTTCCGCGAGGCCCGCGTCTGCCACGGCTCCGCCCGAAGGCGGAGCCCGCGCCCCCGCCGATCGCGCCGGACGCAGTTCGCCTCTCCGTCGACCCTGAGAGCATCGCCGCGATCGAGCCACACATCGTGACGATCCTGCATAAAGGGGAACGCTTCGCCGTCGAGCGCCCGGTGTGGGATGAGCTGGTGCGTACGAAGAACTGCAGCCCGACCGCGCTCGACGCGATGGCGTTTGAGCGCCGGCTGCAGAGCAGGAAGAGCTATGCCTTCGATCGGTCGGTCGGCCAATCGCTCTCCGCCATCTCGAAGAGCTCGTTCGGGAGCGTTCGGAGCAACATCGCGCGGGCGATCGAGCGCCGCGGCGGCCGCGCGACGGTGACGATCACCGGCGATGGGGCGGGACACATGGGGGCCTGGATCAAGGGGCACTTCCGGAATCGGGTCTCCGTCCGCAACATCTCGCTCTGGCCCGCCGAGGCCGCGAACGCGGCGGCCTACGATATCCAGATGATCGCCGATCTGCGCGCACTGCCGAGCATGCCCTGGGCCTCGGACGTCATCCTCGACATCTACGGCCCGGCCTTTCACCTCCCACAGGGGGCGACCGAGATGATCCTGCGCGGCCTGCGCCCGGAGGGGCGCGCCTTCTTCATCTCGCGGAGTACGTATCTCGTGCGACGGCTGCAGGAGCAGAGCCCGTATACGCATGTCTGCGAGTCGGCCAACATGGCGCTGGGCTCTGCTTTCGACCTGCCGATGCGTGCCGCGCAGACCACTTTCGCCGGAACGCAGCTGGAGATGATCATGCCGCAGGGGAGTGTCGAGCTCTTCATCGCGGCGACGCGCCGTGCCGGAGCGACGGCGAAGCGGGGCGCAGCGCGCACGACCGCCCCTCCCGCAAGATGATCCGCGATGCGGGTCTCCTTCCCATCGATATCATGACTTTCAGTCGGGCTTGACGACGGCGAGCGTCGTCGCCTCGGGGCGGATGTACTTCTTCGCCACGCGCTGGACGTCCTGGCGGGTGACGCGGAGGATGCGCTCCGGATAGCGCTCGAACTCCTTGAGCCCCAACCCGTAGAGCTCGTTGAAGGTGTGGATACCGGCCAGCGCGCCGGTGCGCTGCGCGTCGAGCTCGTAGGTGCCCACGAGATACTGCTTCGAGCGCTCCAGCTCCTCGGCGGTGACGGGCTCGTCGCGCACGCGCCCGAGCTCCTGGTGGATTCCGCCGATCGCCGTCTCGACCTTCCCCGGCTCGGTGCCGATGTAGACGGCGATGTAGCCCGGCTCGATGCCGGTCTGGTTCACCGAACTCACCGCGTAGGCGAGACTCATCCGGTCGCGCAGCTCGCGGAAGAGGCGGCCCCCCTGGCCGGCGAGGATGTTGTTGAGGACCGCCATCGCGAAGCGGTCGGCGCTGTTCAATGCGATGCCGCGATAGCCGAGCACGATGTGCGCCTGCTGCTTCGCCTTCTTCACCACCTCGCTCGTGCGCGGCTTCGCCGGCCGCGGGTCGTCCTTGAGCTTGAGCCGCTTGGCCGCACCGCGCGGGAGGTCGGCGAGATTCTCCTCGGCGAGCGCCTGGACCTCCTTCGGATTGAAGTCGCCCGCGATCGTGATCACCAGGTTCTTGGCGCGCAATAGGTCGCGGTGGTGGCGCCGCACGGCGATGCGTGTGAGGCGCTTCACGCTCTCGCGCGAACCGAGCGCCCGCAGGCCGTAGGGGTGTTTCGGATAGAGCGCTTTGAGGAACTCGATGAAGGCGAGTGAGGAGAGGGCGTCCTCCTGGTCGCGGATCGCCTTGCGCTGCAGCTGCTTCTCCTTCTCCACCTCCTTCGGATCGAAGGCGGGGTGCGTGAGCACGTCGGCGAAGAGGGCGAAGCCCTGGCGCAGGTGCTCGCTCAAGAACTCCGCCTTGAGGCCCATCGTGTTGCGCCCGCTGAAGCCGTCGATGCTCCCGGCGATGTCCTCGATCTCGCGCGCGATGTCGATCGCCGAACGGGCGGTCGTCCCCTTCGTCAGCAGGCGCGCGGTGAGCACCGAGATGCCGTTCGTGCGCTTTGTCTCCGAGCGCACGCCGCCGAGCGCCGCCGCACAGATCGAGACGATCGGATGCGTGTGGTTCTCCAGCAGGACGAGGGAGACCCCGTTCTTCAGGCGCACGCGCCGCGGCGTCGGCTTCGCCTCGGGTGCGGGGGTCGCGGCCGCCGCTGCCTTCGGCGCCTTCGTCAGGGTCTTCTCCAGCGGCGCCTCCTGCCGGACCCACTTCGAGCGTTCCGGGACGACGAAGACGCCGGTGCAGTTGGTCGGGACGAGATAGCGGCGCGCGACCTCCAGGACCTGTTCGGCGCGTACGTCGGCGAGAATCTGGTAGTAGCGCTTCTCGAAGTCCTCGCGCCCCGTCGTGGCGATGAAGCTGACGAGCTTCGCCGCCTGGCCGCCCACCGTCTCCTTGTCGTAGATCTCCTGCGAGCGGATGGCGAGCTTCGCCCGCGCCAGCTCCTCGCTGGTCACCGGTAGCTCGCGCACGCGCGCGATTTCGCGGCGGATCGCCTCCACCGCCTTGGCGGCGTCGCGGTCGGCGAGCGTCGCTCCCACGACGAAGAGCCCGGGGTCCTTCGGCGTGAAGGCGTAGGCGTAGATATTGTGGACCAGGTGCCGGCGCTCCTTGATCTCCTGCTCCAGGCGCGAGGAGTCGGTGCCCCCGAGGATGTGCGAGAGGACGTCGATCGCCGGGACGTCCTCGTGCGCGATCTCCGGGATGTGGTAGCCCATCGTCAGATACGTGCTCTGGATGTT
Source organism: uncultured Myxococcales bacterium (assembly GCA_964410765.1). GTDB lineage: Bacteria > UBA10199 > UBA10199 > 2-02-FULL-44-16 > JAAZCA01 > CAYPII01. The sequence goes on along the minus strand of CAYPII010000006.1, from coordinate 31,901 downwards.
CATCGGGTGCAGAGCGAGTTTCGCCTTCGCCTGCGCGGGCTCCGCCGGCGGCTGGTGCGCCGGCGCCGCCGGGCCGCGGAAGTCGGCAAAGCAGCGCTCGATTTGCGCGAGCATCTTCTTCGCGGAGAAATCGCCGATGGCGACGAGCACGATGTTCTGCGGCGTGTACCACTTGCGGAAGAAGGACAGTACCGTGTCGCGCGTGAACGAGCGCACGGTCTTCGGGAAGCCGATGATCGGACGGCCGTAGGGGTGGCGCCGGTAGGCGTGCTCGAAGAGGTACTCGACCGCCATGCGCGAGGGGTTGTCCTGTTCGCGCCGGACCTCCTCGAGGACGACCTCCTTCTCGCGGGCGAGCTCGTCGGCGTCGAAGAGCGGGTGCTGGACGGCGTCGGCCAGGATCTCGAGCCCCGCGCTGGCGAACTGGCTGGCCATGTTGATGTAGTAGACCGTCTGGTCCAGCGAGGTGTAGGCGTTGATCTCTCCGCCGGCCGCCTCCACGTCGCGTGCGATCGTGCCGGTGGGGCGCGTCGGCGTCCCCTTGAAGAGCATGTGCTCGATCAGATGGCTCATCCCCGCCTCGGCGTCGGTCTCGTTTGCGCTTCCGACCTTCACGAGGATGTTGAAGGAGACGACGCGCGCGGCGTAGCTCTCCTCCAGCAGGACCTGCATGCCGTTTGTGAGGGTATGGGTCTGGATGGTCATGCCGCTCCTCATTGTGTCGTCCTTCGACAGGCTCAGGACGAACGGGAAAAAGTTCAGGATTTCATTCGTGCTGAGCCGGCCTGCCCTGAGAAAAGCCGAAGGGTCGAAGCACGAACGACGGTCGCCGAAACGACGAATACTGTTGAAATATCAGTGAGTTTTGCTAATGTCCGGTCGCCCTTCTAACGGATGCCCGGCGGAAAGGAAAGCGAAAATGTTGGAGCTCCTGCTCATCCGGCACGGCCAGACCGATTGGAACGCCCAGCAGAAGGTGATGGGGCGACAGCCGATTCCCCTCAACGAAACGGGACAGCAGCAAGCTGCGGCGGCTGCGGCGTATCTCGCGGAGGCGCGGCTGGATGCGGTCATCGCCAGCCCCGTGCGGCGAACGATGCAGACCGCCGAGATCATCGCGGTGTCGCATGACCTCGCGGTGGAAGAGGACGAGGGGCTCGCCGAGATCGACTATGGCGACTGGGTGAACATGAGCTTTGCGGAGCTCAAGGAGCTGCACGGCGAGACGCTCAAGCGCTATCGCCTCGACCCGGGCGATCTGATGCTCCCCGGCGGCGAGTCGATGCCGCAGGTGGCCGAGCGCGTCGGCGGGACGCTCGCCACGGTGCGCGAACGCTTCGACGATGGGCGAGTGGCGCTCGTCTCGCATGCCGACATCATCAAGATCGCGTTGCTGGACCTCTTGGGATTCGAGCTGCGCACGCTCATCCGCTTCTCGATCGACAACGCGTCGATCACGCTCGTGCGCATCTATCCCGAGATCGGTCCGCGATTGATCCTGTTTAACCCGGAGAATGGCTTCGGGAGGGACCTGTAACCCCACGCCGCGCCATGGCACGAACCAACGATTGGAAAAAGCTGTCGACGGAGGAACTCGAGGAGGCGGTGCGCAAGCACAACCGCCTCTACTTCGTCGAGAACGCACCGGAGATTCCGGACGTCGATTTCGATCGCCTCGTCGAGGAGCTCAGGCGCCGCAAGCCCGATGCCGCAGTCCTGCGCGAGATCGGCTCGGACGTCACCGGCGAACGCGCGAAGGTACGCCACGAGACGCCGATGCTCTCGCTCGACAAGTGCTACGACGAAGGGGCGCTCGCCGAATGGGCGGCGAAGTTTACGGGGCCGGTCGTGGCGAGTCCGAAGGTCGACGGCCTGGCGGTGAGCATCGTCTACGACGAACGCGGAAAGTTGGTGCGCGCGGCGACGCGCGGCGATGGCGTCGTCGGCGAGGAGATCACGGCGAATGTGAAGCGCATCGCCGCGGTGCCGCAGGACATCGATCAGCCGAATGCGGAGGTGCGCGGCGAGATCTACATGCCGCTCTCGGTCTTCGCGCGTTATCGCGACGCCTTCGCCAATCCGCGCAACCTCTCGGCGGGCGCGGTCAAGCAGAAGGACCCCCGGAAGACAGGGGAATACGAGCTCGCCTTCTTCGCCTACGCGCTCCTCGGTGCCGACCTGCCGACCGAGGCGGAGCGCCTGGAGCGCCTCGCCGGGCTCGGCTTCTCCACCGTGGAGTGGCGTCGCGTCGAGCGCGACCGGATGCAAAACGCCTACGAGGCGATTCTCGCGAAGCGCGACGACTACGACTTCGAGACCGACGGCGTCGTCTTCAAGGCCGACGATGTCGCGGAGCAGGAGCGCCTGGGAAACACCGCCCATCATCCGCGCTCCGCGATCGCCTACAAGTTCCAGGGCGATTCCGGGACGACGACGCTTCTCGATGTCGAGTGGAGCGTCTCGCGCACCGGGGCGATCACGCCGGTAGCGATCGTCGAGCCGATCGAGCTCTCCGGGGCCACGGTGCGCCGCGCATCGCTCCACAACCTCGCGATCCTCAAGGAGCTCGGCATCACGACGGGGGCCGAGGTCGTCATGATGCGGCGGGGCGGGGTGATCCCGCACGTCGAGTCGGTCGTGCGGAAGGGAAAGGGGCGCATCGCGATTCCGAAGAGCTGTCCCTCCTGCGGCGCGACGACCGAGGTGCGCGACGACGTCCTGATGTGCACGAATGCGAAGGCCTGTTCGCGTTCGGCGGTGAGCGAGCTCAAACACTTCGTCCACACGGTGGGCATCGACGGCTTCGGCGACAAGCACCTCACGCAGCTCTACGAGAGCGGCACGGTGACCGACCCGGCCGAGCTCTATGAGCTTACCGCAGAGGAGCTCCTCGGGATGGAGCGCATGGGCGAGACGCTCGCGGCGAAATTGCTGCGCAACATTGAGGAGCACCGCGCCATTCCGCTGGCGACCTTCCTGCAGGCGCTGGGCATCCGCGAGCTGGGCAAGCACGTGGCGAAGATCCTGGCGGGTTTTGAGACGCTGGGGCGCGTGAGGGCGCTCACCGAGGAGGAGCTCGCCGAGATCCACACGATCGGGCCGACGATCGCGCACGAGGTCGTCGAGGGCTTCCGCGTGCGCGCCCCACTCATCGAGAAGTTGCTCAAGCACGTGACGATCGAGCGGGGCGCGGCGGCGCGACACGCGACCGGGCCGCTTCGGGGGAAGTCCTTCCTCTTCACCGGCAAGCTGCTCGCCATGCCGCGCGGCGAGGCGCAGAAGCTGGTCGAGGAACAGGGGGGCGAGGCGGCGCAGTCGGTGACGAAGGATCTCGACTATCTGGTCGTCGGCGGCGGCGGCGCGGGCTCCAAGCTCGCGAAGGCGGAGAAGCTGAAACAGAAGGGGAGTGCCATCGAGATTATTTCGGAGAAGGAGTTTTTGAATTTGGTTGAGTAGGTTCTCATTGCGAGGAGCGTGAGCGACGAAGCAATCCCATGGAGATTGCTTCACTCCGCTCGCAATGACACCAACATTTATGAACAACATCCTCCCCGACAGCTATCGCGGCGTTCCGGACGGTGAGTTCCGCGCGCGCATCACCAAGGTCAAGGAACGCCTCGGTTCCAAGCTCTGCATCCTCGGCCACTACTACCAGCGCGACGAGGTGATCGCCTTCGCCGACTTTCAGGGCGACAGCTTCGCGCTCGCCAAGGAGGGCGCGGCGACGTCGGCGGACTCCATCGTCTTCTGCGGCGTCCGCTTCATGGCGGAGGCGAGCGTGATCCTCGCGCGCCCCGGTCAGCGCGTCTTTCTCCCCGACCCCGACGCCGGCTGTCCGCTGGCCGACATGGCGGAGATCGATCAGGTGGAGGAGGCGTGGGCTGCGATCGAGCGCGCCGGCTTGGTCGACCGCTTCGTCCCGATCACCTACATGAATTCGAGCGCGGCGCTGAAGGCCTTCTGCGGAGGGCACGGCGGGACGGTCTGCACCTCCTCGTCGGCGGGGCGCGCCTTCGACTGGGCGGCGGCGCAGGAGAAGCGCATCCTCTTCTTCCCGGATGAAAACCTCGGGCGCAACACGGCGCACGCGAAGGGGATCACGGATGCGGCGATGGCGCTCTGGGATCCGCTTGCACACAATGGCGGCGTCGATGTGGCGACGCTCGCGGAGAAGCAGGCCGTCCTCTGGAAGGGCTTCTGCCACGTCCACACCTTTTTCACGGTGGCGCAGGTGGAGGCGGTGCGTCGCGACTATCCGGGCTGCCGCGTCGTCGTCCATCCAGAGGCGTCGCCGGCGGTCGTCGACGCGTGCGACGGCAACGGTTCCACCGCGTATCTCAAGGAGTACGTCGAGGCGGCGCCGGCGGGTGCGACGATCGTCGTCGGCACCGAGATCAACATGGTCGCGCGCCTGGCGCGCCAGCATCCGGAGAAGCGCGTCGTGCCGCTGGCGCGTTCGCTCTGCCCGAATATGTTCAAGACCTCGCTCGCCGACCTCTGCTGGACGCTGGAATCGCTGGGCGAGGTGAACGAGGTCTTCGTAGAGGAGGGGGTCGCCCGCGACGCCAAACGGGCCCTCGACCGGATGTTGGCGTTATAAGTCATTGAAATGATAAAGGTATTATTTCCTCCTTTTACGCAACTCCATACCTCCAAGTGCCGATAATCATTGGGGGAGGAGTATCTCTGCCAGGACTCCTCCCGGGAAGGGTACGCATGCCGACCCCCAGCAGCACACAAGCGCTTTCGCCGGAGATCCAGGAGTTCTACGATCTCCAGGCCGAGCTGCAGCAGATGAACGCCGAGGCGGGCGCGACGATGCAGGAGATCCAGGCGCTCGAGCGCGATCAGGGGCAGCACCAGTACGCGCAGCGCACGGCCGAGGGCGAGGAGCGCCAGGAGCGCGGCACCGCCGAAGGGCTGCAGCGCCAGCTCGATCAACTCCGCCGACAGATCGACGAAGGGTGGCGGCAGCTGAAGACCTTTGCCGATCAGATCTTCCGCAAGGAGGAGATGCAGGACTTCAACTGGTTTTGGGCGCGCAAGTCGGTGCAGGACCACTTCATCAACTGGCTCGCGATCTCGATCGGCGAGAAGGCGAACGACGGCCGCAAGATCATGGCCCGTATCTTCAAGATCATGTTCCTGCGCGACGCCTCCGCGCTGCGCGGGGCCTCCACGCCGACGATGAACGTCGAGCCGCTCGAGCTCGGCGCGCTGGCGACCATCCAGCCCTTCCCGACCGAGATGTATCAGCGCGCGCTCCAGGGCGACAACGAGCTCGAAACCGACCGCGCGAAGTACGACGACGAGGTCGCGCGCCTCACGCGCCAGGAGGAGAATGTCGAGTCGGACGCGCGCGAGGTCCAGGAGCACGAGCGGAAGCAGGTGGAGCAGAAGCGCGGTTCGCTGCGCGAGGAGCGGCTGACCGAGGAGACGCAGTCGCAGCTGACGGCCCTGCGTTCGCGCCTGGACGGCGAGCGGCAGAAGCTGCGCCAGATCGAGGCGCGGATGAATCAGATCAAGCGCGAGCAGAACTACAACCCGATCGGCGGGGCGGGCGCCTGACGCGCCTCGCATCTTCGATTCCCCTCAATTTTCCGGATTGGCCATCTCGACGCCGTCGATCGGCGCATGGCAGGTGGGGCACTCTCCCTTGGCCGTGATGCGGTTGGCCAGGACGCAGAAGCCGTCGCGTTCGATGAGCTGCTCGCCGCACTGGTAGCAGTGCGTGTGCTCCGCCTCGGTCGTCGGGACGTTCCCCAGGTAGACGTAGCGCAATCCCGCCTTGAGACCTATCTCGTGAGCTCGGTTGAGCGTCTTCATCGATGTCGGTTTGCCGTCGTCCATCTTATAGTGCGGCGTGAAGCGGCTGATATGCCACGGGATGTCGCGGCCGATCTCGACGAGGAAGTTCGCGATGTCGCGCAGCTCGGACGGGTCGTCGTTCATGCCGGGCACGATGAGCGTGGTCACCTCCAGCCAGATGCCGCTCTCCTTCAGATAGCGGATCGAATCCAGCACGTCGTCGAGCTGCCCCTTCATCATATTCCGATAGGTGTCCTTGCGGAAGCTCTTCAGGTCGACGTTCGCGGCGTCCAGATACGGTCGGATCGTGTCGATCGCCTCGCGCGTCATGTAGCCGTTCGTCACGAACGAGTTGCCAATCCCCTCGGCGTGTGCGAGCTTCGCCGTGTCGTAGGCGTACTCGAAGAAGATCGTTGGTTCCGTATAGGTATAGGAGATGCTGGAGCACTTGTGCGCCTTCGCCTGCGCGACGACGGTCTCGGGCGGAAGGTCCTGGTCGGGGAGGCGCTTGGTCCCGCCGCGGCCGTACTGCGAGATGTCCCAGTTTTGGCAGAAGGAGCACTGGAAGTTGCAGCCGGGCGTGGCCATCGAGAGCGCGAGCGTCCCCGGTTTGTAGTGATAGAGCGGTTTCTTCTCGATCGGGTCGACGGCGAGCGCGATCGGCTTGCCGTAGAAGATGGAGTAGAGGACGCCGTTATCGTTCATCCGCACCTTGCAGATGCCGGCGTCTCCCTCCGAGATGCGGCAGCCGTGGCGGCAGAGGCGACAGCGAACGACGAGCCCCTCCTCCTTGCTGTAGAGCATGGCCTCGTGCATGCAGGCACCGTAACGCATTGATATCTTTGATTCAAGGGATATAGGCATCCCCGCGGGCCGACACCCGCAGCCGTCCAGGACCGTTTTCACGCCTCATACGCTCGACTCGTAAACGCGCTTTTATGCGCCGTACGAAGGGCCCCCGGGAGGTCCTTGCACGAAAAAAAACCGGCGGCCGGGAGGGGCCGCCGGTTGCAGAACGCGTTGCGTTCCGATCAGCGCGGACCGAGGTGCTTGAAGGCATCCAGGACGGCCTCGCACTTCTGCTCGTCCACCGCCCCTTCGCCGGCGCCGACCGTATCGCGGCAGATCTCGCAGGCATCCTGGAGCTCAGCGAAGGTGCCGAAGCTCGCCTGGATCCCCTGGATGTCGTCATCCCAGATGTCATCCAGCGGGCCGCCATCGCCCTGCGCCTGCGGATCACAGGCGACCGGCTCCCAGGGGTTGAAGTCGAACTCCCCTTCGTCGTTCATCCCCTCGCCCTCGATGTCGTCGCCCATCTCCTCCTGATGGCAGCGATACTCGCCCATGCCGCCGCCAGCGCGCGCTTGTTCCTCGAGCTGCATGCATCCCTCGATGCGGTTCTGCAGGACGGTGGCGTTGACCTCGCGTTCGGCCGCCACCTGTGCACTGAAGTGCTCGGAGGGATCGATCACCGTCCATTCGTTCGCGGGGGTGCAATCCCAGCTGCGCGCGTAGTCGATCGTTCCCACGTCGGCGCTCAGCGCCGCGATGTCGTAGGCGTCGACCACCTCGAAGAAGGCCGAGAGCGCATCCGGGATGATCGTGAAGGTCTGGTTCGGCGGCGTGCCGGCGATCCGGAAGGATTCGACGCCGGTGCGGCCATTCTCCACACAGATGCCGTCGTCATCCATGACCGGTGCACAGTCCTCCGGCGGGCTCTCCGGCGTGCAGTTCGCCGGAGGGCAGGTGAAGACGTCGCCGTAGTAGTACTGGTCGCCCTCGTTTTCGCTCAGCGGAACGCCCAGCTCCTGCGACATGAAGTTGAGGAAGTCGGCGAGTTCCGCATCCGGAATCCCCTCCGGGACCATCAGCGAAACGGGGAAGGCGGGAAAGGTGCCGCTGTAAAACCATTTACCGGTTCCGGTGCGATCCGCGCCGCCGAACTGTGCATACATCTTGTCGGTGAACTGCTGTGTGCCGCCCAGGAACTCATCCTCGAAGTTGCCCGAGAAGGTGCCGTAGAGGACGTTGCTCCGCGTGTCGGCCAGCGCCTCGAAGTGGATGTGCCCCTCGCCGTAGGGATCGATGAAGCGCCCGTCGGCCACTGCGCTGCCGCCGGCGCCGAGTGTGGCGATGCCGTCGGCGTCGACCGAGGCGCCGGTGAAAGTGATATCGAAGGCCATGTTGAACGACTCGCCCTGGAATTCATCCTTGTGGATGATGTTTGCGACAATGCTTCCGGCGGTGGCGGTATAGGTCGATTCCTCCGTCCTGCGCACCGAGCTGTCGACCTGCGATTCCTTACACATGTCGACGTGCAGGGCGGTGCCGTTCTCGAAGCGCCCCAGGCGCATCAGGATGATCTCGGCGACGTCGTTTTGTTGCCGGACCGCCTGCGCGAGATACTGCTGGAGCGCATCGCAGACCGGGTCGTCGGGATTCGCCTGGCAGTGCTGCTCCACGCAGTCGATGCACTCCTGGGGGACCGGCTCACCGGGGCAGACCGCGACGCACTGGTCGGGAACCTCCGGGGCTTCCTCTTCCGGCTGATCGTTCGGATCGCCGACCATCAAACTTTCGGGGACGAGGATCCGATAGTAGCCGTAGGAGCCGGTGGGGATCGTGATCAGCCCCGCCGCGTCCATCGCCTCCGGATAGCAGCGGCTCAGCTGCACCATCTTGCTCTCCATGATGATGTGCTGCTTGTGCGAGCTGGCCTCGCAGCCGGCGCGCGAGAAGCGGCCCTCGGCGCCGACGTTGTCGCCCAGCCCCTTCGTCTTCGCCGCGACCATCGCCGAGGCGCCGGAGGTGGAGTAGTCGTAGTTCGAAAGATCGATCGTCGGCACGCCCGAGAGGGTGGCGACGCTGTCGCCGCTCGCTCCTCCGCCCCCCCCGCCGCAGGCGGGCAGGACGATGAGCACCACAAGGGCGCTGAAGACGACACATTTCGGAAGTGACCTCATAATAGTCCCCCTTTCTCCTTCTGATTCCAAACGGCATGTTGTCCGGAATGTGAACTAAATCATTATACTGCTAGCCGAGCGCGCTGCGGGGGTCAATCGGGTTTGAAGGGCGTTTTTTTTCACCGTGCGCAGGGGCGTCGGGGGATTGACGGAATACGCCGCCAACCTATTGAAATCGTGATTAAAAAATGATGTCTGCATTGGCTCCTGCGGGGGGTCCAGTGCCCTCCTCATGGCCTGGCGTCCGGCGGCGATCAGCGGCCGGGGATAGCGATCTCGAAGCGCGTGATCTTCTTCTGCAGCGAGGTGCGTGGCATGCCCAGCCGCCGCGCCGCCTGCGAGATATTCCCCCCGCAGGCCTCGAGCGCGTCGGTGATGATCGATCGCTCCATCCCCTGCAGGCCGACGGCGGGGGCGTCCTCCTCGATCGGCGTCAGCGCCAGGTCGTTGGCGGCGATCTGATCGCCGGTCGCCAGCAGCAGCGTGCGCTCGATGACGTTGCGCAGCTCGCGCACGTTCCCCGGCCAGCGCTCCTGCTGGAGGCGCTCCAGCGCTTCGGCGGTGAGCGTGAAGGCGCGTTCCTCCGGCGTGAAGCGCCCCACGAAGTGGCGCGCCAGCAGCGCGACATCCCCATTGCGTTCGCGCAGCGGCGGGAGCGTGAGCGGAACGACGTAGAGGCGGTAGAAGAGGTCGCGTCGAAAGCGCTCCTGCGCGACGAGTTGTTTGAGATCCCGATGCGTCGCGCAGAGCAGGCGAACGTTGACGGGGATCTCCTCGCGTCCGCCGAGGCGGCGTAGGGTGCGCTCCTCCAAAACGCGCAGGAGGCGCGTCTGGAGCTCGGGCGGCATCTCGCCGATCTCGTCGAGGAAGAGCGTTCCCCCCTTCGCCTGTTCGATCAGCCCCACCGCGCGCTCGACCGCGCCGGTGAAGGAGCCGCGTTCGTGGCCGAAGAGCTGGCTTTCGATCAGCTCGGGAGGCAGCGCGCCGCAGTTGATCGCCACGAAGGGGCCGGTATTTCGCTTCGAGCGCTCGTGCAGCTCGCGCGCGACAAGCTCCTTGCCGGTGCCGCTCTCGCCCAGGACGCAGACGATCGCCTCGGAGGGGGCGACGCGCTCGATGAGGGCGAAGAGCTCGCGCATCGGTTCGGAGGCGCCGAGCAGGCGACCGAGCCGGTCGCGACGCGAGCGGCCGATGAGCTCTTCGCGCCGACGGCGGTGGTAGTGCACCGTCGTGCGCCCGATGCGAAAGCAGCCCTGCGCGGGGAGGGTCAGGCGCGCAACGCGCACGTCGCCCACGAAGGTGCCGTTCGTGGAGTCGAGGTCCTGGAGGACGAGCCCCGCGTCGCCCAGCGCCAGGCGGCAGTGCCGGCGCGAGACGAAGGGGTCGGCGACGGCGAGGTCGCAGTCGGCGTGCGTGCCCAGCGTGATCGTCGCCGCGGAGAGGGTACGCTTGATCGTGGTCTGCTCCGGGGAGCGGATGACGAGGTCGATCGTGTCGGTGACGATGCGACGGCGCGTCGGGTGGTACTGCAGCACGCGCGTTGATTCCGGCGCCGCCGCGACGGTCTTCACCGAGACGGCATCCTCGGTCGCCTCGATGTGCACGCGCCACGGCCCGATGGCGATGCTGTCGCCGGCGTGCAGCTCGCACTCCTTCGCGGGCGCACCGTTGACGAGCGTGCCGTTCGAGGAGAGGTCGACGACGACGAGCGTGCCGTCGCGCCACTCGATGCGACAGTGGTGGCGCGAGATCTCATCGTCGAAGAGGCGCAGCGCATTGTCCGGGGCGCGGCCGACGGTGATCGGCTGGTCATCGATGGGGCGGGCGGTGAAGCGACGGCCCTCCTGTTCGAGCACGTAGGTAAGCATGCGGCGAAGTAAGCACCGCGGAACGCGCGCGGTCAACGCACAAACGTGTGCCCGATGCATTTTTGTGGCACGCGTTCTGCATTCGCGCGCAGCATGCGACGACTGATTGCGGGTTTGCTGCTGTTGGTGTTTCTTCTTCCGAACGTCACGCGTTCGGATGTTCGAATCGATGAACGCGCGTCGGATGCAATCGCGCTTATGCCAACACCGCTCGACATCCCCGACGTCGTCGCGTCGTCGATCGCGCTCCCCGACAAGACGCCGCCGCTCGTTTTTCTCTTCCCGGCCGACGGCGTCATCACCTCCGGCTTCGGATGGCGGCGCGATCCGCTCGACGGCCGGCGCCGTTTTCATGCCGGCATCGATATCGCCAATCTCCGCTCCAGCGTCGTGCGCGCAGCGGCGGCGGGACGGGTGCGGCGCGCCGGCGCGATGGGGAGCTGTGGCCGCGCGGTGGAGATCGTCCACGCCGGCGGCGTCGTCTCACGCTCCTGTCATCTGCAGCGCGCGCTCGTCGCGCCCGGCGACGGCGTCGCCCTGCACGAGCCGATCGGGCTCATGGGGGCGAGCGGCCGCGCTACCGGAAACCACCTTCACTTCGAGTTGCGCCGCGCCGGCCGACCGATCGATCCCACATCGTTCCTCATGTTCTGAGGCGCCGCTTGCCATCCCCGCGAAGACCGGCTAGTCATCCCCCTCCCGATAAAGGAGGGGCTCTATGAAGGATGCAGCGCTGCGCTATCACCGTGAGGGGCGGCCGGGGAAGATCGAGCTGGGCGTGACCAAGCCCTGTTGCACGCAGCGCGATCTCTCGCTCGCCTACACCCCGGGGGTCGCCGAACCCTGCCGCGAGATCGCGCGCGATCCCTCGGCGGCGCGTGCCTACACCGCGCGCGGCAACCTCGTCGCGGTCGTCACCAACGGCACGGCGGTCCTGGGGCTGGGCGACATCGGGCCGCTCGCGGCCAAGCCGGTGATGGAGGGCAAGGGGGTCCTCTTCAAGCGCTTCGCCGACGTCGACGTCTTCGACTTGGAGATCGCCGAGCCCGACCCCGACCGCTTCTGCGAGATCGTCGAACGCCTCGAACCGACCTTCGGGGGGATCAACCTCGAGGACATCAAGGCGCCGGAGTGCTTCGCGATCGAGGAGCGCCTGAAGCGTTCGCTCTCCATCCCCGTCTTTCACGACGATCAGCACGGGACCGCCCTCATCACCGCGGCGGGGCTGGTGAACGCCCTCGAGATCGTCGGCAAGCGCCCGGGGGAGGTGAAGGTGGTCTTCTCCGGCGCGGGGGCAGCGGGGGTGGCGTGTGCGAAGATGGTCGAGGAGATGGGGATTGCGCACGAGCACATCTGGCTCGTCGACCGCGAGGGCGTCGTGACGGTCGACCGCGCCGAGCGCGAGCCGCATCGCGGGCAGTTCGCCAACGGATTGAGGTCTATGACGCTGGCCAAGGCGCTGCGCGGCGCGGATGTCTTCATCGGCCTCTCCGTCGGCGGCCTGGTGACGTCGGAAATGGTGCGCACCATGGTCGCGCGCCCGATCCTCTTCGCGATGGCCAACCCCGATCCGGAGATCCTCCCGGAGGCGGTGCACGCGGTCTCACCCGACGCGATCGTCGCCACGGGGCGCAGCGACTACCCGAACCAGGTGAACAATGTCCTGGGCTTTCCCTTCCTCTTTCGCGGGGCGCTCGACGTCGCCGCGACCGACATCAACGAGGAGATGAAGAGGGCGGCGGCGCGCGCGTTGGCCGCGCTCGCGAAGGAGCCGGTGCCTGAGGCGATCTGCCGCGCCTATGGCGTGGAAGAGCTCACCTTCGGTCCCGACTACCTCATTCCGAAGCCGCTCGATCCACGCGTCCTGACCTGGGAGGCGCCGGCGGTCGCCGAGGCGGCGATGCGCTCCGGCGTCGCCCGCGAGCCGATCGAGGACTGGGACGCCTACCGAAGGGGACTCGAAGCGCGGATCATGTGCGATGTGTCGGGCGGGGGAACACTGAAGGACTCCTAATCCTGCGAGCGCGACATCTCCTCGAGCGATGAGACGGAGATCTCTTCGGCGGTTCGCTGTGTGGCGATGGGCATGTTGATGTCCGCCGCCGGCGCGGAGTGGGTGATCGCCCCCACCGAGATGAAGTCGACGCCGGTGGCGGCATAGGAGTGGAGGTTGTCGAGCGTGATGTTGCCGGAGGCCTCCAGCTTCGCGCGCCCCTTCACGAGCTTGACCGCCTTCTTCACGCGGTCGACCGGCATGTTGTCGAGCAGGATGATGTCGACCGCCATCTTCACCGCCACCTCCACCTCCTCGAGCGAGCGCGCCTCGACCTCGATGAGCTGCCCCGGCTGCTTCGTGCGCTGCGCGCGCTCGATCGCCTCGGAGATCGATCCGGCGATCGAGATGTGATTGTTCTTGATCAGGTAGTGGTCGTAGAGGCCCATGCGATGATTCGTGCCGCCGCCCGCCTCCACCGCCTGCTTCTCCAGCTCGCGCAGCCCCGGGATCGTCTTGCGCGTGTCGAGGATGCGCGTCTTCGTGTCGCGCAGTGCCTCGACGAAGCGAGCTGTGGCGGTGGCGATGCCCGAGAGGTGCTGTAGGAAGTTGAGCGCCGTGCGCTCGCCCTTGAGCAGACTCTGTGCCTTGCCCTCCACAATCGCGATCACCTCGCCCACCTCGCAGCGCTCGCCGTCGCGCCGGTTCTGTGTCCAGACGATGCCGTCCTCGATCGCCTCGAAGACGCGGCGGGCGACGGTGATGCCCGACAGGACGAGTGACTGCTTGGCGACGATCTGCCCCATGCCGCGCAGTTCGGGGGCGACGATCGCCTTCGAGGTGACATCGCCCGCGCCGATGTCCTCGCGGAGGGCCAGCTTGATCAGCTCCTTGAGGTGCTGGTCGGAGAGCGCCGGCGTGCGGCGGATGGAGATCTCGTAGTCGGGCATAAGGACCACTCCCCATGATCGTTCGTCCTTCGACAGGCGCAGGACGAACGGGAACGTTCCTGCACTATCCGTTCATGGTGAGCATGTCGAACCATGAACGCCCTTCGTTAATCCAACTTCTTCAGCGCGTCGCTGAGCTTCGCGATCTTCTCGGCGACCGCTGTTTCGCGTTCGCGCTCGCGCGCGACGATCTCCGGCGGCGCCTTCGCGGTGAACTGTTCGTTGCCCAGCTTCTTCTGTACACCCATGAGTTCGCCCTCGGCCTTCGCGATCTCCTTCGTGAGGCGCGTGCGCTCGGCGTCGATGTCGATCAGCCCCGCGAAGGGGACGTAGACGACCTGCTGTGCCGCCACGGCTGTTGCGGCCTCTTTCGTCTCAGGCGGTTCCTTGCCGACAGCGCAATAAGCATGCCTGTCCGTGCGAGCGAGGTGTTGGACATAACGCGCACAATCCTTGTCGATTGCCTGACTGAGCAGGCCATCGGTGTCGACGACTGAAATGGAGTGAGGGATGCGCTTTGCCGGCGGGACGTTGCTCTCACCCCGGATGTTGCGGATCGCCTCGACCGGACTCTTCACAGCATTTTCAAACAGACCGAATGCATGCGCAAAGGATTTCCTCACATCCGCGGATTTCAGTGGGTAGCTCGATACGATGAGAGGTTTTTCGGCGGGGTTCAGTTTGCTCCATATCTCTTCCGTGATGAAGGGAAGAAAGGGATGGCAGAGTTTGAGGGTTTCAGAGAGCACGTATTTGAGTGTATGCTGCGTTGATTGTTTTGTTTTCTTCTCATTCAGTGAGAGTTTTGCCGCTTCAAGGTACCAATCGCAAAAATCATTCCAGACGAATTGATACAGCGTTTGAGCTGCAAAGCTGAAGTGAAAAGCTTCAAGGTGATCGATAACAGTTATTATTGTATCTTGAAGTTGGAAGAGGATCCACTTGTCCGCGAGCGAACGATCTGCCTCCGCCGGCTCCTCGTCGGTTGCGTCCGCGAGGTGCATCATCGCAAAGCGCGAGGCGTTCCAGAGCTTGTTGCAGAAGTTGCGCCCCATCTCGAACTTCGACTCGGAGAGCTTTAAGTCCTGGCCTTCGGTCGAGAGGACGACGAGCGAGAAGCGCATGGCGTCCGCGCCGTACTTCTCGATGATCTCGAGCGGATCGATGCCGTTGCCGAGCGACTTGCTCATCTTGCGTCCCTGCTCGTCGAGGATCGTCCCGTGGATGTAGACGTCGGAGAAGGGGACATCCTCCATGAGCTTGAGGCCCATCATCACCATCCGCGCGACCCAGAAGTAGATGATGCCGCGGTCGGTGACGAGCGTGCTCGTCGGGTAGTAGCTGGCGAGCTCCGGCGTCTCGTCCGGCCAGCCGAGCGTGGAGAAGGGCCAGAGCGCGGAGGAGAACCAGGTGTCCAAAACATCCTCATCTTGAACTAACTGCGTGCTCCCGCAGTGGGGACACTTCGTCGGCGTTTCTCGCGCGACGATCGGCGGGCAATTCGTCCGTTCGTCCGTTCGTCCGTTCGTCCGTTCGTTGTTTTTCGAACCATCGGACGATTTCATGCAGTACCAGACGGGGATTCGGTGCCCCCACCAGATCTGGCGCGAGATGCACCAGTCGCGCGCGTTCTGCAGCCACTGCAGGTAGAAGGACTCCCAGCGGTCGGGATGGAAGCGGACCTTCCCCTCCTCGGTGGCGCGCATCGCCTCTTCAGCCAGCGGGCGCATGCGCACGAACCACTGGTCGGAGAGCCAGGGCTCGATCGTCGTCTTGCACCGATAACAGTGGCCGACGGCGTGGTCGTGCTCCTCGGTCTTCTCGAGCAGCCCCTGCCCATCCAGCGCCGCGACGATTTTCGTGCGGCATTCGTTGCGCGTGAGTCCGGCGTATGCCTCGCCCGCCTCCTCGTTCATCGTGGCATCCGCGTTCATCACATTGATACGCGGGAGGTTGTGGCGTTCGCCGATGCCGAAGTCGTTCGGATCGTGCGCCGGCGTTACCTTGACCGCGCCGGTGCCGAAGGACGTGTCGACGAAGTCGTCGGTGATGATCGGGATCTCGCGGCCGGTCTCGGGGAGGTGGAGCATCTTGCCCACCTTGCCCGTGTAGCGCTCGTCCTTGGGGTTCACCGCTACCGCCGTGTCGCCGAGCATCGTCTCCGGGCGGGTGGTCGCGACGGTCACGTGCCCCGAGCCGTCCTTGTAGGGATAGCGGATGTGCCAGAGGTGGCTCTTCTCGTCCTGGTGGTCGACCTCGTCGTCGGCGAGCGCGGTGTGGCAGCGCGGACACCAGTTGACGATGTACTTGCCGCGGTAGATGAGCCCCTCGTCGTAGAGCCGGACGAAGCACTCGCGCACGGCGTGCGAGAGACCGTCGTCCAATGTGAAGCGCGTGCGCGCCCAGTCGCAGGAGGCGCCCAGCGCCTTGAGCTGCTCGAGGATCCGGTCACCGTAGTCGGCACGCCACCGCCAGATGCGCTCGATCAGCGCCTCGCGGCCGACCTGGTGGCGCGTCTTGCCTTCCTGCGCCAGGACCTCGCGCTCGACGACGTTCTGCGTGGCGATGCCGGCGTGGTCGGTCCCCGGCTGCCAGAGCGCAGCGCAGCCGCTCATGCGCTTCCAGCGGATGAGGATGTCCTGCAGCGTGTTGTTGAGCGCGTGCCCCATGTGGAGCGCGCCGGTGACGTTGGGCGGCGGGATGACGATGCAGTAGGCGAGGCCCTCAGGCGCGTCGGGGGCGTGAAAGAGCCCCTCCTGCTCCCAGAAGGCGTACCACTTCGATTCCACCTGCTTGGGCTCGTAAGCCTTGGAGAGCTCCTGTGTCATTACCGCTCCGAAGTTATTGAAAATTGAAGGGAATCCTTAATGAATTCAGGGCGGGGTGTCAACGGCCATCGTGGAGGAGGGAGCGCCGTAATACTCCTCCGGGGCGACCCCCATCGCCTCTCGTCGCGAACGCAGTGGGAAGGAGACATGAAGCGGTGTGACATCAGGGGCTTAAGGGGCTGTTGCGCGAGGAGACTCGATGAGCGCCGGATCCAAGCCGAATGACGCCCGGCGCGAAGAGTGTCAGGCGGCGGAGGCGGCGTCTGAGCCGAGCCGCCGTTCCGAGCGGGACAGTCCCGAGAGCCCCGTCACACCGCTGCGAAAAGATCGCTGCAAACAAATCGGGGACGGGTCCCTGCGGGATCCATCCCCTCGTCTTCAGTGCCCATCGCAAACGATTCAGGAGGTGCCGATCACTTCCTTGATCGTTTCAATTGCATCCGCGAGCTCCTCCTTCGTGATGACGAGCGGCGGGGCGAAGCGGATCGTCGTCCCGTGCGTGTCCTTCGCGAGGATCCCGTTCTCCATGAGCTTCACCGAGTAGTCGTGGGCGATTGGGGAATCGAACTCGAGGCCGGTGAGCAGCCCGCGGCCACGGACGTCGACGATCTTCGGGTTGTCGATCTTCTTCAGCTCCCCACGGAAGAAAGCGCCGAGCTCCGCCGCGCGCTCGGCCAGGTGCTCGTCGATGAGGACGTCGAGTGCTGCGCTCGCCACCGAGCAAGCCAAGGGGTTTCCGCCGAAGGTCGAGCCGTGGTTGCCCGGGTGGAAGGCGGCCATCATGATCTCGTCGTCGGCGACGATCCCCGAGACCGGATAGACCCCGCCGCCGAGTGCCTTGCCCATGCAGATGATGTCGGGGCGCACGCCATCCCACTCTGAGCACCACATCCGCCCGGTGCGGCTGAGCCCGGTCTGGATCTCGTCGCAGATGAGCAGGACGTTGTGCTCTTTGCAGATCTCCGCGCACTGCTTGAGATAGCCGTCACTCGGGACGTTCACCCCCGCCTCGCCCTGGATCGGCTCGACCAGGAAGGCGACGGTGTTTGCGTCGATCGCCTTCTCGAGCGCCGC
Organism: uncultured Myxococcales bacterium; assembly: GCA_964410765.1. Classification (GTDB taxonomy): domain Bacteria; phylum UBA10199; class UBA10199; order 2-02-FULL-44-16; family JAAZCA01; genus CAYPII01. Next base: position 14,417 of record CAYPII010000006.1, on the reverse strand, counting down.
GGGATCGTTGTAGGGGATGATCTCGAAGCCGGGGGTGAAGGGGCCGAAGCCGGTGCGGCAGGTGTCGTCGGTGGAGAAGCTCACGATCGTCGTCGTGCGCCCGTGAAAGTTCTCCTCGCAGACGATGATCTTTGCCCGGTCCTCGGCCACCCCCTTCTTCTCGTAGCCCCAGCGCCGCGCCGCCTTGATCGCCGTCTCCACCGCCTCGGCGCCGGTGTTCATCAGCAGCGCCTTGTCGTAGCCGGTGAGCTTCGTGAGCTTTGAGAGAAACGGCCCCATCCGGTCGTTGTGGAAGGCGCGCGAGGTGAGGGTGAGCCGGCCGGCCTGCTCCTGCATCGCCTCGATGATCCGCGGATGGCGATGCCCCTGGTTGACTGCCGAGTAGGCAGAGAGCATGTCGATGTATTTCTTGCCCTCGACGTCGGTGACCCAGATGCCGTCGGCCTCGGCGATCACGACCGGGAGGGGGTGGTAGTTGTGCGCGCTGACGCGCTCGACCTCGTCGATGTACTGCTGTGTCTTCGTCATCGTTCCTCCATTACCATTGAAAGAAAGTCTTCATGAAGAACCACACGTTCTCCTTCCGTTCGCGCAGGCGCCGGAGCATGTAGGGGAGCCACTGCCGCCCGAAGGGGACGTAGATGCGCACGCCCCAGCCCTCGGCGACCAGCTTGCGCTGCACCGAGGGGCGGAAGCCGAGCAGCATCTGGAACTCGAAGGCGGAGGGCTCCAGGCGCTGCTCGCGCGCGAAGGCCTTCACCGCCTCGATGAGCTCCGTGTCGTGCGTGGCGATGCCGTGGAAGAGCCCCGAGGTCAGCAGACGCTTCGCCAACGCCATGAACTCGCGGCGGATCGCGCGCATCTCCTGGTGGGCGATGTCGGGCGGCTCCTTGTAGGCCCCCTTGCAGAGCCGGACCGTCGTGCCCTTCTCCAGCAGGTCGACCAGGTCCATCGGCGTGCGCTTGAGCATCGCCTGGAGCACCCCGCCCACCGGCGAGCCGCGGCTGTTCTTCACGCGCGCGATCTGGTCGAGCGTCGCCTGCGTGACGTCGGAGCCCTCCATGTCGACCCGGACGAAACCGCCCATCGCCTCGGCGGTTGCGACGATGCGCTTGAGATTCTCGTGGCAGAGCTCCGGATCGATCGCGAGGCCGATCTGGGTGAGTTTCACCGAGACGTTGCGGTCGAGCCCCTGCTCCTTGAGCGCGCGCAGCATGATGACATACTGCTCGGCGGCGGTGCGCGCCTCCCCGGCGTTGGTGACACTCTCGCCCAGGTGGTCCATCGTCGTGGCGAAGCCGGCGCGCTTGAGCGCCGCGGCATTCTCCAGCGCGTCGGTGAGCTTCACCCCCGCCACGTAGCGGCGTGCGAAGGGGGCGGCCAGACGCGAGACGAGCGCCCCGAAGCGGTTCGGAGCGCTCGCCTGCGCGGTGTCGTTTCGGATGGAAACGGTGACCTCGTTGTCGTTCCGGTGGGTCGGCATCCGTTCCTCCTCGCGGTTCCATTCCCCGTGGTCTCGTGCGGTCGTTCAAGCGAGTTGTCACGAGACCACGATCTCACGATTTACGAGACGATGATCTAGAGCTTCCGTTCGCAGATCGACTTCGCCTGGAGGAAGAGGAGCAGGTAATCGCGTCCGCCCGCCTTCGAGCAGGTGCCGGACATGTTGTAGCCGCCGAAGGGCTGTACGTCGACGAGCGCGCCGGTGATCTTGCGGTTGATGTAGAAATTACCGACGAAACACTCGCACTTGGCGCGGTCGATCTTTGCACGGTCGTTCGTGATGATGCCACCGGTCAGGCCGTAGTCGGTGCCGTTGAAGATGTGGAGCGCCTCGTCGAAGTCCTTCGCCTTGATGACGGCGAGCACCGGGCCGAATATCTCCTCCTGTGCGATGCGCGCATTGGGATCCACGTCGGCGATGACGGTGGGCTGAATGAAGTAGCCCGGCTGTTCCGTCCCCTCGCCGCCGGTCAGCAGCCGCCCCTCCTTCTTGCCGATCTCGATGTAGTTCATGATCTTGTCGTAGGCGCTCTTGCTCGAGACCGGGCCCATGGAATAATTTTGTTCCTGCGTGTTGCCGACGGTGATCGTCTTCACGCGTTCGATGAGTTTCTCCAGGAAGGCGTCGTAGACCTTCGCGTCGACGATGGCGCGCGAACAGGCCGAGCACTTCTGCCCCTGGAAGCCGAAGGCGCCCGCAAACGCCGCCTCGGCGGCGACGTCGAGGTTCGCGTCGGCGTCGACGATCAGCGCATCCTTGCCGCCCATCTCGGCCATCACGCGCTTGATCCACTGCTGGCCGGGGCGCGCCTTGCCGCACTCCTCGGAGATGTGCAGCCCCACCTCGCGCGATCCGGTGAAGTTGACGAAGCGCGTCTTCGGATGCGTGACGAGCGTCTCGCCCACGTCCGACCCGCTGCCGGTGACGAAGTTGATGACCCCCTTGGGGAGCCCCACCTCCTCGACGATCTCCAGGAACTTGGCGGCGATCGTGGGCGTGTCGCTGGCCGGCTTGAGGACGACCGTGTTGCCGGCGGCGACCGGGCCGATCGTCACGCCGACGAGGATCGCGAGCGGGAAGTTCCACGGCGGGATCGCCGCGCCGGCGCCCAGCGCGGTATAGACGACCTCGTTGATCTCGTTCGGATAGTCGGTGCAGGGCTGCGGCTTGCCGTAGCGGATCGCCTCGCGCCCGTAGAACTCGCAGAAGTCGATCGCCTCGGCGACGTCGGCGTCCGCCTCCACCCAGTTCTTGCCGATCTCGGTGACCATCCAGGCGGCAAGCTCGAGCTTGCGCTCGCGCATCTTCGACGCCATCTGGAAGAGGTAGTCGGCGCGCTCCTCCGCCGGCGTCCAGCGCCAGCCGTCGAACGCCTTCCAGGCCGCGGCCAGCGCCTTCTCGGCGAGCGCCGTCGTTCCCTTCTGCGCGATGCCGACCACCTGTTCGGTGTTGGCGGGATTCGTCGAACGGATCTTCGCATCGGTCGTGATCTTCTCGCCGTCGATGACGATCGGATACTCGCGGCCGCATTCGCCGGCGACCTTCTGCAGCGCCGCCTCCATGGCTTGGGCGTTCTCGGTCTTCGAGAAATCGGTGAGCGCTTCGTTCGTAAAGGGTGCGGGCATGGCGACCTCCTGATGGGATGAAATGATTGCTCTTTTCAGGCCGCCCACGGTCTAGTGGATGGATGGGGCAAAGTCAATCACAGCGGCGGGGGGAGGGGAGGGTCAGAACTCTTCCATCTCGCCGGGGATGTCGGCGGCCTCCTGGCCGACCTGCTCCTGTTCGTAGAGGTCCTGCTCGGAGGTGGAGTGGTCCTCATCGACCGGTGGATTGAAGGGGAGCTTCTTGTGGCCGCTGCTCTCTTCAGGCTGCGGGGGCGGGGTGCCGCTGCGCAGCGCCTCCTCTTCCTGCATCAGCTCCTTCTCCTGCTCCTTCTCCGCGTCGACGCTCGCAAGCGTCATCACCTCCACCGTCGCGGTGCCGGAGCGGAGCATGTCGATCTCGCGCGCCGCCGCCTTGGAGAGGTCGATGATGCGCCGGCCGGCGTACGGCCCGCGATCGTTGATCCGCACCACGACCGACCTGCCGTTCTCCACGTGCGTGACCTTGACCTTCGTGCCGAAGGGGAGCTTGCGGTGCGCGGCGGTGAGGTCGCGTGGGTTGAAGCGCTCGCCGCTGGCGGTCTTGCGCCCCGCGAAGCCGGGGCCGTACCAAGAGGCCTCGCCGGTGGCGCGGTAGTCCGGCCCCCGGTGGGCGGTCGCTGGTGCGCTGCGCTTGGCGCAGGCGCTGGCGAGCAGGGCGATGACGCCGCAGCAGAGGAGGGCCGCGACCTTTCCGTTGGACATTGGTTTCATATCGCCGTATCCCCCATCTCGATCATCGTGTGGAGTGAATCTAGCCGATCGTCGAAACACTGTAAAGGAGGGAGCGACATGGCGAAGCGCAGCGGGCAGGGGGGGAAGCGGGGGCGAATGATCTACGATGTCCCCGAGAAGAACGCGGACCTCTACTATGCCACGCGCTTCAGTGCGCCCGACCCGATTCTCTTCGTCCAGGCGGGGGGGCGCAGTATGCTGCTCGCCAGCGACCTGGAGATCGACCGGGCTAAGCGCGAGGCGGCGGTCGATCGCGTCCTCTCGCTGAGCGAATACCGGGCCCGCGCTGCGGCGCATACGCCGCAGCCGACCTCCGCCGATCTCCTCCACGAGCTCTTCACAGAACTCGGCGTTGACACCATCGAGGTCCCCGAGGGGACCTCCTTCGCGCTCGTCGATGCCCTGCGCCGCAAGGGGTATACGGTGGAGGGCGGGCCGGTCCCCTTCTTTCCCGAGCGCTTTTCGAAGAGCTCCGAAGAGTTGCGCCACATGAAGGCGGCGCAGCGCACCGTCTTCGCGTCGATGCGTCTGGCGCGCGACACGCTTCGGAAGAGCCGCATCAAGGGGCGGCGCCTCGTCTATCGCGGGACAACGCTCACCTCCGAGCGGCTGCGGACGATGATCGACGTCTTTCTGCTCGAGCGCGGCTTTCAGCCCGAGGTTCCGATCGTCTCCTGTGGCAAGCATGCCCTCGATCCGCACGATCGTGGCTCGGGACCGCTGCGGTCGCACGACTCCATCATCGTCGACATCTTTCCGCGCTCGGCCAAGAGCTGGTACTGCGGCGATGCCACGCGCACCTTCTGCCGCGGTCGCGCGCCGGAGGCGCTCAAGAAGATGTACGCGGTCGTCAGGCGCGGGCAGCAGCTCGGCATGGAGCGGATCCGCGCGGGCGTGAACGGGCGCACCGTGCACGAGGCGATCCTCGCCTTCTTCGCGCGCGAGGGCTACCCCACCGGCGAGAAGGACGGACGACAGCAGGGCTTCTTTCACGGCACCGGCCACGGCATCGGCCTGGAGGTGCATGAGGAGCCGGCGCGCATCACGCAGCGCGACTACACGCTCAAGGCGGGCAATGTGATGAGCGTGGAGCCGGGCCTCTATTACGCCGGCATCGGTGGCGTGCGCATCGAGGACCTGGTCGTCGTGACGAAGGCCGGCTGCGAGCTGCTCGCCACCTTCCCGAAGCGCCTCGAGATCCTCTGAACGCACCCCGCAGCGCCCCTCTCGTTTTGGGAGTCCAAATCCTGACAGGGGTGGGTCTAATCCTACCCGTTTAGCATCGCGATGTAACTCCAACATATTGATATCCCGATTTATTTCAGATCCTTTCCCCTTTCCGTGACTGGTACGGAAGTTGCATAATTTATTATGCAGCAGGGTAGATGGGAGGTGGACCATGCGGAGCATCACGATTGGATTCCTGATCCTCGGCCTTTCCCTCTCGGGCTGCATCGCCGCCGGCATCAGCGATAGCGGCGGTGGGGGCGGTGGCGGTTCGTCATCGCTGCCGGAGCTCGAGGTGGGGCAGGTCGCCGGCACGCGCGCGACGATCACCTGGACCGAACCGGCGGACTCGGATGTGGCGAGCTACGACGTGCGCGTCGCGGCGGCCAGCGCCGATATCGCGGTGATGCCCGCGCTCGCCTGGGAGGAGATGGCGGAGGCGGACGCCGACTGCGATCCGGCGGGTGCACTCAACACCGTCTCCTGCGTTGTCAATGGATTGAACCCGAACAGCGAATACGACGTGGCGGTGCGCTACACGACGACCGATGGCGAGGAGTCGGACGAATACAGTGCGGTCGTGGACACGTCGTTGCAAACGGTCGTCTACAACACGGGCACGGAAGCGATGGAGCTCTTGGGCTGGCGGCTGGGCGTGGGGGATGTCAACAACGACGGTTACGCCGATACCCTCTCCGGAGGGGCCTTTTCGGCTGGCGATCCCACCGTACCGCCGGTCGTTTCGCTCTCCCTCGGCGGCGCGACGCCTGGCGATGCATCCGAGGTCCTCTTCGTGGCGGACGAGGCGACGCGCTTCGGCACCGGTGTGGCGATCGGCGATGTAAACTGCGACGGCATCGACGACGTCCTCATCGGCGACGGCGATTTCGACGAACCCGAATCGACGCTGCAGGGTCAGATCTCCATCTATTTCGGCAAGGCGGATTGGGCGGCGAGCTATACACAGACGTCCGATGCCGATGTCGTGATCCGCAATGCCTCCGATCGCAACGAGCGGGATGACCAGTTCGGCGGTGCGCTCGCCGTCGGTTCCGACGGCGCGGGGTGCAGCTATCTCCTCATCGGTGCCTATAATTACACGGCAGGGTTTGATCAACGTGGTGCGGCGTATATTCTTGAAGGACCGATCACCGCCGACCAGCGCGCAACGGTTGGCCAGCGCGTCTATGTGGGCGATGTCGAGGATGGGCGTGCTGGCCTCTATCTGAACACGCTCGGCCACCTCACCAGCGATGTGGTCGACTGGCTCGCTTTCGTCTCCGAATATTCGAGCGATGCCGGCACGAATTCGGAAGTGACGATCGACAACGGGACGGATTCCCTCCCGCCACAGACCGTCCTCATCGAGATGCAGGCGGCCGGTGGCCCGATCGTCATAGAGAACGTCGGCGATATCGATGGCAACGGCTGGGACGATTTCGTGATCGCCACGCCCGCCGAGGTCGGGGGGCTGGTCATCGTCTATCTCAACACCGGCGATTTTACCGAGGTGGGGACGCGGGTCGATATCCAGGACACGCAGCGCGCCTATTTCGGCGGTGGCGTGGCGGGGGGCGACATCAATAACGACGGGGAGCACGATCTGATCATCAGCGGTCAGGATGGGCTCTACGTCTATCTCGGCCCCTACAGCGGGACGAGTTGGTTCGACGAGCCCGGCCTGACGCTCGAGGCGACGGTGTCGATGTTCAACGTCACGCTGGCGGATGTCAACGGGGACGACTACCTCGACTTCTTCTTCGGCGACCCCTTCTATGGCGACAACTTCGCCGGCAGCAACGGGGTGGTCCACTGATCGCACTCACCGACGTGAGAGGCGCTCCAGGAGCAGGTGCGCGGGGCCATCGTGTGGGTGCTCGCGCACGATCTTCTCGAGCAGCTCCCGCGCCTCATCGAAACGTTTCTCCAGATAGGCCTTTCGCGCGCGGAGGTATTCCTGCAACTGCGGGAGGATGACCGCTTTCTCGCCGATCAGCTCGAAGATGACGATCGCCTCCGCGCTACCGTGAAGCGTGACGGGGAGCAGCGGGCGGAAGCCGAAACGTGCGCCCGTCGCCTCCGCGATGCGCTCGTCGACGAGGATGCTGGTGCGATACGGGCGGTTGAGCGCGCGGAGTGCCAGTGCGGCCTCCACCGCGCCGCCGGTGATGACGAGCTCCCCGCGGCGCGCCCCGGGCGGTGCGCTGCAGACGACCTCGCCGGCGGCGATCCCGATGCCGACGTGCAGCCGTTCGACCGCGAAGCGTTCGCGCCAGACAGCCGCGTTCTCCGCGAAGGCCCGTCGGATCGCGATCGCGGCGCGCAGTGCACACAGCGCCGGTTTCTGCACCGCCGCCGGGACGCCGAAGAGGGCGCGGCACTCATCCCCCGCCCAGGAATCGATGAAGCCCCCCTCCGCGAGGATCGCCTCCGCGATGAGCGAGCGATACGTCTGCAGGAATGCCGCGAGCTTTTTCCCCTCAAGGCGTGCGGCGATCGATCCGAACCCCTTCGTGTCGAGCGCCAGGGCGACCGCCGGCCGATGGGTCGGCGATCCGGCGAGCAGCTGCGGGTCGGCGACGACCGCATCGATCGCTGTCGGGGAGAGCCGTCCGCGCAGGCGCGCACACAGCAGGTGGCGCGGGAGGAGGACGGCGATCAGCCGCCACGCAGAGAGGGCGGCGAGGAGGATGATCGTCGCCAGCGAGAGCTCGACGATCGGCGGGACGACCCCGCCGTAGGCGATCAGCGGAAGGCCGATGAGCCAGACCAGCGCGATGACGCCAAGCGCGGCGCACCCCTGGCGGAGCGCATCGAAGCGCGGGCCAAACGCGACGAAGAGCGCGCCCAGCAGCGCGACCAGGAGTGCGGTCCAGATGCGTCCCGCCGTTTGCAGCCAGCGCTCGGTGAGGAGGTCGTCGAGGACATTTGCGACGAAGGCGATGCGCGGCATCGGGCCGAGGACCGTCGTGACCGTGTTCGCCTCATCATCGAGCGAGAGCAGGACCGTTTTGTCCGCGATCGTGTTGGCGTCCTCTTCGTTTGCGATGATCGTTTCTGTTGTGCATTGCGGGAAGGCCTCCATCCCGCCGCGCACACTCACGGCGATGCGCGCGTCGGGGGGCGTTGGAATCCGGCGCTCGCCGATTGCGATGCCGTTCGGTTTTCCATCCGCCGCCATCGTGATGATCGGCGTGAACCCCGCCGACTGCGCCGCTGCGGCGAGCGCGGCGTGCGGGAAGGCCTGGTGACCGATGCGCACGGCGAGCGGCTGCGTGCGCACGACGCCGTCGTCGTCGGGCAGCACGTTGACGAAGCCGAAGACGATCCCCTCGCGCGCGAGGCGCTTGGCCGGCGGCGCGGGGATTCCCTCCATTGCGACGAGAGCGGTGTCGTCCTCCGGCGCCGCGGGGAGGGCGAGTCGGTCGAACGCCTCGGGGGCTTTCTCTTTCTTCTCCTGATCCGCGATGATCGGTTCCGTTGCGAAGGCGTAGCCGAGGACCTGCTCCGCGCGCAGGGCGGCGAGGGCGTTGGCGGGGAGCGCTTCCACGATCGTGCTGTCGAGCAGGAGGCGCGCCGGCTTCTTGCGCACGATCGCGCGCACGAGCTGCAGGAGTGTCTTCGCATCGCGGTCGGCGGTGACGAGGAGGAGCTCCTTGGAGGGGCGCGGGCGCAGCGGCAGGTCGGCGGCGGCGCGCAGGGCCGCATCCTCCATGCGCGCGAGCGGCGCGGGGCGTACCAGCGCGACGATTACCAGGAGCAGCGCTGCCGTGGCCGTCGTGCGGCGCAGCGTCCAGCGTTCCCGGAGCGTCCAGAGGTCGATGTGGCTCATCGGGCGAGCATCTCCTTCATCCCGCGCACCGCCTGGCGGATGCGCTCCTCGTTCTCGACCAGCGCGAAGCGCACAAACCCCTCGCCGTGATCGCCAAAGCCGATTCCGGGCGAAGCGGCCACACCCGCTTCGTCGAGCAGGCGGCGGCTGAAGGCGAGCGATCCCTCGCCGCGGAAGCGCTCCGGGATCGGCGCCCAGACGAACATCGTCGCGCGCGGCTTCTCCACCGGCCAGCCGATGCGACCCAGCCCCTCGCAGAGGACGTCGCGTCGCGCGCGGTAGGTTTCGCAAATTTCCTGCACGCAGTCGTCACGCTGTTGGAGCGCCACCGTTGCGGCGATCTGGATGGGCTGGAACATCCCGTAGTCGAGGTAGCTCTTGATGCGCGCGAGCGCGGCGATCGCCTCCGCGTTTCCCAGGCAGAAGCCGACGCGCCAGCCGGGCATCGAATAGCCCTTCGACATCGAATAGAACTCCACCGCCACCTCGTGCGCCCCCGGCACGGCGAGGATCGAGGGGGCGGTGTAGCCGTCGAAGCAGAGGTCGGCGTAAGCGAGGTCGTGGATCACCAGCAACTCGTGTTCGCGCGCGAAGGCAACGACGCGTTCGAAGAAGGGGAGCTCGACCGTCTGCGCGGTGGGGTTGGAGGGAAAACAGAGGATGAGCAGGCGCGGGCGCGGCCAGGTGGACTCGAAGGCGCGCGTGAGGTTGGCGAAGAAGTCCTCCCCCGGGCCAATCGGGACGTTGCCGATCTCCGCGCCGGCGATGGCGATGGAGTAGGCGTGGATCGGATAGGTCGGATTGGGCGCCAGGACGATGTCGCCCGGGCCGGTGGCGGCGAGCACCAGGTGGGCCAGCCCCTCCTTGCTGCCGAGCGTGACGATTGCTTCGCACTCCGGATCGAGCTCGACGCCGTAGCGCGCGCGATAGCGCTCGCAGATCGCGGTGCGCAGCTTCGGGATCCCGCGCGAGAGCGAGTAGCGGTGGTTGGCCGGTTTCTCCGCCGCTTCCTGGAGCTTCTCGACGATATGGCGCGGGGTGGGGAGGTCGGGGTTGCCCATCCCCAGATTGATGATGTCGCGTCCGGCGCGGCGGGCGGCGAGCATCCTCCCGGCGACCTCCGCCAGGGCATAGGGGGGCAGTCTCCGCAGGCGTGGAAATTCCATCGTGTCTCCTCTCCATCAACTATAACGATTTCTCCGCGAAAAGTCATGGGGGGGCTCCCCTCCCAGGGGGAGGGGGGGCTTGTCGCAGCGCGTCGTGACAGGTCGGGATGCGTCGGATAAGGGCGGCATCCGGCTCTGGGGTGGGTCGACCCGATCGGGGGGATCAGACCCGGGCATCGAGCAGGGGCGTTTTAATAAAATCAATCATAACAAGAGGTTAGAGAGCCACTCGTTGGCATTGATCTTGCTTCTCTAACCGGCCTATGACGCCCATGAGACCAAAACTGTTGATCATCAATTTGCTGGGGATCGCCCTTCTCTATGCGGTCAGCTTCTGGCTCGGCCAGCAGATCAAGGGGGAGCCAGCGGTGCGCATGGCGGAGCTCGACGTGAAGTATTCCGCGATCATCCTGGAGGCGGCCGCGCAGCACGACCTGCATCCGGCGCTCATCGCGGCGGTGATCCACGCCGAGTCGAACTTCAACCCACGGGCCCGCTCCTATATGAACGCGAAGGGGCTCATGCAGATCAATCCCCCCACGCAGCGCTATCTGCACCTGCGCAATCCCTTCGACCCGGCGCAGAACGTCGAGGCGGGGACGCGCTACCTCAAGGAGCTCTTGGGCAAGTTCAACGGCAACGTCATTCACGCGCTGGCCGCCTACAACGCCGGCCCGGGGAACGTCCGCAAGTATGCTGGCATGCCCCCCTTTCGCGAGACGAAGAAGTACGTGAAGAAGGTGATGGCCTTCTACAAGACCTACCGTGCCGCCTTCGACGGCCAGGCCTACATGTCGTAAGCGTCCATTCGCACCCCACCATTTCACGCTCCCACTGGTCACTTTCCTGCGACGATGCTAGGAAGGATGCGGAGGTCTCTCCGGTTCCTCGTCTTTTCTGTCGACCGACGAGGGGGGCGGAGCCGTCCGGAGGGGTGTATGGATCGGGAAGCGATCGAGGCGCTGGTGGAGCGAATACGGGCGGGGGAGCAGCGCGCCTGGAACGAATTGATCACCGCCACCCAGCGCCGGGTCTTCGCGGCGGCGCTGGCGGCCGCCAAGGACCCGCAGGATGCGGACGAGGCGACGCAGGAGGCATTTGTGCGGCTCTTTCACCACATTGCGAGCATCCGGGAGCCGGCGGCGGTGCCCGCGTGGCTCATCCGTGCGGCACGCAATGTCGTGCGGGATCGCCAGCGCTGGCGCCGCGTGCGCGGGTGGTTCGGGGGCGGAACGCGCGAGCCGGACGAGACGGCGACGGCGCACCCGTCGCCCGAAGAGGCGGCGAGCCGACACGAGCGCGAACGCCTCTTCGCGGACTGGGCGCGGGCGCGCCTGAGCGAACGCGAGCGCGTTGTCCTGCAGCTGCACGTGGGCGAGGAGATGACTTTCGCCGAGGTGGGGAACGCGCTCGGCTGCAGCACCTCGTCGGCAAAGACCTACTTTGCACGGGCGAAGGCGAAGCTCGCCCCGCTCGTCGAACGGGAGGGCGGCCATGACTGAACGACGCCATGAAGGGGCGGGGGATCTGCGGCGCTTCGTCGTCGATCCGGAGCGGGCGGGGGTCGACTGGGCGGCACAGCGCGCCGCGATCAACGAGCGCATCGCAGCCGGTCAGGGGCGACGGCGCCTCTCCCGCTGGCTCCTCGCCACGGCGACGGCGGCAGTCTTGGCGGCGCTCCTCTTCGTGCCGCTGACCGATGACCATCGTCATGAGGAGGAGGTCGCGGCGATCGATGCCGATCTCTTTCTGGAGGAGGTCGACACGATCGTCGACGACTACGTTCCGCAGGGGCTCTATGTCCTCAACGGCTACGAGATCGAGCGTTCCTCGTTCGAGGAGCGCCTGAACTACTTGGTCCCGCAGGTGAGCGGGGAGGAGGCATTATGAAACGGATGCTGATGGTCGTGGTGATGGTCGCGATGACGGCGCTGGCCCTGCCGGCGCTCGCACAACCCCGCGGGCCGGAAGGGGGAGGCCCCGGTGGAGGCGGGGGGGAGCTCGGAATGCCTGCGGGTGCCTGGTGGCAGCGTGCGGCGCTGGTCAAACAGATCGGTCTGACCGAGGAGCAGCAGCAGAAGATCCAGCAGGCCTTTTTGGAGCATCGAAAGAAGATGATTCGCCTGCGCGGCGAGATCGAGATTCAGGAGCTGGAGCTCGAACCACTTCTTTCGGCAAAGACGCTCGACGAGGGGAAGCTCGAGAAGGTGATCGACGCGATCGAAAAGCTGCGTTCGAAGATGTCGCGCGAACGGATGGAAATGCTGCTCACGATCCGGAAGACGATCAGCGCGGAGCAATACGAAAAGCTCAAGGGGCTGCGGGGTCGGCGCGGTTCCCGGCAGCGGAGGCCGGAGGGCGAAGGGGGGAGCCGTCGCAGCAGCCGGCAGGGACGAAGGCAGCGACCGGCAACTGCCCGCGGCGCTCGCGCTGGGTGATGCATCTCTTTGAAAACAGGGCATTTTTCTTTTCGGGGCGGCTGTGCTATACTACAGGGAGAGCGGGTGGTGAGGAGGAACCGTGGGAAGCCCAAAATTTGCAGCGCAGGCCAAGCCGCGCGGCCGCTCCGAATCGCGGAAGGGGGCTCCGCAGATGAAGCGTTTCCCCTGGAAGAACCCGCTCAAAGGTGGTACAAAAATCGCATCAGCCAAGGTGGGTATGAAGGGCATGGGGCTGATGGTCGGTTTCCGGGTGAAATTCTAGCGGTGACCGCTCTCTGAGGCGAAGGCGTGAGGCCTGGGACGAACGAGCGCAGACGATGAAGACGGCGCTCGCTCCTCTCAGGCCTCGTTGTCTATCCGGACACTCGAAAGGGGGGACTATGAAGTTGAGCGTAAAGGGATTTGCGTTGGCGTTTGGTATCCTCTGGGCGATCGCGGTGATTTGGACGGTGATCCTGGCCATGACGGGCAAGGGCCTGGCGCCGTTCAACTACATCAGCCAGTGGTACCTCGGCTGGATCACGCCGGATGTGAAGGGCCTCATCATCGGCGCGATCATCGGCTTCATCGATGCCTTCATCGCCGGTGCCATTTTTTCCTGGTTGTACAACAAGCTTTCGTAAGCCGGAGTGTAAAAACGGTTGTCGAAGGGCCCCTCGCACAGCGAGGGGCTTTTTTTGTCCGGAGGGGAGCGGTTGCCAATTCAAAGGAGCCGGACACTTCCTCTTTGTTCACTTTACAGGCAACTTCTGTCTGGAATATGCGATACAGCGGGCAGCAACGCATGGGCGCGTTGTGTAGCGATGAATGTCTACAAAGGAGGGGTGTTATGGGTGATTCCTTTTCGATCGATCTGCCGGCATACTGTAAGGCCATTTCCATCCTCGATGATGTGGATGCGAGGACGCGGGATGCGGGCGACGCGGCTGATTTTTGCAGCGGCATGAGCTTCGACGGAGCGGCGGAGACGATGTCTGTCCGCGACGGTCATCTCTTCGCCAGTCACGATGACGGGAAGACGGTCGCGCTGCGTGCCATGCGCTGGGACGGGAATCTCTACTCTGCCGAGGATACGAACTCGCAGGAGCTTCGCGCGATGTCGCCCGCGCAGCTTTACGATCATATGCATGAATATGTTGATGCGACATATACAAAGACACATTTCATGCCCGCGCAGACGATTCTGAATGAGGGGAGCAGACGCAGCTCACGGCGTTTCACCTATCAAACGGCACTGATGTTGCATTGTCGCGACGAACAGGCGTCGGCGCGTGCCGAGGCGCGTGCGGCGATCAGCGCCATGGAGCGGTCCTGCGCGGCCGATCCCGAGGGCTGCCTTGATGCGCCGGCGGTTCAGAATGCCTCGAAGAGGGTTCAGGGCGTGATAGCGCAACCGGCCTGCGATGAGGGGATCTCCACCGCGATGAGCGCCGTGATCGACCGGATGATCGATCTTTATACCGTCTGCCGCGCTGACGAGAACTGCCTTTCTTCGCCGGAGGCGGCGATGGCGCGTGAGCTCTACCGCGCCTTTCGGGCGAAGGAGAGCTATCAGGACATGACGCTTGCGCGCGTGCCGCAGCCGGTGCGGGAGAGCTATCTGCCGCATATTGAAGCGCTGAAGGCGAAGGATGTCGGCGTGCCGACGACGCTCGCCGAGGCGCAGAAGATGGCGGTGCTCTATACCGAGCTGCAGTCGCTGGTGCGTGCCGCGCATCAGGCCGGGGAGCTCTACACGATGCGAGAGCGCACCAAGGAGCTCGAGGCGAACTCCGCCCGCATGCTCGAGGAACTGGGCGACCATGTGACGCTCGACGGCACGGGATCGCACGACCCCGATCCGGGCGACACCATCGTGCTCTACGAGTG
>CAYPII010000005.1:35843-46017 GCA_964410765.1 uncultured Myxococcales bacterium | reverse complement strand
ATGCGGATCTGGTTGATGAAGACGACCATCGTCTGCGACTTCGAGATCGTGGCGGTGAGCTTACGCAGCGCCTGGCTCATCAGCCGCGCCTGCGAGCCCATCTGCGCGTCACCCATCTCCCCCTCGAGCTCGGAGCGCGGGACGAGCGCCGCGACCGAGTCGACGACGAGGATGCCGATGGCGCCGGAGCGCACGAGCGTGTCGGCGATCTCCAGCGCCTGCTCGCCGCTGTCGGGCTGGCTGATGAGGAGGTCCTCGGTCCGCACGCCGAGCTTGCGCGCGTAGTCGACGTCGAGGGCGTGTTCGGCGTCGACGTAGGCGGCGATCGACCCCTGTGCCTGCGCCGATGCCACGACCTGCAGCGCGAGCGTCGTCTTGCCCGACGACTCCGGGCCGTAGATCTCGACGACGCGACCCTTCGGGAGGCCGCCGACGCCGAGCGCGATATCGAGCGAGAGCGATCCGGTGGGAACCGCATCGACGCTCACCAGCGGCTGGTCCTTGCCCAGCCGCATGATCGAGCCCTTGCCGAACTGCTTCTCGATGGTGGCGACGGCGAGGCCGATCGCCTTGTCGCGGTTGTCGATCGTCGGGGGTGTCGTGCTCATGGTGAACTCCTTTTCTCCAGAGGTGATTACGTATGTTTTATGCATCCCTTCCGCCCAGCGAAAATCGCTTCAGCGGCGTGTAGATCGGTCCGTCGGGGGTGAGCTCGCTCCTGTAGAGGACGAGCGCGTCGACGGCGATCTCGCCGAATTCGCGGTCGGCCATCTTCTCGACCATCTGCATGAGCGCCTCCCGCCCCTTGAACCGCGCCTTCTTCGCGCGGCCGATGGTCAGATGCAGTCGAAATTCCCGATCGTCCGGCGCAAAGCCGAACTCGCCGAAGGCCTCCTCAAGCCGGCGGTGCAGGCTCCTCATCGCATCGGTGTCGCCGGCCAGCCCCGCCCAGAGCACCTTCGGGTAGCGCCAGTTCGGAAAGACGCCGAGCCCCCTGCCCACCAGGTGCATCGGCGCCTGGTGTCGCAGCTCGCGCGCGATGACCTCGGAGAGCTTGCCCAGCAGCAGCTCCTCTTCCACATCGCCGAAGAAGCGCACCGTGCCATGGACGCGCTCGGGCTGCACCCATCGCACCTCCTTGGACTTCGGCTCCAGGAGGGCGATGAGCGATTTGAGTTCCCCCTTCACCTCGTCGGAGAGGTCGAAGGCGAGAAAGGATCGTATCTTCATAGGGTCATCTGCGCGCGGCGCACCATGTCGAGCGCCATCGCGGCAGCAAATTGTTTAAACCAGATGCGATCGCGATTGAAGCAGAATTTCCGCGCCGTGGTTCCCCCCGGCGCCGCGACCGCGATGTGCACGGTGCCCACCGGTTTCTCCGGCGTGCCCCCCGTCGGGCCCGCGATGCCGGTGATCCCGACGCCAACCGCAACGCCCGCCTGCTCGCGCACCCCCTCGGCCATCGCGCGCGCCACCGGCTCGGAGACCGCGCCGTGCTCCGCGATGAGTGCCGCCGGAACGCCCAGGAGCTCCTCCTTCGAACGATTGCTGTAGGTGACGAGCCCCCGATCGAGGACGGCGCTGGCGCCGGGCACGTCGGTGATCCGGTCGGCGATCTCCCCGCCGGTACAGGATTCGGCGACGGCGAGCTGCAGGCCGCGCTCCGAAAGCAACCCGACCACGACGCCGGCCAGCGATGCCTCGCCCACGGCATAGACGGCGTCGCCCAGGCGTTCGCGCACGGTCACCTCGGCGGTATCGACCGCTGCCGTCACCGTGGCGGCATCGTCCCCCCGCGCGGTGAGCTTGAGGAGGACCTCCGGGAACTTCACGCGGAATCCGAGGCGAACCGCTCCCAGGTCGGCATCGGCGAGCTTCGTGTCGATCGTCGCCTCCGGCAGACCGAAGCAGCGCAGGATGCGCTCGCAAAACGCCCCCTCCGCCTGCTCGGCGAGCCAGGGCTCCACCGCGTCGGAGAATATCTGATAGAGCTCCTTGGGGACGCCGGGGAGGAAGTAAAAGCGCGTCCCCTCCCAGTCGAGGGCAATCCCGGGGGCGCTGCCGACGCGATTTTCCAGGACGAGCCCCCCCTCGGGGATGAGCGCCTGCTTCTCGTTGCTGACGGACATCTCGCGGCCGACACGCGCAAAGCGCTCCCGGATGTCGGCCAGCACCGCCTCGTCGCGCACGAGCGGGAGACCGAAGGCCTCGGCGGCGGCGGCGATGGTGAGGTCGTCGGCGGTAGGCCCCAGCCCCCCCGTGACGACGACCGCCTCGACGCGCCCGGCGGCCGCACGAAGCACCTCGCCGATCGCCGCGGCATCGTCGCCCACCGCGGTGTGGCGGACGACGACGTGCCCCAGCCGAGCGGCGCGCTCGGCGACCCAGGCGGTGTTCGTGTCGACGATCACCCCCTGCATCACCTCATCGCCGGTTGTAATGATCTCCAGACGCATAGGGTACCGATTCTGCTCTACGTGAACGATCGTTCACTTTTCAAGCCCATTTTATGCCAAGCGCCGGAATGGCGATTTCACAGAACCAGAGGGCGGCGTTCGCATAGATCCCCGCCATGACGTCGTCGAAGACGACCCCGCGGCCGTCGGCGAAGCGGCGCTCGAACCAGCGCACCGGCCAGGGCTTGGTGATGTCGAAGATACGGAAGAGGAGAAAGCCCACCAGCGCCGAGGTGACGAGCGGCGGGTGGAAGGCCATCGTCACCAGATAGCCCGCCACCTCGTCGATAACGACCTGCGGCGGATCGGCCTCGCCGAAGATCGCCTGCGCGCGGTCGGCGGCCCAGACGGCGAGCGCGATGAAGGCGACCCCCATCGCCGCATAGGCGGGCGGCGGCAGGTCGCGGACCAGCCAGTAGAGGCCGACGCCAAGGGCCGTCCCCCACGTGCCCGGGGCAAGCGGCAAGAAGCCGGTATAGGCCGCCGTGGCGAAAAAGGTGACGATATGGCGCATGCGGCGTTCCCCCTCGGTTGGGGCCAGCTCCTAGCATCGACGCCTCCAAATGACAACGGCGTTCGGAATTGCACCCTCCGTGCCAACGCGCGCTGCCGCGCGATCGCCCCCTTGCCGGATCGCGGCCGACGCCGGAGCGGCACCCCGCCGCCCAGCGCACAGGCCCGCCGGCATTGACAAAGCGCGCACCCCCTGCTTTGAATCGCGCCCCCAGAGAGGAGCCGTATCATTATGCATGCAGTCGATGTCATCTGTTCGAACGGCCATCAGTTCGAGGGCCTCTTCGCGGACCGCCAATCGTTCGAGGACCAGCTCGAGTCCGAGCTCATCGAGTGCCCCGTCTGCGGCGACTGCCGCGTCCAGCAGGCGCTCACGCCGGTGCGCATCCGGCGCCACGGCAAGGCCCCCGCGCACCCCGCGCTGAGGGGGGAGGCGCAACCCACCCCCCAGCGGATGCTCGCCTATGTGAACGACCACTTCGAGGATGTGGGAACCCGCTTCGCCGAGGAAGCGATCAAGATGCACACCGGCGAATCGGAGTCGCGCAACATCCGCGGAGTCGCAACGCAGGAGGAAGAGGAGCAGCTCGAGGAGGAGGGCATCCCCTTCCTCAAGCTCCCCGACGTGCAGTAGCCCCCCACCCTTTCGCTTCACAAGTGAACGCGTCCCTGCTAAGGCCTTTTGCATGGCCAAACCGCGCACGATCTACGCCTGTCAGCACTGCGGCGCGCAGAGTCCGCGCTGGCTCGGGCGCTGCCCCGAATGCAACAAGTGGAACACCTATGCCGAGGAGCGCGAGGAGACGCAGCCGCGCCGCGCTCCGACCGGCGACGACGCCCCCAACGCCCCCGCCCCCATCACGGAGATCGTCGGCGACGACGGCGAGCACGTCCCGCTGGGCATCGCGGAGTTCGACCGGGTGCTGGGCTCCGGCTACGTCCCGGGGGGCGTGGCACTCATCGGCGGCGATCCGGGGATCGGCAAGTCGACGATCGTCATGCAGGCCCTGGCGCGCGTCGCCGCTGCGGGCCGTCCCGCGCTCTACGTCTCGGGCGAGGAGAGCGCCTCGCAGATCAAGCTGCGCGCCGAACGGATGGGTATCGCCGAAGAGCGGCTCATCGTCCTCACCGAGAACTGCGTGGAGCGCGCGCTCGATCAGATCCGCGCGCTCAAGCCCGCGATCGTCGCGATCGACTCGATCCAGACGATGTACACGAACGACCTCGCCTCGGCGCCGGGGACGATCGGCCAGGTGCGCGAGTCGGCGGGCAAGCTGCTGGCCGTCGCGAAGCGCTCCGGGACGGCGACCTTCCTCGTCGGCCACGTCACGAAGGAGGGGTCCATCGCGGGGCCGAAGGTGCTCGAGCACCTCGTCGACACGGTCCTCTACTTCGAGGGGGAGCGCGGGCACGCCTTCCGCATCCTGCGAACGATGAAGAACCGCTTCGGCTCCACGAACGAGATCGGCGTCTTCGAGATGACCGGCGCGGGCCTCAAGGAGGTGCCGAACCCGTCGGGGATCTTCCTCGCCGAGAAGCCGCGCGCGACCGCCGGCTCGGTCGTCGTCGCATCGCTGGAGGGATCGCGCCCGGTCCTGCTCGAGGTCCAGGCGCTCGCCTCGCAGTCGGGCTTCGGCACGCCGCGGCGCACCGCCATCGGCATCGACGGCAACCGGCTGGCGCTCCTCGTCGCCGTCCTCGAGAAGGGCGAGGGACTCGTCCTCAAGGACCACGATATCTTCTTGAACGTCGCCGGGGGCATCCGGATCAACGAACCGGCCGCCGACCTGGGGGTCGTCGCCGCGATCCACTCCAGCTTCACCGGGCGTCCGGTCGACCACGAGACCGTCGTCATCGGCGAGGTCGGCCTCACCGGCGAGACGCGCGCGGTGATGGGCGTCGAGATGCGGCTGAAGGAGGCGGCGAAGATGGGCTTCCGCCGCGCGCTCATCCCCCGCTCGAACGCGAAGGCGAAGCTCCCGCGCGAACTCGAGGTCCTGGGCGTCGCGAGCGTCGAGGAGTGCCTGCAGCTCCTCTGATCCCGCGTCGGTGAGGTCTCAACCCCCCGTTTTCTCCCCTTTTTGGGGTGTTTTCACGGAATCCCGCCGCTTCGGACAACGACGCCATCCTTAAATATCAAGTATTTTCAAAGAGTTATATTTTTTCCCGCCACCCGCTTCTTGGCAGTGATCTTGCATTATTCCGGTGCGCAGGGGGGATCGCAGCAACGATCGACGGCGTCTTTCTATGGCAAATGTGAAGACACAACAGGGCCACAATCCGTTCCGCGCCGAACGCCGGCAGGAGGGAGTGGGGCAGACGATCGGCGAACGACGCCAGGCGCAGCAGCTGCAGCGCGCCCGCACCGCCCCCGCACCCGTCAAGAAACAGCCGCTCGATCAATTCAGCACCAACGGGAAGAAACCCCGTGGCGTCGAGAATTTCGCCGCCCAGGCGACCTATAACGCCGGCCGGAAATTCACCTCGAAGACGGTCCCCCACAAGCGCCCGCTCCACGAGCGGATCGAGAATGGTACCGCGCCGAGTAACGCCGCCGTCCAGGGCGATCGCCCGAGCGACTCAAAGCTGCTGCGCTTCCTCGACTGGATCGAAGAAAACGAATTCGCTCACAATTCCGCTCGTTTGAAGAAGGCCTACAAGCAGCAGGCGGTCAAACAGGCACAGCAGGTCGGAAGCGCCGTTCGCGGCGCCGCCCCTTCGCAGCGCGCCCAGCGCGGCTATCCCGCCGGAACGCCGACCCATTCCGCACCCCGAAATGGCCGCACCACCCGTTCGTAGATTCCCAACATTCACCGAGTATCCCGGAAAATAAGCTTTTTCGGTTGCCAAGCCGCGTTCGACTGTGTTAGCTCGGCGCCCTCTTGGAGCAAAAGGAGCGGTTTATGAAGTCGAACATCCATCCGACGAGCACGGAAGTAACGATCACCTGCACCTGCGGGGCCAAGACCAAGACGGTCTCCACGCTGGGCAAGGACTTCGGCGTCGAGCTCTGCTCGCACTGCCATCCCTTCTTCACCGGCAAACAGCGCCTGGTCGACTCCACCGGCCGCGTCGAGCGCTTCCAGAAGCGCTACGCCAAGTTCCAGCAGCAGAAGAAGGGCGCGACGGAACCGAAGCCCGAGACCCCGAAGGACGAGACGACCGAAAACCAGTAGCGCCGTACGGACAACCCGATGCCCATGGACCGCTCCGGTCCGTGGGCATCGTTGCATCACGATGACGTGCGGAAGGGGTCACCATGTTTGAACGACTCGACAATGCGGTGAAACGCTACGAGGAACTCACCTCCCTCCTCTCCGACCAGCAGGTCATCGCCGACCAGCAGCGCTTTCAGAAGCTCGCGAAGGAACGCTCCGACCTCGAGGAGCTTGTCTCGGTCTACGCCGACTACCGGCGCACCGCGCAGGAGCTCGCCGACAACCGGGAACTCGCCCGAAACGAAGAGGATGAGGCCCTGCGCGAGATGGCGCGCGAGGAGATCCCCGCGCTCGAGGCGCGCGCCGATGAACTCACCGAACGCCTCAAGCTCCTGCTCCTGCCCAAGGACCCGAACGACGAGAAGAACATCCTCCTCGAGATCCGCGCCGGAACGGGCGGCGAGGAGGCGGCCCTCTTCGCGGCCGACCTTTTCCGCATGTACTCGCGCTACGCGGAGCGCATGCGCTGGAAGGTGGAGGTCCTCGAGCAGAACGCCACCGGCCTCGGCGGCTTCAAGGAGCTCATCGCGCTCATCGCCGGCGACGGCGTCTACAGCCGGCTCAAATTCGAGAGCGGTGTCCATCGCGTCCAGCGCGTCCCCGCCACCGAGGCGTCGGGGCGCATCCATACCTCGGCGGTCACCGTGGCGGTGATGCCGGAGGCGGAGGATGTCGACGTGCAGGTCGACGAATCGGATCTGCGCTTCGACTACTACCGCGCGGGAGGTGCGGGCGGACAGCACGTGAACAAGACCGACTCGGCGGTGCGCATCACGCACCTGCCCAGCGGCATCGTCGTCGCCTGCCAGGACGAGCGCAGCCAGCACAAGAACAAGGCGCGCGCGATGAAGATCCTCAAGTCGCGCCTGCTCGAAGCGGAGATCGAACGGCAGGAGGCCGAGCGCAGCGCGGCCCGCCGCTCGCAGGTGAAGACGGGCGACCGCTCGGAGAAGATCCGCACCTACAACTTCCCGCAGAACCGGCTGACCGACCACCGGATCAACCTGACGGTGCACAACCTCCTGCAGATCATGGACGGCGATCTGGACGAAATCGTGGAGACGCTCCAGACGAGCTACCAGGCGGAGCAGCTGAAGGCCAACGGTGATTGAAGACGGGGAACAGGATGCTGGATACTGGATGCTGGATGCCGGGAAGGAGCGCCGGATGACTATTGCCGAAGCGCTCCAGGAAGCCGATGCGCTCCTCGCCGATGCGGGGATCGAGACGCCGCACCTCGACGCGGAGGTCCTGCTGGCCGACCTGCTCGGCTGCGCGCGCGCCGACCTCGTCCTGGCACGCAACCATGGAATCGATGCGGAGCGCGAAAGGCGCTTCGCGGAATGCGTCGCACGCCGCACGCGCCGCGAGCCGGTCGCCCAGATCGTCGGCACGAAGGAATTTTGGTCGCTCCCGATCCGCGTCACCCCCGACGTCCTCACGCCGCGCCCGGAGACCGAACACCTCGTCGAAGCAACCCTCACGATGTGCCGTTCGGGTCACGTGTCACGTGTCACGTGTCACGAAATTCTCGACCTCTGCACCGGCTCCGGCTGCATCGCGGCGGCGCTGGCGCACGAGCTCCCGGACGCGCGCTTTACCGTCACCGATCTCTCCGACGAGGCCCTCGCCATCGCGCGTGAAAACCTGGCCTTCGCAAAGGATCGAGTGACATTCCTTCACGGCGACCTCTTCTGTGCTCTTTCGAATCACGAATCACGAATCACGAATCACGCATTCGATATCATCCTGTCGAATCCCCCGTACATTCCCACGCAAGAGCTCGCGGCGCTCGCGCCCGAGGTCCGCGAATACGAACCGCGCGCCGCGCTCGACGGCGGCGCCTCGGGCCTTGATTTCATCCGGCGGATCGTCGAGGATGCCCCGCGCTTCCTGACGCGGGGCGGCTGGCTCCTGCTGGAGATCGGCATCGGGCAAGCCGAGGCCGTGAAGGCGATCGCAGAGAAAACGAAGGACTATACGGCGACAACGCTGACGAAGGATTTGGCCGGGATCGAGCGGGTCATCAGTTTAAAACGGGTGTGACGAGACGACGATCTCGCGATTCAACGATCCCACGAGAAGAACCATGGAAAAGTTGGTGATCACAGGCGGCAGGCCCCTGCAGGGCGAGGTGACGGTGAGCGGTGCGAAGAATGCCGCGCTGCCGATCATGGCCGCTTCGCTGCTTGCCACCGGGGAGCACGTCATCCGCGGCGTGCCGCACCTGCGCGACATCCGGACCATGGCGCGTCTTTTGGAACACATCGGCGCGGTGGTCGTGCGCGACGGTGAAACGCTGCGCATCACCACCGAGCGCTTCAGCGCGGTGGAGGCCCCCTACGACGTCGTGAAGACGATGCGCGCCTCGGTCCTCGTGCTCGGGCCGCTGGTCGGACAGCTGCGCCGCGCGCGCGTCTCGCTCCCGGGCGGCTGCGCCATCGGCGCCCGGCCGATCGACCTGCACCTGAAGGCGCTCGAGGCGATGGGGGCGAAGGTCGAGCTGCGCGACGGTTACGTCGAGCTCGTCGCCCGGCATCTCCACGGCGCGGAGATCACCTTCGACACGGTCACCGTGACCGGCACCGAGAACATCATGATGGCCGCGGTGCACGCCGACGGAACGACCGTCCTCGAGAACGCCGCCCTCGAGCCGGAGGTCGTCGACCTCGCCGTGCACCTCAACGCGATGGGCGCGCGCATCGAGGGCGCGGGGACGGGCCGCATCGTCATCCACGGGGTCGACCGCCTGGAGCCGCGCGAGCACACGATCATCCCCGACCGCATCGAGGCGGGGACGCTGGCGATGGCCGCCGCGATCACCGGGGGCGATCTCGTGATCCGGCGCTTCCCCGAGGAGATGCTCACGACGGCGACGGCCAAGCTGCGCCAGGCGGGGGCGACGATCGAGCGCTGCCCGGAGGGCGTGCGCGTGCGCGGCAACGGCCGTCCCGATCCGGTGGACGTGAGCACCGCGCCGCACCCCGGCTTCGCCACCGACCTGCAGGCGCAGTTCATGGCGCTGATGACGATCGCCGGCGGTACGAGCGTCGTCACCGAGACGATCTTCGAGAACCGATTCATGCACGTGCCGGAGCTCGCCCGCATGGGCGCGAACATCCGCGTGGACGGCGGCATGGCGGTGATCAAGGGGGTCCCGAAGCTCATCGGCGCCCCGGTGATGGCCACCGATCTGCGTGCCTCCGCCTCGCTCGTCCTGGCGGGGCTGGCCGCCGAGGGGCGCACGGAGCTCGGCCGCATCTACCACCTCGACCGCGGCTACGAGCGCATCGAGGAGAAGCTCGCCGCCGTCGGCGCCGACATCGTCCGCGCCTCGGACGACGACGGCGATCACCCCGCTTGATCCCTTGCGGGCCCCCCGCCCCTATGATAGGATTCCCCAAAATTATCAGGGGGATCGACCATGCTCCTCATACCGCAGCTCTACCTCCGCGACGGCGCGGTCGTGCGTCGCGAGGGAACGACCTCGCCAATCTTTCAGGACGACCCCTTCGAGACGGCGCGCCTCATGAAGGATGCCGGAGCAGAGGCGATCTCCTGCATCGACCTCTCGATCCCCCCCGGCGGTGGCGGCCCGCACGTCCCGATCATCAAGCGCATCCGCGATGAGCTGGAACTCGCGGTGCAGCTCGGCGGCACCTTCAAGACGCCGCAGGCGGTGGAGGCGGCGATCACGGCGGGCGTGGAGATGGCCGTGCTCGACAGCGTCGCCTATCAGCAGCCCAAATTTCTCCAGGAGGTCAGCGAGCGCTTTCCCGGTCGCATCGCCGTGCACATCGACATGAAGGCGGGCAAGGTGACGATCCCCGGCTACACCGTCGTGGCGAACAAGACCCCCCTCGACTATGCGGAGCGCTTCCTCGACGCCGGCATCCGGTACATCTTCTACTCCAACGTCGGCGCCGACGGCTTCATGGCGGAGGAGAACTTCCAGAACATCCTGGCCTTCTGCAACACGGTGACGAC
>CAYPII010000005.1:0-35833 GCA_964410765.1 uncultured Myxococcales bacterium | reverse complement strand
GACGCGCATCATCTGCACCTCCGAGGTGCGGAACCTGGCGGACATCGAACGGCTGACGATGCTGGGCGCGCCGCGCCTGGAGGGGCTCGTCCTGACGCGCGCGCTCTTCGAGGGGCGCGTCGACCTGCGCGGCGCCATCGCCATGGTCAACGACCTGAGCGTGGGAGAGGGCAATGAGCCGACGCTGACCGAGATGTAGCGCCGCGCGCACGTCGGACACCACCGAGAGAGACCACGCCGCACAACCACCGGAGGGACCATGGCGGCCGAATGCATCTTCTGCAAGATCGCGAAGGGGGAGATTCCCGCGGAGAAGGTCTTCGAGGACGAGACCGTCGTCGCCTTCCGCGATATCAAGCCGCAGGCCCCCACGCACGTCCTGATCGTGCCCCGTGAGCACATCGCCACGTTTAACGATGTCGGCGAGCAGCACGGCGCGCTGGCGGCGCATCTGCTCGCTGTCGCGCGCAACGTGGCGAAGAAGGAGCACGTGGACGAGAGCGGCTATCGCACGATCATCAACTGCAACCGCGAGGCGGGCCAGGAGGTCTTTCATCTCCACCTGCACGTCATGGGCGGCCGCCCCCTGGGGGCGATGGGGTAACGAGAGTAACTCGTTACTAATCACCAATCACTCATATGTCCGAAATCATATCGCATAATCCCGCGACGCTCGAGGAGATCGGGCGCATCGCCGCCACCCCGCCGGCGAAGGTCCCGGAACGCGTGGCCGCCGCACGTGCGGCCTGTCCGCTCTGGCGCCGTCTCTCCTTCCGCGAGCGCGGCAAGTACCTGCTACGCGCGCGCGAGTGGCTCCTGGACAACGCCGACGACATCGCCGAGACGATCACGATCGACAACGGCAAGCCGCTGGTCGAGTCGCTCACCGCCGAGATCCTCCCGGTGACCGATCTGCTGCATCACTTCGCGCACCACGCCGAGGAGGGTCTGCAGGGCTTCGACGTCCCGGTCGGGATCCTCGGCCACCTGCGGCGCCGCTCGCACATCAGCTTCGAACCGCTGGGCGTCGTCGGGATCATCAGCCCCTGGAATTATCCCTTCTCCATCGCAGCGGGCGAGGCGGCGATGGCGCTCGTCGCCGGAAACGCGGTGCTGCTCAAGCCCTCCTCGGCGACGCCGCTGGTGGGTGGGGTCGTCGCGGAGCTCTTCGCCGCAGCCGAGCTGCCGCCCGACATCTTTCACCACCTCCCGGGCGAGGCCGACACGGGCGAGGCGCTCGTCGCCTCCGCGATCGACAAGCTCTTCTTCACCGGCAGCGTCGCCGTCGGCAAGCGCGTGATGGCCGACTGCGCGAAGCAGGTGACGCCGCTCGTCCTCGAACTGGGCGGGAAGGACCCGATGATCGTCCGCCCCGACACCGATCTCGACGTCGCCACCAGCGGCGCGGTCTGGGGGGCCTTCACGAACGCCGGACAGTGCTGCGCCTCGGTGGAGCGCGTCTACGCGCACGCCTCGATCTTCGACGAATTCGTCGAGCGCTGCGTGCGCAAGGCACTCCTGCTCAAGATCGGCAACGGGCTGGACCCCGCCGTCGACGTCGGCGCGATGACGACGCTCGCCCAGCTCAAGCACGTGGAGCAGCAGGTGGAGGAGGCGGTCGAGGGCGGCGCGTTCGTGCACTGCGGCGGCAAGCGCCTGGACGATCGGCGCGGCTACTTCTTCCCGCCGACGATCCTCACCGACGTCGACGGCAGCTTCTCCATCGTGCGCGACGAGACCTTCGGCCCCGTCATGCCGGTCATGCCCTACGAGGACGACCGGCAGGCGATCCACTTCGCGAACGACTCCGCCTACGGGCTCACCGCCTCGATCTGGACGAAGGATGTGAGCCGCGCGCAGGAGATGGCGCACGACCTCCAGGCCGGCACGGTGATGATCAACGACTGCGTCTTCACGCACGCCCTCCCCGCCACGCCGTGGGGGGGGATGAAGCACTCCGGCTTCGGGCGCTCGCACTCGCGCTTCGGCCTGCAGGAGATGGTTCACATCCGCCACGTGCACACCAACCGCCTCAGCGCGAAGGACGTCTGGTGGTATCCCTACAGCCTCGAGGTCTTCGAGCGCTTCGCGCAGATGGCGCGGACGATGTCGGGCGGGCTGCGCCAGCAGATCGCCACCCTCTCCCCCTTCCGCAAGCTCTGGGGCCGCACGAAGCTCTGACGCGCTGCACTTGCAACCACGCACATTCTCCGCTAGGCCACCTCAACCATGGATCCCCTCGCCCTCCTCAATCCGATCGCCGGCGGACAGCTCTCCGCCGGAAGCAGCGTGGAACCGCCGGTGTGGGAGGAGGAACTCCTCGCGCCGGCGCGCTACGGTTTTGTCCTGTCCAACGTCACGCCCCCCGGGTCCGGCCCCGCAACGATCCCGACGATCGATCGCCCCGTCGTCGTCATCGCCAACCCGATCTCGGGCAACGGACGGGGGCTGCGCGCCGCAACGGACTTCATCAAGACGTTCGCGCGCATGGAAGAAGCGGGCAAACTCGTCATCACGCACGACGTCCAGTTCATCCGGACCAACGCCGATCCGACGACGCGCATCGCCGATATCGTCCGGACGATCGAAGCGACGCACCCGGAGCGTCCTCCCTTCATCCTCGCCTTCGGCGGAGACGGGACAGTCGCCGACGTCGCCGAAGCGGCACGACAGAGCGCGCGCTCGGGCTACCGCCCGGTCGTCGTCCCCTGCGTCGGCGGGACGGCCGGCGACATGCGCCGCGAGCTCGGCATCCCGAAGCGCCCGGCGGCGCTCGCGCGCCTGCTGGGCCAGGGCGATCTCGCCCAGATCGACGTCATCACGGCACGCATCAACGGCGGCGAACCGCAGCTCGTCATCCACAGCCAGGGCAACGGCGTCTCGGGGGGCTTCTTCCGCGAGGTGGAGAGGCGACGCCTCCTCACGGGACGCAAGAGCATCCCCACCTATCTCCGCGCACTCGCCAAGGGGGTCCTCGAGACCGAGACCTTCACGGTGCGCATCAACGGCGGTGCGCCGATGGTCACCGGCGAGGTGCTCGCGCTCACGAACTCCACCTCGCTCGGCGGCGTCACGCGCATCCCGATGCCGCTGCGCGGCGGCCGCCTGCACGTCCTGCCGGTCAACCCCGCGCTCCCCGGCCCGCTGCGCCTCGTGCCCGGGATCAAGCCGCTCGGCGAGGTCTTTGTGCGCGGCGCGGGCTTCGCCCTCGGCTGGGAGGGAGCCATCGCTCCGTGGAAGAGCATCGCCCTCCTGGACGGCGCGCGCCAATTGGATATTCAACCCAACACGCGCATCGAATTGGAGTTCCTCGACCGGGAGGGACGGCCGAAGGCGGTGTCGAGCATCGTCAACGGCGAGGTCCTCGAGGGGACGAAACGCGTCGTCCTCGAGGGAAGCGAGGAACGGATTGCCGTCCTCGCCGCCGAGGAATCGGGGCTGCGCATCCGGCAGGGGAAACCCCTCGCCCGCGCGATCCCGCGCCGGCTGGCGCCGATGGGCGATCTCGCCCGCCGAGCAGCGCCGCTCAAGCTCTTCGCCGGCATCGAGATCTACAAGGAGGTGGCGGAACTCACACCGCAGGAGCGCGTGAACATGGACCTCGGAATGCTCGGCGGCATCTTCTCCGCGGACATCTTCAGCAGCTGGCGCTACGGGACGACACCGTATCTCGCCGAGCTCCCACTCCTCATCCCCTCCTTCGAACTGGGAGCGCAGACGACACAGATCGCGATCGATGCGATCGGCGAGGCAACCGGCATCGAGACCTTCCGCGAGGGGCAACTCACGAATCGGCTGGGCGGCATCGGGGGCGGCTTCGCTTCGAGCTACGGATTCATGCGGCTGGTCGGCGTCGAGAGCTGGAATGCAGCGACGGCACAGATCAACGCTTGGATGGTGCGCACGATCGGGGGGGCGGGCATGGCGGTCGAGGGGGCCCTCGCCGGGCTGGCGCGCTTCCTCGGAACCGTCGGCTCCATCAGCTTTCCACTCTTCATCATCGTCACGCCAGAGCTGGTCGATCCCACCCTGCAAAAGCCGTACGGCCCTCAGACCGCATAAGAGCGCCACTTCCCGTTGACAGCGCTGAACAACCTTTTTAAGCAACATTTGAATGCCGTCGCCGAAGAGAGGGAGAGGACGGAGGAAGGCCGCATGACAGACGTATTGCGTAGACTTGCGGTGACCGACGCCGCCATCCAGCTGGTGGATGCGGGGGCACTCCCGCGCGCGCTCAAGCCCTTTATCCACGAGGCGCGGGCGGGCGATGCGGAGGCGCTGCGCATCGTCGCGCAGGAGCTGTTCACTTTTGTGGCACAGCCGCTCGGCGGGCCGGTACGCCGGCGCTTCTTTGCGGCGTCCAACGATGGCGGAAAGAAGACGCCGACCGACGAGGTCATCCCCGGGATCGTTTACATTCCACCCGGCACGCCACAGGTGATCGTCGATGAAATCGCCGATCTCATCATCAACAACGACGGCGAGCCGCTGAACATCGTCATCATCCCCGACATTACGCACATCGACATCCCGGAGAAGCCGAGCATCGTCGATATCGAGCGCGAGGAGGAGATCCCCGAGATACCCATTCCGGAACGGGAGATCGACGACGATGGGCGCAATCGGCGACCACAACCGGAGCTCCCGATCGACGATCTCGTACCACCGTGGAATAAGATCTACAACTCTGCGAGGCCGAGGAAGCCAGACAGCGAACCGCCGGAGAAACGCATTCGGCGCGAGCGGGTCCCCGAAGAAAATCCGCTCACGATCGATCGCGTCCCGAGGAGACAGCCGCTGATCATCGGACCGAGGGCGCCCAAGCCACCCTCGAAAAAGAAGCCGGGACAGAAGGATGGTCATCGTCCGCTGATGATCGTTCCGGGGCAGGAGGCGTGGAAGAAGATTCGATCGGAGGGCGCGACGCGCTTCGCCGGCTTCGTCGATGCACCGGCTGACAACGCTCCCGCGGAGTCACTTCAGATCTTGATGATGATGGAGGGCGCGGAGACCATCAGCATCTCTGCCACCCCGATCGTGGAGGGGGCTGGCGCCGTTTTCATCGGAACGCAACCGGTCAGCCGCCCAGCCAGCGCATCGTCATCGCCGCGATGCCGATGAGCGCAACGGCGAGCAGCGCGAGGTAGAAGACGATCGTCGCCCACCGCCGCTTCTGCGGCCGGAAGAGATTCCCCCAGTGCCACCATGGGATGAAGCGCGTCGGGGCCTCCTCGCCGGGAACATGTTCGCCCAGGAGATCGCCCGCGAAGAACCCTTTTCCGCGCCGCCCCCGAAGCTGCCGCGCCTTCTGGCGGAGCTGATCGTCGAGGGGGATGCCCAGCGCCTCGGCCGCCTGCGCCTCGGCGCGCCCGCCCATGAAGCGCCCCTGCGCCGCCTCCTGCGCGAACTGCATCTGCCGCCCGCGCGAGGCGGCGAGCGCCAGGTAGACGAGCTCCTCGCCGCTGAGATTGGCGAGGATCCCCTTCCCGATGCGATCGCCCGGGACCATGTTCTTGAGCTGTGCCAACGCCTCGGCGATGAGTGAGAAGCGCACAAACTTTTCAACGCGCCCCCCGGCCAGGTGCATGTCGCCGATGAAGACCCCCTTCCCCCCCTTGGTCACCGCACCGCGGAAGAGGAAATCGCGGATCTGCGAGAGGAGGACGCGTTTCTTCACCGTCCGGCTGAGGAAGTTCTGGAAGAAGGCCTTCCACTCCGCCGCGCTCTTCGCCGCGAAGCGCGCCTTCCCCTCCGGGGTTTCGCGCGCGATCTGCTCCCCCTCCTCGAAGCGCGCGACGATCATCCGCTCGAAGGCGGAGAGGAGCTTCTCCACGCGGTCGGCCGCCGCCTGCCGGTCGAGGCCGCCGCGGCCAAGGTCGGCGCGGTCGCCCAGAAAGTTGGCGTACTTGCGCCCCTTCTCACGAACGAGCTTCCCCTCCTGCAGGCGAAGGTTCTCGCGCGCCTCGCGCGTCGCCTCGCGCTGCGCCTCCTTCGCCCCCTCCTTCGCGGCCTGCCGCTGCGCGTCCGGCTGTTCCGGCTTTCCCTCGAACTGATCGCGGCGATCGACGACGACGCGGTCCTTGCCGGGAAGGCGGAACTGCTGAAAGGCCTGGCGCGCATCGAGACGCTTCGCGAGCTTCTGAAAGAAGGGGAGCCGCTGCTTGAGTTCGAAGGGCTGGCGGCGGAGGACCTCGGCGACCTCTATCTCGGCCTGCTGGATCTGCTCGTAGGAGGCGCCGCGCTCGACGAGATCGACCCAGCGCTGGATGCGCTGCTCGATCGTGACGCCCGACTGCGACGAGGAGAGGTCGCCGCGCCCCTGGGTCCCTGCCGAAAACACCTGATATTCCTCCACTTTTCAGGTTATTCTAGGCCCTTTCGGGCCGGATGACAACCGCAAAGACCCCCGCCCCTCCATTATCGGCCGCGAAACCCCCTGAAGTTTCGGAGGATTGAAACGAGGCGATCGGCGATACGCCGACCGTGGGCGGATCAGGTCGGCGAGGGTTCGCAGGGCAGGGGACGGTCCTCCGCCCAGAACCCATTGATTCATAACACGAATAAACGGCCGTTTCGCATGTGTAGCGCTGGTCGTTCGGAAACGTGCACGTACCGGTCTCCGAACAAGTGCCGTCACAAACGCAACATCGCCGTTTATTTCGCTTCTGGATCAATACGTTCTGTGTCGAGAAACGTCCCCGGACTTCTTGCAATTAATTCATCCGGGCGCGAAAAGGAATGCGATGAAGCGTGAGCAATCACTCATCGTGGCACTCCTCGTATGCGCCCTCCTGTTGCCAGCGGTCGCACTTGCCGACGAAGCGCTCATCGCCGACATCGATACCCTCTGCCGCCGGGTGGCGATGCATCGAATCAGCACCTGGAGCCAGCCCGTCTATCAAAGCGCGCGCTGGCGAACACTCACCATCCGCGCCGACGCGGGCGATGCCAAGGCCTTCTGCGAGATGGCGAAGCTGATGCAGCACTACCGCGCAAAGCTCTCCTGCCCCCCCTCCTTCGCCGAGGAGCTCCGGGGGCGGTGTACACAGTGATTTCCTGAAAATCGCCATCCCACGCAACTTTCCGGGGGTTCGGCCGATACCTCCTCCGGAAGGGGGCGAAGTGATCTGGGTGTTCGCACTGGGCGTAGCGGTCCTCGTGGTCGCCTGCGGCGATGATGCCGCCGTGGACGAGGGGGAGAGCTCCGCGCCAGGGTCGGAAGAGATTCCGAACGACGAGGGCACCGAACCAGGTGAATCGCAACCGCTGGGCGCGGTCGTCGTCTGTCCGGACCGGGAGGATGAGAGCTGCCTCGATTTCGCCGCCACGAAGGACGATCGCTTCATCGCCCGCAACATCAACCGATACAACCGGATCACGAAACAGGCCGAGCGCCGGATCGATCTCTTCGATCGCGAAAACGACGCCGTCGTCCTGGAGAGCGCGGACCACGCCGATTCGCTCTTTCATCGCCTGCAACTCCTCTGGGACGGCAGCGCACTCGCCCTCTTCTCCTATCGGAGCGAAGCGATCGTGCAGCACCTCCTTCCCGAGGAATACGAGACGCATTTTCCGGACGCCTCCTTCCAGGGCGTGCGCATCAGTGCGGACGGACGCTGGGCGAGTGTCGATGACGGCAGCCGGACGACGATCGTCGACCTCGCGGAGGAGCGCGACATGCGGGAACTCCCGGAGGAAACGACCATCGCCGATATCGCGAACGATGGCACGATCCTGGCGAGCACGCTGACACTCGTCGACCGGGAGGAGTGGCGCTTCGAACAGCGCTTCTTGACGACGCGCGTCGATGACGATCAGGAAGCAACACTCGCTGCAGGGCGTCGCTCGGGGTGCGGCAACACGCAGGGGATCTCGAACGACGGGAGCACGATCGTTCTGGCGAGTGGCTGCGATCCGCTGCTCGTCGCCCATCACGAAAACGGGGAGTACGTAGTGCGCGAGGTGGCGATCCCCTTCGCAGGGCGACGCTCCATCGGCCTGCGCGACATGAGCGAAAACGGACGGACGATCTGCTTCGACGCCCCCGGCGACTACTACCTCTACGACCGCGTCGCCGACGCCTGGCACTCCCTCCGCGAGCGTTTCCCCCTGGCGCTCAATCCGAAACACAACCTCACCGTCGCCTGCCAGGTCGCCAGCCAGGACGGCGTCCACGGCGCCCTCTACTTCGCCGACGCGGAGGGGGACCTCTACACCATCTCCCGCGCGGAGCTCTCGGAGATCATCGGGGAGTGACGCCCACGCACCTCGCGAATCCGCGGCAGGCATCCATTCGAAAGCGGGGACCTATTCAGAACAAGATTGCGGCTTTTCCTCTCCGACGACACACATGCCTCGGAGGACGGAGGAATCTTCTGAAACGAGCGACGAAGCGGCGAGCGCGTTGAGCGTGCGCGCCGCCATTTGGAGCAGCTGACCGGGGATGCCCTCCTGCCGAAGCACGCCTTCGACGAGCGGCAGGAGGCGACGGAACTCCGGAGGCATCGCCCTCCCCCAGGAGTTATTTCGTTCGGCCTGCATCCGCAGCGCGTCGAGCGCCATGTGTTGCATTTCCCAGTCGGGCTCAGGAGCGGCGAAGATGTTTTCGACCGTCTCCATCGCCAACCGGCGATCGGCCTCGGCGTCCTGCGGAAAAGCATCGATCAGCGCATCGAGGGCCGACTTCCGAACGCGCAGCTCTTGCCCACCATCCGCGATGATATCCCGAAGATCCTCAATGCCGCCCTCGAGCGGAGCGAGCGCCATAACGGCCCGATATCGCGTCATCAGTCCCACATCGTGGGCTCGCGCGATATCGCGAAGCGGAATCCGCGCACGGTAGGCCCAGAGGAGACCGACGATCTGTTCCTCTTCCTCGTAGGCAGAATCGCATCCCGTCCGCACGCACTCCCCAAAGATACTCTCGTAGCGGCTAAAGCTCGCTCTCATGGGCGTCCCTCTGAGCTCGCCGGAGAAGACGGTCGCGGAGAGCTGACCGAAGAAACGATCCGCATCGATCGCCACCTGCGGGGCATCGGGGATGGTCGTCGCAAGGATATCTTCGCCGCTGACGAAGGGGGCGATGTCCTGCGCAACGCTATCCGGCGTGCTCGCATAGAGGCAATAGAAGGCCCCCGGCAGAGCGGGAAGGATTTCCTCGCGAACCGCCCGATGGGCCCGCTCCGCCGCTTGGGACGCCGTCTGCTCACCGGAGAGCCAGCCGTCGAGGAAGCCCTCGGTCAGGAGAAAGTTGGGCGATGCACCGACGTGTCCGACGAAGGTCTGGAAGCCGATGTGATGCATGCTCGCTGCAGTGAGGCGGTTGCCGTCCTCGCAGCCCATGCTGTAGAGGAGACGCAGGTGGCCGCGCTGTTCCGGCGTGAGTTCCTCGACGAAACGATGGACCGGGACGTGCGCAAGTTTTGTCCCGCCATCCGTGTTCGTGTGCGCCATGACGAAGAGGTCGACGGCCGCGAAGCGATCGCCCGCTGTGGCCATCGCCTCCAGGAGCGCGTCCGGATCGTGCCCCCGGACGACGGAGACGGAACCGTAGTGGTCCTCGAGGAGGGGGCGATACAACTGCTCGCCGAGCGCATCCAGCCACTCGGCGGGGACGGTGACGCCACCGTTCTCGAAGAGCAGATCGCTCTCCCCCTCGACCAGACAGTCCCAGGCCCGCTCCCCCAGCTGGAGGCCCTGGTGGTTGTCGAGGACGAGCACCGCCGCCCGATTGTCGATGCGTTCCGGATCCATAGGCGATCGATCCCCCACAGGCATTATCGGCTCGAAATACAAAATGTTGTGGCGTTTTGATGATGAAAGGGGACCGTCCTCCGCCCAGAACCCATTGATTCATTAAACGAATAAACGGCCGTTTCGCATGTGTAGCGCTGGTCGTTCGGAAACGTGCACGTACCGGTCTCCGAACAAGTGCCGTCACAAACGCAACATCGCCGTCTATTTCGCTTCTGGATCAATACGTTCTGTGTCGAGAAACGTCCCCGGGGTTCTGATGGATCGTCTTGCGTCAAGTTGTCGCAATTCATTGATGATAAGGAGGGATCCACGGATCTGAAGATCACATCGCATCTCCTGCGGAAGTATCTGAATCATATCGTCGAGAAACCGTTGAGCATGCTTCGAAAGAGGAACCTGATGGTCCTTGAGGAGGACAACGACAGCACGGACAAAATCCTGTGCCTCCATCTTCTCCCCTGCTTGCCAAAGCAAGGCCGCCAGGCGAAAGGTCGCCTCCATACCGTGCGGCTGCAAGTTGAGTTCCTCGCTGAGCAGTGCCTCGGCGAGCGTACTCTGCCACCTCTTCTTGCTGGCAGCGACGAGCGCCTGACGAAGCGGAGCAAAGACCCGCTTCCACATACGGGGATTCCGCTGCAACATTTCCGTGTATACCTCTACAGCGCTCTCATAATCGTCCATCGCGATATAACACACCCCCATCTGCTCCCAAGCCATCGAAAAGGTGGGCGCGACGCTCAGCACTCGTTCGAAAAAGGTGAGCGCTGATTGATACTGCCCATCGAGCATCTCGACCATTCCAGAGATGTGTATTCCCATCGGTTCGTTCGGAGCGATGGCGTTCCCCATATTGGCAAAGCGACGCACCACATCGCCCCCTTCCGAACTTCCCGCAACCATGGCCTTTTGAAAGAAATCTTGCGCCAAGGCGCGACGGGGCGAAACCACGCGATAGCGATCATGCCGGGCATCCATATGAGCGATCGAGGGATCGAAAATCCGCGTCCGCCCTCCGAATCGGACGCCAACCGCCCAATGATTGTAATACGTCGGCTCAACAACCTGAAACATCCCCTTCAGTCCCTCCAACAAGAACGGATTTCTGGTGATGAACGACGGCACCACCCGCTCAACATCCTCCTCCCGAAAGATGATTTCGAGAACGGCGGCCTCAATACCGGCACGCCGAAACAAGGCATACAGCACCTTTGTTTTCTCCATACAGCAGCCACGACCGCTCGCGAGCGACTCCAAGGCGCTGAGCGGCTCCAGGCGACACTTGCCACGGCGTGATGATAATCCGCCTTGTTCTTCGAGATACACTCGAATTCGCGTGAGTCCCAGCGATTCGAGTTCCGCTGTGATCTCGCGATAGAAGTCCTGATGCTGCAGGCCGACATTGGCTGAAGGGTACAATTGGAAACAGAAGAGGCTCGCTGCCATCCGCTCGTCGTAGGCATCCGTCCCCTTCTCGAATCCCTGCACCGTAAGCTGATTATCGACGAGCGCAATGAACGAATCGATCCTCTGACGCAGATCGGCGTCGAACTGCGTTTCGGGACGAAGGTCGTCGAGGGCCCAGGGGAGAGGCCTTTGGAAGACCTCCTCCAGCTCTTTCTGAAAACGATCCGCGTGCATCGCGGCGTACTCCGCCACCTCCTCTGCCGTCACCATGCCATCGCCCGCTCCGACGAGACAACTCTCGAGATCGACGTCATAGCAATCAATGCCGCTCATCCCAATGTCCATCTCGCACAGATCGATGCCGCGACTTCGCAAACGTCCAGAGAGATCCGTGACCAACCGATTGCCGACAGGCGTAAAGGCGAGCTCACACGCGTTCTTTCGTACTGAATCTACCATCTGGATCTTTCGACAATTCCCCCGTTATATAATTATCGACAGAATCTCCGCGAGGTTGTGCGTTTTTCGAAGGGAAGGAACGGGAACGGTCCTCCATCCAGAACCCATTGATTCAGAACGCAAATAAACGGCCGTTTCGCATTTGGAGCGATGGTTGTTCGAAACCGTGCAGGTACCGGTCACCGAACAAGTGCCGTCACAAACGCACCGTGGCGCTCCATTTCCCGTCTTGATCAAAGAGTTCTAGGTCGAGCGCCGTCGCCTGCCGTAAAGGGGTTATACGTCGAGTTATACGTTGATTTATGCATTTCATCATGTTATAACGTATAACGATGGAACGGCTGGATCTGGCAACGCGGACGCTCTTCGCGGAATTCCAGGAGGGGGTCTTCGCGCGCACCGCCCTCGCGCGCGAGATCCGCTCGACGCCCACCTATGTGCGCAAGCGCGTCAAAGGGACGACCTACTGGTACACGCAGCAGTACGTTCGCGGGCAGGCCAGACAGCAGTACTTCGGCCCCTCCGACAAGGAGAACGATGCCCACGTCGCTGCGGCCCGAAAGGAGCTGCGCGCGCGCAAAGCCGAGCTCAAACGCCTCGTCCGGCAGGAGGCCCGCCAATCGGCGATGCTGCGCCGCGGTGGCATCGCGGGCCTCGACCGGCGCGTCGCTGCCCTGCTCGCAACGCTCTCCGAGGCACGCCTCGTCGACGAAGGGGGCGTGCTCGTCGGTACCTTCGCGTACATGGCTTACGGTGGTATGTTGGGGTATCGCCTTCCGTCGGCTGGCCTGCGCACGCAGGACATCGACATCGTCCGCGATCAACGCATCGAAATCGCTCGCGAAGAGCCCATCGATCTCGGCAAGCTGCTCAAGGGCTTTCGCGCCGTCCCGGGCCTGGCTCGATCATCGCCGCCGTCCTCCTTCATCTCGGATGACGGGCTGCGCGTCGATCTCCTCGTCCCGCTCGTCGGTCGACCGAAGGGGCCGATCGCCCTTCCCGGTCTCTCCGGCGCGGGAGCGCTCCCCCTCCCCTTCCTCGACTTCCTCATCGCAGGCGCCGAGCGCAGCGTCCTCGTCGGACCGCAGGGAGGCATCGCCGTCACGGTTCCGCAGCCGGCGCGCTTCGCGCTCCACAAGCTCGTCGTCGCTGCACGACGGCCTGCAGCAGAAGCGGCCAAGCGTCGCAAGGATGTGGAGCAGGCGGCCCAGCTCATCGCCCTCCTCGCGGAGGAGATGCCGGCGGAACTCAAGAAGGCCCGCCGCGCCGTGAAACGCATCGGGGGAAAGATGGAAAAGCACCTTCTCGCATCATCGAAGGCGCTCCCCCAAGCGATCCGCCCCCTCATCGGCACCTGAGTTTCTTGACACCCCCTGCCCTGACGCATAGAACCGCCGCGGCATGGGCACCTGAAACCGGGACACCAACACATCGCCTGACAGAACGAGTTATCAGTTGATTTGAGAAATGCGCAGGTTTCCACGCATAACCTCTATCCGCGTAGTCTTAAATGCATAATCTATACATATATGCATACTATATTGGTAAATATATTGTATTTTATATAGTTATAATTTACTCTATACATATATAGACGTTTGTGACACACTCAGGGGCATGGAATCGACGGCGCTCAGGGAGTTGCGCAGCCGAATCGGACGGGCCGTTCGGAAGCTGCGCACTGAGGAGGGGATCAGCGCCCAGCACCTCGCGAAGGTTCTGGGAGTGACGCAGCCCACGATCTCCCGTATCGAACGCGGGAGCACATCGATCGCAGCCGAGAAACTCTGCTTTCTGGCGCGCGCTTTCAATCGCCCGCTCTCCTTCTTCGTCGGCGAACAGAGCCCGATCATCCACAATAATGAGGACTTTCTGCGTGCGGGACTCGTCCAGTATGGAGCAAGGCATCTGAAAGCAAAACGAGCGATAGACCCATCGACTTACTGGCGAACATACGCTGACTTTCTCAACGACGCCTTGACCGAGGTGCATGACCCGCGAACAGCGGCTGCGGTAGCGGCCACCCTCTATACCCAGGCCCTGCGAGATAAGCTCAACAAGACTCGTATACTCGCCACTGTTCAAAACGAACGACTGATCGCAAATCTCTTCAATCTCATCAGCCTCATCGATCGCGCTCAGGGCAAGTTCAAGGATCCTTCAAAGAAGAGGAAGCGCGCGATAACAAGATTGAATGACCTGAAAGACGACATCATTCGCACGTACAAACCAAATCGCACGATCATCACGGTTGCAGATATTTCGCCATCATACGTCGCTGAATTCATCAACGAGAGCCTGGGCAATGAGTGATTTCCTCGAATTGATTGAAGACATCGATCGCGCAGTATATGAGCGCTTCGGCGCGCTCTCTCTGCCGTTCAAATTGATCGGCCGGGTAGCACTCGAACTCGCCGGTCTCCCGGAACGAGGAACCAAGGATATCGATGCGCTTGAAGAGGCATTGAGGATCAAAGCGCTGTCGGAAGAAGAACTTACCGAAATAGAGGGCTTTTTGAATGCCGAGTTCGGGAAGGGGAGCCCCGGAGACCGACGCTATGGCCTCTACCTCGATCTCGTCGCCAAAGGCGTCGCTTGGCTCCCCAGGAAGCCGCGATTCCTCGAGGAAAAACACTACACCGCACTCATGGTCTCGCACCTCCATCCGGCTGACGTGTGCGTCTCCAAGACCTTCTCCCATTTCAAACGCAAGCGAGGGCGCGGAAGCGACCGTACCGACATCATCGAGGCCCTCGAGGCAAACCTCTTTGAGGTGAACGACTATCTCCGTCGGCTGGACGAATCCCTTCCCCTCTATGAGACGCATGCGGAGGCGCCGGAGCTCTTCCCGAGGGCACTACAATTTATCGTGGATGAAATAATCCCGACATACGGCAACGAAAAATCGGCTCTCACCTACGAACTCCCTTCGTGGATGGAGAATATGTAATGAGCGCCTCCATTCAGGACATCCTCAAAGCCCTTGAAACGGCAGAAGAATCGCTCATCGTCGACGGCCTGCGCGGCGGGGCGAAGGCGCTGCTCATCGCCGCCCTTGCGCGCGCGCATCCACGCCGTCCGATCGTGGTGCTCACCGCCACCGCCGACCGCGCCCGCCAGCTCCTGGGCGAAGGGGCGCTCTTCCTCCAGACCGCCGACGCCAACCGCCTGCGCCTCTTCCCGGAGAGCTCCGCCCTCCCCTACTCCCGCCTCTCGCCGGAACCGGAGGACTGGGCCGAACGCATCGAGCTGCTCCATCTGCTGGCGAGCCACGAACCGGTGATCGCCGTCGCCCCCATCGCGGGGGCGATGCGGCGCACGCCCCCCTTGAGCTTCATCACCGGGCGCGGGCGCACGCTGCGCGTCGACGAGACGATCGACGTCGAGGAGCTCACCCGTTTCCTCGCCGATCACGGCTACGAGGAGGTGGGGCTGGTGGAGGATGTCGGCTCCTTCGCGCGCCGCGGCGGGATCGTCGATTGCTGGCCGCCGACGACGGAGAAGCCGGTGCGCATCGAGCTCGACGGCGAGCGCATCGCTTCGATGCGCCTCTTCGAGCCGGCGAGCCAGCGCTCCCGCGGGGAGCTGCGCGCCGTGTCGCTGCTCCCCTCGCGCGACCTCCCCTTCGACGAGGCCGCGCGCATGAAGGCGGCGCACCGCATCCGCGAGCGCGCGATCGAGGGGGACCTCGCCGCGCGCGATCGTCGCGAGCTGATCGAAGCGATTCACCAGGGGGTCGTCTTCGCCGGGATGGAGAGCTTCATGCCGCTCTTCCACGACGCGACGGCGACGCTCTTCGACTTCCTCCCGAACGACGCGCTCGTCATCGTCGACGAGACGACCGACGTGGAGTCGACCGCGCTCGCGCACCACACCGAGGTCGTCGACCTCCACCGCGAGACGGCGAGCCCGGAACGGATCATCGCCCCCGACGAAATCGTCCTCGCCCCCGACGCGCTGCACGCCGAGCTCGCGCGCTTCCCCGGCGTGCGCCACAACGCCCCGCCCGACGTGGAGGGAGAGGCCGCGCCGATCCGCACCGGCGCGGAGGGCAACGCCGACCTGCGTGCGCTCGTCTCCGGCCATCGCGAGGGGGAGGACATGCTCGCCCCGCTCGCGCGCCGCATCGGCGAATGGCGCGACGCCGGCTGGCGCGTGGTGCTCACCTGTCACACGCCCACACAGGCCGATCGCCTGGTCGACCTCTTTCGCCTCAACGGCATCACGCTCGCCGCACTCGACGCCCCCTTCCTGGCGGTGACCGAGATGACCGGCACGGCGGTGCACCTCAAGCTCGGCCGTTCGTCGGGGGGTTTTCGCTGGCCGGCCGAGCGGCTCGCCGTCATCACCGACGAG
The DNA here is from genome assembly GCA_964410765.1 of uncultured Myxococcales bacterium. Taxonomy (GTDB): domain Bacteria; phylum UBA10199; class UBA10199; order 2-02-FULL-44-16; family JAAZCA01; genus CAYPII01. The sequence continues at coordinate 19,858 of CAYPII010000005.1, read as the reverse complement.
GAGATCTTCGGCGGCAAGGTCGCCAAGCGCCCGCCCAAGGCGCGCCCGATGGAGCCCTTCACCTCGATGGCGGAGATGGCCGAGGGCGACCTCATCGTCCACGAGCAGCACGGCATCGGCCGCTACGCGGGGCTCGTCCACCTCGCCGTCGACGACGTCCCGGGCGACTACCTTCTGCTGGAATACCTCGGCGGCGACAAGCTCTACCTCCCCGTCTGGCGCTTGAACCTCGTCGGCCGCTACATCGGCGCGGGGGGCACGCCGCCCGCGCTCGACCGCCTGGGCGGGCAACGCTGGACAAACGTGCAGCAGCGCGTGCGCCGCGACATCCGCCGGATGGCCAAGGAGCTCCTGGAGATCTACGCCGCGCGCGAGGTCCATCCCGGCACGCGCTTCACCGATGCCGGCGCCGAGGAGGAGGAGTTCGCGGCGGCCTTCCCCTACGACGAAACCCCCGACCAGGAGCGCGCGATCGAGGAGGTCCTGCGCGACATGGCGGTGGAGAAGCCGATGGACCGGCTCATCTGCGGTGACGTCGGCTACGGCAAAACCGAGGTCGCGATGCGCGCCGCCTTCCGCGCCGCCGCGGCGGGCAAGCAGGTGGCGGTGCTGGTCCCCACCACGGTGCTCGCCCTCCAGCACTACGAGACCTTCACCGAGCGCTTCGTCGAGACGCCGGTGCGCGTCGAGATGCTCTCGCGCTTTCGCACGCCGGCCGAACGCAAGGAGGTGATCGAAGGAGTGCGGCGCGGGACGGTCGACGTCGTCATCGGGACACACCGCCTGCTGCAGAAGGACGTGGCCTTCAAGGAGCTGGGGCTGCTCATCATCGACGAGGAGCACCGCTTCGGCGTGCGCCACAAGGAGCGGATCAAGAAGCTGCGCACGACCGTCGACGTCGTCACCCTCTCGGCCACGCCCATCCCGCGGACCCTGAACCTCTCGCTCGTCGGCATCCGCGACATCAGCGTCATCAACACGGCGCCGATCGACCGCCTCTCGATCTCGACCTTCGTCACCCCCTTCGACGACGTCACCGTGCGACACGCGATCCTCAAGGAGATCGGGCGCGGCGGGCAGGTCTTCTTCGTCCACAACCGCGTGCAGACGATCGGCTCGATGTTCGATCGCTTGAAGCGCCTCGCCCCGGAGGCGCGCATCGTCGTCGGGCACGGCCAGATGAAGGAGCGCGAGCTCGAAAAGGTGATGATCGACTTCATGGAACGGCGCGCGGACGTGTTGCTCTGCACAACGATCATCGAGTCGGGGCTCGACATCCCCACGGCGAACACGATCGTCATCCACCGCGCCGACACCTTTGGGCTCGCCCAGCTCTACCAGCTGCGCGGCCGCGTCGGGCGTTCGAACGTCCGCGCCGCCGCGTATCTGCTCACCCCGCCGGAGGGGACGATGACGCCGACGGCGCGCAAGCGGCTGATGGTGCTCAAGCGCTTCACGGAGCTCGGCAGCGGCTTTCAGATCGCGATGCACGACCTCGAGTTCCGCGGGGCGGGCAATCTGCTGGGCAGCGCGCAGTCGGGGCAGATCGCGGCGGTCGGCTACGAACTCTTCGCGAAGCTGCTCGACCGCACGATCCGCAAGCTCACCGGCAAGAAGGTGGAGGAGGAGGTCGATCCGGAGATCCGCCTCAAGGTCGCCGCCTTCCTCCCCGAGGCCTACGTCCCCGACCCCGGGACGCGCATCGACCTCTACCGGCGGCTGGCCAGCCGCGAGACGGCCGAGGAGATCGTCCTGCTCGGCGAGGAGCTCGCCGACCGCTTCGGCCCCCTGCCGGCGGAGGCAACAAACCTCCTCGACGTCATGGAGGTCAAGCGACTGGCGCGCATCCTGCGCATGCGCCAGCTCCTCTTCGACGGGGCGCAGTTCTCCTGCCAGCTCGACCCCTCCACCCCGCTGGGGGCGGAGGCCGTCCTGGCCTTGGCCGAGGAGCGCGAGCGCTACCGCCTCCTCCCCCCCGACCGGCTCCTCATCCGGGCGGAGCACGTGGGCAACGCGCGCGATGTGCTCGTCGCCGCGAAAAATGCCTTGAGCCGGCTGGTGGCCTATGTTAGCGAAACGGCGGCAGAAACAGGAAACACGGGCCGTTGAGACGAATCGAAGGATCCGCATGCCACGCCACAGAGCATCAGCCGCGATCGCGCTCTGCTCGTTCCTCGCCCTCTGCGCCTGCAACCGCGCCGACGACCGCGTCGTCGCCACGGTGGACGGCACGCAGATCACCGCCTCCGAGCTGGCGGCGCGTCTCGCGATGGAGCGCACCCACTACGACCAGGCGCTGCTGACCAGTGCGGCGGCGCAGGAGCGCTTCCGCAAACAGGTGCTCGAAAAGCTCGTGCAGGAGACGCTGCTGCTCAACGAGGCGAAGCGCCGCCAGATCGCCGCCGACGAGTCGCCGGTCGTCCTGAACGCGGAGATCGAGAAACTCGCAGAGGAGCGCGGCGTCGACCCGAAACAGTGGCGTCGCGTGCAACGGCAGCGCGCGCTGATCGATCGGCTCGTGCGCACGACGGTGACCGATCGCATCCCGATCACCGAGGAGGAGATCGCGCGCTACTACCGACAGCACGTTGGCGACTTCCGACGGCCGGCGCAGTTCATGGCGCGGCAGATCCTCGTCGACGATCGGGCGATCGCCGAAAAGATCCATGCAGAACTCGCGAAGGGTGCGGACTTCGGCGAACTCGCGCAAAAGTATTCACAGAGCCCCGACAGCGAACGCGGCGGCGAGCTCGGCTACTTCGACGGCCGTTCCTATCCCCCCGTCTTCGCCGATATCTGCCGGCGGCTGAAGGTGGGCGAGACGAGCGACGTCATCAAGACCGATTACGGCTTTCAGATCTTCCAACTGCAGGACCGCCGCCCCGCGAAACAGCAGACGATCGAGGAGGTGGCGCCGGTCATCCGCGCACAGCTCCAGGAGCTGCGCAGCGGCCCCGCCGTCGCCGAGTGGTTCCGGACGCTCGCGGAGGGCTCCGAGACCTTCGTCGACTGGGAGGCGGTCCAGGAGGTGCAGCTTGCATCGAATCGTCCGTAAAAGAACAGCGGCCCTCGCGACGCTTATCGCCTGCTGCGTCGCCGCCCCCGCCACGGCGGCCGACGCCGCGAAGACCGTCGACCGCATCGCGGCGGTCGTCAACGACCAGGCGATCACGACGCTCGACCTGGACCGGGCGCTCGCCGCGCGCGGCGTAAAGAAGACAGATGAGGCCGACCCGGTGCTGCGCCGCGAGGTGCTCGACCGGCTCATCGAGGAGGCGCTCTTCACGCAGATCGTCGAGGAGGCGGCCATCGAGGTGACCGACGAGGAGCTCTCGCGCGCCATCGCCAACGTCCTGCACCAGAACCGGATGTCGCTTCCGGAGCTGCAGCGCGAGATCGCGATGAAGGGTCAGAGCTACGAACAGTACAAGGCCGAGGTGAAGAGCGAGATCCGCCGGATCAAGTTCGTCAACCAGGTGATCGGCCCGCAGGTGAAGATCAGCGACCAAGACCTGCGCGACTACTTCCAGCGCCATCAGGAGCGGTTCCGCGGCAGCCATGAGGCGCATCTGGCCATGATCGTCCTGCCGCTGGAGGGGCTCACCACGCAGCAGGAGTTCGAGGCGGTGCGCGACGAAGCGCTCGACATCGTCTCGAGGGCGCAGCGCGGAGCCGACTTCACGAAGCTCGCCGAGAAGCACTCGCGCGGCCCGAACGCCGCCAGCGGCGGCGACCTGGGGATGATCGCGCTCAAGGACATCCCGCCACCGGTGGCGCAGGCGGTGAAGCACATGAAGATCGGCGACGTCTCGAACCCGATCCTTGTCGGCTCCACGGTCGTCATCGTCAAGGTCATCTCGCTGCCGGAACTCTCGGCGGAGGACTTCGAACGCATGCGCGACGACATCTACTCCGCGCTCTACGACGAGCGCATCGAGGAGACGCTGCGCGGGTATCTCCAGCGCGAGCGGCAGAAGGCCTTCATCGAGGTCCGCACCGCGGCGCGCTGACGGGGGAGCGCTATGCAACGACGCATCGGCATCACGATGGGCGATCCGAAGGGCATCGGCCCCGAGGTCCTCGTCCGCGCCTGGGCGCAACTCACCGACGCGGAACGCGAACAACTCCTCCTCTACGGCGATCGCGCGGTCCTCTCCGCAGCGATGGAGATCGCCGACGTACACATCGATCCGAAGCGCGTGGTGGTGAGCTCGAGCACATCGCTCCCGCTCGGCGACGTGAGCAATGCCGAGGCGGCGCGCACGGCCATCGCCGCGCTCGACGCGGCGCTGGATGATATCGAAGGGGGCCGCATCGAGGCGATCGTCACCGGTCCGATCAACAAACACCGCGTGCGCACCATCAAGCCGGAGTTCATCGGTCATACCGAATACCTCGCCCACAACGCCGAGGCGAGCGATGCCGTCATGATGTTCTGCGCCGAAGCCTGCTTTGCCGGCAACGACCTCTGCCCCGCGCGTCCGCTCTGCGTCTCGCTCGTCACCACCCACCTCCCCCTCGGCGAGGTGCCGGAGGCGATCACGCACGAACGGCTGCTCAATGTCCTGCGCAAGACGCACCAGGCGATGGATGGCCACTTCGCCTGTCCCGACGCGCGCATCGCGGTGATGGGACTCAACCCGCACGCCGGCGAGGAGGGGATGTTGGGCGACGAGGAGGAGCGCATCATCCGACCCACGGTGGAGGCGGCGCGCCAGGAGGGGATCAACTGCGAGGGGCCCTACCCCGCCGACAGTCTCTTCAACGACCTCAAGAATTTCAGCTACGACGCGATCGTCGCCATGTACCACGACCAGGGACTGCTCCCGGTCAAGCTCCTCTGCCAGGGAACGGCGGTGAATGTCACGCTGGGCCTCCCCTACATCCGCACCTCGCCGGGGCACGGCACGGCGGAGGACAAGGCCTGGCAGGGACGCGCGGACCCGCAGAATATGCTCTCCGCTATCCGGCTGACGCGGCGTCTGCTCGGCTGGCGGGTCGATGAATGATCACAGCGACGCGAAGGAGAGAAACATGACGCAGATTCGATTCGGAACGGACGGCTGGCGCGCGGTCATCGGCAAGGACTTCATCCCCGAGAACATCACGAAGGTCGCGCAGGCCTTCGCCGACCTCAATCCCGAACTCGCCGAGACGGGGCAGCCGGTCGTGATCGGCTACGACCGCCGCAAGCAGAGCCCGGAGGCGGCGCAGTGGATCGCCTCGGTCCTGCTGGGCAACGGCATCCGCACGATCCTGATGAACACCTTCTGCCCCACCCCCGCGGTCTCCTGGTACACGGTGCGAAAGAAGTGCGCCGCCGGCATCATGGTGACGGCGAGCCACAACCCGCCGGAGTGGAACGGGATCAAGTTCAAGGAGAGCTACGGGGGCGCCGCCTCCGGCGACTACTGCCGCCCGATCGAGCAGCGGATCGAGGAGAACGACCGCGCGGGGCGCGAACCGCGGACGGCCGTCGTCGACGGCAACGACCTGCTCGAATCGCTCGATCCCCATGAGGAGTACCTCGGCTCCTTCGCGCAGTTCATCGATGTCGACCGGATCAGGGGCGCGGGTTTTACGATCCTCGCCGATCCGCTCTTCGGCTCGGGGACCGGCTACTATCCGCAGCTTCTGGGCGACTGCGTCGCCGAGATACACGACGCGGCGGACACGACCTTCGGGGGGCTCAATCCCGAGCCGATCCCGCCCAACGCGAACGAACTGATGGAGCGTGTCAAGGGCGGCGACTTCTCCTGCGGACTGCTCACCGACGGCGACGCCGACCGCGCGGGCGCCGTGGACAAGAATGGAAACTTCGTCACGACGCACGAGGTCTACGCGCTGCTCATCCGCCACGCGGTGGAGAACAAGGGCTGGACCGGCAAGATCATCAAGTCGATCTCGACGACGCGCATGATCGATCGGCTGGGCGAAAAGTACGGCCTGCCGGTGGAGACGACGCCGGTCGGCTTCAAGTACATCAGCCCGGCGATGAAGGAGCCGGGCGTGCTCGTCGGCGGCGAGGAGAGCGGCGGCTTCGGCTTCCCGCGCCACGTCCCCGAGCGCGATGGCGTCTTCTCGGGACTGATGCTTTTGGAGTACATGGCCGTCAGCGGCAAGTCGCTGCGCACGCTCGTCGACGAGCTGCAGCAGGAATTCGGCCCCACGAAGTACCGGCGCGACGACCTCCACCTCTCCGCCGAGGAGATCGCGAAGGCGCGCAAGGCGATGCAGGGGCTCGACATCACGGAGTTCGACGGACACCGGGTGGTGAAGCACGAGACGATGGACGGGCACCACTTCCTCTTCGACGACGACTCCTGGCTGCTCTTCCGCGCCAGCGGCACCGAACCGCTCATCCGCGTCTACGCCGAGGCGCCGACGATGGAACAGGTCGAAAAGATGCTCGCCTTCGGCAAGGAGCAGATCGGCCTCTGATCCCGGGCCCCGCCGATCGCGGGAGCCGCCGGAAGTCCGCTTCCATATTGCATTTTTGGGCCCCGCCGACTAGTGTCGCTCGGCTATGCCACACGACTCCATCGTCGTCCGCGGTGCGCGGATGCACAACCTCAAAGATATCGACGTCACGATCCCCAAGAACCGACTGGTGGTCGTCACCGGACTCTCCGGCTCGGGGAAGTCCTCGCTCGCCTTCGACACGGTCTACGCCGAGGGGCAGCGCCGCTACATCGAGTCGCTCTCCGCCTACGCGCGCCAGTTCCTGGGGCAGATGGACAAGCCCGACGTCGATTCGATCGAGGGACTCTCGCCGGCGATCTCGATCGAACAGCGCACCGCCTCGAAGAACCCGCGCTCGACGGTGGGGACCTCCACCGAGATCTACGACTACCTGCGCCTGCTCTTCGCGCGCATCGGTCGCCCCTTCTGCCCCGACTGCGGCCGCCCGATCGCCAGCCAGACGATCTCGCAGATGGTCGACGGCATCCTCGACATGCCGGAGGGAACGCGCATCGCGCTGCTGGCGCCGATCATCTCGGGGCGCAAGGGGACGCACGAGAAGGAGCTCGCAAAACTCGTCCGCCAGGGCTTCGTGCGCGCACGCATCGACGGCGCGGTCGTCGATCTCGCCGACGCGCCCACGCTCGACAAGAAGCGAAAGCACGACATCGAGCTCGTCGTCGACCGCCTCGTCGTGAAGCGTTCTGCAAAACAGCGTCTTACCGATTCGCTCGAGATCGCCCTCCGATTTGGCGACGGGATTGCGAAGGTCATCCCTGCGGGGAAGAGGGATCCCGGAATAGGGGTCAGCACGTCTTCTCGCAAAAGAGGTTCTTCGGGTCACGGGTCACGGGTCACGGGTCACGAAGAGGAGATCCTCCTCTCCGAAAAGCAGGGATGCCCGCACTGCGGCACAAGCTTGCCGGAGCTCACCCCGCAGCTCTTCAGCTTCAACAGCCCGAAGGGGGCCTGCCCCGCCTGCGACGGGTTGGGGCACCGCATGCACTTCGACCCCGACCTCATCGTCCCGAACCGGCACCTGAGTCTGCGCGAGGGGGCGATCGTCCCCTGGCGCAAGAAGGATCCGACCGCCATCATCGACCTGCTCGCCGCGCTCGCGCGCCACTACCGCTTCGACATCCGCACCCCCTTCGGCGAGCTGCCGAAGAAGGTCCAGGAGGTCATCCTGCGCGGCTCGGGCGAGGAGGCGATCCGCTTCTCCTACGAGGGGGGGCAAAAGCGCAGCGTCTTCACCGCCCCCTTCGAGGGGGTGATCCCCTCGCTCGCGCGCCGCTATCGCGAGACGGGCTCCGCGCACGTGCGCGACGAGCTCAAACGCTTCATGAACTGGCGCACCTGTCCCACCTGCAAGGGGATGCGGCTCAAGCGCGAGTCGCTCTCGGTGCGCGTCGGTGAGAAGACCATCGCTGAGGTGAGCGCCCTGCCGGTGCATGAGACGCTCGCCTTCGTTCGGAAACTGAAGCTGACGAAGAAGGAGCGCGAGATCGCCAAGGGAATCGTCAAGGAGATCGCCGAACGCCTGACCTTTCTCATCGAGGTCGGCCTCGACTACCTCACGCTCGACCGCGCCAGCGCGACGCTGGCCGGTGGCGAGGACCAGCGCATCCGGCTGGCCACGCAGATCGGCTCGGCGCTCACCGGCGTCCTCTACGTCCTCGACGAGCCGACGATCGGCCTGCACCAGCGCGACAACGACCGTCTGCTCGCCACGCTCAAGCGCCTGCGCGACCTGGGCAACACGGTGCTGGTCGTCGAACACGACCGCGACACGATCCTCGCGGCCGATCAGGTCATCGACCTCGGCCCCGGCGCGGGGCTCCACGGCGGCGAGATCGTCGCGCAGGGGACCCCCGAGGAGATCAAGCGCAACCCGCGCTCGCTCACCGGCAAGTACCTCACGGACGAACGCACGATCGAGGCGCCGCGCAAGCGCCGCGCGCCGGAGCACGGCTGGATCACCGTGCGGGGGGCTGGCGAGCACAACCTGAAGAACATCGACGTCGGCTTTCCGCTGGGGCTCTTCACGGTCGTCACCGGCGTCTCCGGCTCGGGCAAATCGACGCTCGTCAACGAGACGCTGCGGGCGGGGCTCGCCCAGCGGCTGATGCGCTCGCGCGATCCGGCAGGCGCCATGCGCGACCTGGAGGGGTGGGAGCGCATCCGCAAGGTGATCGACATCGATCAGTCGCCGATCGGGCGCACCCCGCGCTCGAACCCGGCGACCTACACCGGCGTCTTCACGCACATCCGCGACCTCTTCGCGCAGCTGCCCGAGGCGCGCGCGCGGGGCTACAAGCCGGGGCGCTTCTCCTTCAACGTGCGCGGCGGACGCTGCGAGGCGTGCGAGGGGGATGGCATCATCAAGATCGAGATGCACTTCCTCCCCGACGTCTACGTCGAGTGCGAGGTCTGCCGCGGCAAGCGCTTCAACCGCGAGACGCTGGAGATCCAGTACAAGGGGGCCTCGATCGCGGACGTGTTGGAGATGACCGTCAACCAGGCCTATCGCTTCTTCGAAAACGTCCCGGCGATCCGCCACCGCTTGAAGATGCTCATGGACGTGGGGCTCGGCTACATCGCGCTGGGGCAGTCGGCGACGACGCTCTCCGGCGGCGAGGCGCAGCGCATCAAGCTCTCGCGCGAGCTGGGGCGCCGCCCCGGCCTGCGGGCGCAGCGTGTGGAGGGCAAGACCCTCTACATCCTCGATGAGCCGACGACCGGGCTGCACTTCGACGACGTGCGCAAGCTGCTGCACGTGCTCGACCGGCTGGCGGAGGCGGGCAACACGCTCGTCGTGATCGAACACAACCTCGACGTGATCAAGTGCGCCGACTGGATCGTCGATCTCGGGCCCGAGGGCGGCGACCGGGGCGGCCGCGTGGTGGTCGCCGGCACGCCGGAGGAGGTCGCCCGGCATCGCACCTCACACACCGGCCGGTATCTTGCACCGGTCCTCTCGAACACCAAGGAGACTCCATGAAACGTTCCCTGCTGCTGGTGGCGGCGCTCCTCGTTCCCGCCGTGGCGTCGTCGTCGATGACGACGAGCGCGGCCGACACGACGACGACGGAACGGACACGACGTCAGTTTTCGGCCGAATCGCGGCTGCCCGACGGCACGCCGATGACGATCACGGTGGTCGACGCGGCCGCCGCCGAGGGCACCGCACAGGCCGCCATCGCCGCGGCACTGGCGCGCACCGGCCGTCTCGCCGGCGAGCTCGGGGGCCTGCAGACGCGCCTGAATGCACTCGGGAAGAGCGAGCCGCTCGCGCTCTCACCGGATGCCTTCGCAATGCTCGAGCGCGCGGTCACGCTCGCCGCGCAGACCCGCGGCTGGTTCGACATCACCGCCCCCTCGCAGAAGGCCTGGTTCATCGCGCGCGATTGGCGCCGCATCGAGCTGGACCCCGAGGCGCGCACGATCACGCTCAAGAGCGATGGAATGCGCTTCGACCTCATGCGCTTCGGCAAGGGCTACCTCGTCGACCTCGCCATGGCGGAGCTCATCCGCCATGGCATCGCGAATGCGCGCGTCGCCGTCGGCCCGATCGAACGCAACGTCGGGCAGGACATCTTCACCCCCTGGAGCGTTCGCATCAACGTCGGCGACTCCGGCGAAGCGAAGTTCGCCCACCGCGCGCTCTCCTACGCGCTGACGAACGTCGCCACCGCGCACGTCACCCCGACCGGTTTGGGCGAGGGACTCATCGACGCGAGAAACCACAAACCGGTCGCCAACGACGGCATGCGCAGCGTCACGACGATCGCCACCGACGCCGCCACGGCGACAGCCAACGGCATCGCGGTCTACACGCTCGGCACGAAGAACGGCATCAAGTACATGCTGGCGCACCCCGAGGTGAAGGGGATCGTCGTCGACGACGACGGACAGCTCTTCGCCTCCGCAGGGCTCGGCAACGCGAACATCACGCGTTCCCCTGCCGCCGCCCCGCGCGTGACCTATGACGGAGGATCGAATGACCTCAGGCAGCGGCAGCGCGAGGAGACGACGCAGGAGTAAGCTCCTCGTCCCCGTCGTCTGCGCCGTCCTCCTCCTGGGCGGTGTCTCTTCGGCCTCGGCACAGGGCGGCATCAAGCAGTATCAGCGCCGCATCGCTATCGGCGGGCGCCTCTCGGGCGCGATCATCCTCGTCGGCTACGCGAAGGACGCCGACGACATCGGCAAGCTCCTCACCATCGTCGTGCAGAAGGCGAACGCCGCCTACGCGAACCTCGACTGGCGCAATCCCGCGAGCCAGGTGGGGCAGCTCAACGCGCGCGCCGGGACGAAGGAGAAACGCGTCCGCGTCACCGACGACGTCTTCGCCGCCTTTCAGGCCGCGCTCAAGGTCTCGCGGTGGACGAAGGGGGCCTTCGACATCGCCTACGCCGGCAAGGGGTCGTACAAGGACATCAAGCTGAAGGGGAACAGCGTGGAACTCACGCGCTCCGGGATGCAGGTACGATTCGATCCGATCGTCGCCGGCTTCCTGGCCGACCTGATCCTGCGCTACCTCTACACGGGCGGGATGCAGAACGCGATCGTGAAGGTCGGCAACGTCTTCCGGGGGATGGGCAACAGCATCGGCGGGCCGTGGAAGGTGCAGGTGCAGGACGACGAGGGGACTTTCGCGCGACACGCGCTCAACCTCACCGTGCGCAACACGGGCATCTCCACGGTGAGCGCGAATCAGTACCGGCACGAGCCGCTCATCGATCCGCGCAGCAAGCAGCGCATCACCCCCCCCTGCCGCGGCGTCACCGCGGTCATGAGCGACGCGGCGCTGGCGCAGGGGATCGCGCACGCCGCCTTCGTCGCCGGCTACCCCGAGGGCTTCGCCCTCCTCTCGCAGCGCGCCAAGGGGCTGATGGTCGACAATCAGGGGCGCTTCCACCGCACGCCGGGGTTCTAACCTCCTGTTTTTCCAGTTCTCTTGAGCTCTTCCTGCATTTCAGAATTGGCGCAACTTTCCCCGCCAACGGTCGATACCTCCTCCGTGGAGGAGCGCATGGGTGGACGGATCGGTGACATCCTCGATGCCGTAAGGCGGGCGACGATCGCACAGGCGGCGCCGGTCCTGCCGGAGCCCGTCGCCCCCGGCGACCCGCTCCCCGCGCCGCCACCGCGCCCTCCCCTGCGCGTCATCGACGGCGGAGGCGGGCGGTTCCCCTGGCACGCCTTCCGCCGCTTCCTCCCGGGCTTCGTCGCCGGTGCCTCCTGGCAGGGGACCATCGCGTTTCTGGCATCGGCGGCCCTCACCCTGCGACGCGATCCGCTGCGGGAACCGCATCCGTATCAGCAGATTCCCATCCTCCGGGAACCGCCACGGATACCGCACGTCGAGCCGACGCCGCAGCAGCGCTGGGCGCTCTTCCTCCGCGACGCCCCGCTCGCGCGCCGCCACCCGCTCCTCTTCGACGCCGCCTTTCGCATCGTTGGGGAGGAACAGCCGAACGCGGAGGAGCTCTTCCGACAGCTGAAGCATTACTACGGGCAATGGACGCCGGAAGCGACGCTGCGCTCGATCGCCTGGGCGGCGGTGGAGTCCCACGCCGCCAACCTGCGCGTCGAACGGGAAGGGGGTGCGCTCCGCGTCATCGCGGCCAACCACACCGTCTCATCCCGCTCCGCCTCGGTCGCGGACCGAACGGAGACAACAGCAAATGAGGAGGAAATCGAGGAGGCCGTCAACCTCGTCCGCTCATTCGCGCCCCATGCCCACTTTCCCGGAAACCATCAATATCGCTATCTCTCCGTCGCCCGCGTGATCGAGGCCTGTCACAACGACGCGCTCATCGATCTCCTCTTTACGATCGCGGAGGATCAGGATGCGTTCCTTCAGGAACTCGCGACCCTCGGCGACCACCTTCCGACGATTGCAAACGACCTTGATACCCTCCTCGGCCGTGCGACGACCTCTGTTCCGGTGACGCCCTCGACCTCCCTTCGCATCCTCAACACGATCCTCAATCACGGGGGCATCCCACCGTCGATCATCCCCATGCTGATCCGGGAACACATCTTCTTCCGGAGAGCCGATATCACACTGCTCAAGCGCTCCCTCGAAACGATCGCGCGGGGCATACCGGCAACGGGCGTAAAGGACGGCAACGATGTGCGCCACCTCCTCTTCAACGCCATCAGGAGCGAACAGTTTCACCAACGCTTCTACCCCCACAACGCCCCCTCGACGCGTGCGAACGCGCTGAAACAGCGGCTCTCCGAAATACTCCCCGCCTCCTTCGACTGGGAATACCTCGCCGCCCACAGCGCAGAAAATCCGCTCTTTCAGGGCCTCGAGGGTGAAGAGCGCCTCGTCTCCTTCGTGAGAGCGATCGCGACGCGTGACATCGGCCGCCTGCAGGAGCTCTTCCTCCTGCCCGGCCATCACCGTAGCGCAGTGCAATACGTTCGCTCGCGCCTCCTCACCTGGCTGGATCAGGGCACGGACCCTGCCAGAGGACTGCGCCCGGAACAGAATCTCGAAAACGTCATCACGATCGCGCTCGACCTCATCGCCATCCCGCCCGGCTTTCTCTCCGCCCTGTATAGCGCCTCTGACGAAGAGGTCTCCGCCTATACGAGCGTTCCCAACATCCAACGTTTTCGGCGTTACGCGCAGGCAGCGAATACGGTCGAGGGAACGACCACCGAACTCTGGCAGGTGTTGCGCTACTCAGCGGAGATGGAGGAGATGTACCGATCGACCTTCGGCCTCGTCGACGAACGGCAGGCGCTGGAGGCCATGCGCAACAAGCTGCGCGCCCTCCGCGCCTGGTTCGACCTCCCCCTCGGCGCATCGATGAAGCAGACCGACGACAAGGCCTTCGTCGCCTTCAACCCGCATCCCTCGGTTCGGATCACGATAACCAACGGCAAATACGAATCCGAATGCGGCTTTCGCTTCAATCTGGAATTCCAAGCGAAGGAGGACGGCATTCGCCCTGTCTTCCTCAGGTATCGCCTCGCCTCCCTCGGCTTCATCGAAACCGACGACGCCATCCGGATCGTCCAGTACCAGGGGGGGAATGTCTCCCCACGGCATTGGGCGACGATCAAAGAATCCTTCCATGACTTCTCGGGCAACGTCGATCCGCTCCCCTGGCTTGCGCTCGCAGCCGGACGGCATCTCCTCGAACGCGCCCGCGCACAGGGGAAACGGCTGGAGTTTATCCGCGGGGAATATATCCGCTGGAGCTATCCGCACGACGACCTCGCCTCGCTGCAGCGGTTCGAGGACACCATCGATTACTGGAAGAACCCCCCTCACCGCATCCGTCAACTCGAAGCCCGCTGGACGAGGGTCAAGGAACGCATCCGTAAGCACCGTGCAGCGCTCAAAACAAATTATGGCGAGCACTTCGCGGCGATCAAGAAGCTCGAGCAGTATGCAAAGAGCATCGAACCCGATCTCTTTCACTACCGCCGTGGGCCGAAGACGACGCACCTCTATAACGCGACGGCGGAGAACCTCGGTTTCCGCCGCCGTGGAAAGCAGGCGTGGTATCGCTTCACGAAGGCACCGGAGACATTCGGCGCGGCCATCCGCAAGGCCCGCGGCGTCGACAAGGAGCGCCTGCAACAGACGCTCGATGGTTTTTCAGCGGATTTCGCTCTTTCAAACATCCCCTTCATCGCCGCCCCCCTCGTCCCGGAGGCCGAGAGCCCCCTCTTTACTTTTTCGCCAGAAGCGGACTAAAACGACGCCGTGTTCACCAACTACCGAGCGCTGCTGCAAAAGATCGACGCCTTCGTCGCCGGCATCCGCGCGCGCCACACGGGCGCCTTCGCCTGCCGGCCGGGGTGCGCGGCCTGTTGCGTTGCCGGCATCACCCTCTGGCGCGTCGAGGCGGAGCACATCCGCGCAGCGCACACGGGGGAGCCGCCGCAGCGGACGGCGGCGGGCGATCGCTGCCCGATGCTAAACGCCGGCGAATGCTGCACGATCTACGACGCCCGGCCGGTCGTCTGCCGGCTCTGGGGTGCGCCGCTCCTCTTCCCCGCTGACGACGAGGCCGCGCGCACGGCATTGGCCAACGCCGTGGAGCGCAGCGTCGCGTTCGAGGGCCGGCCACTCACCTGCTGTCACCTGAACTTCGTCGACACCGATCTCGCCACACTGCCGACCGAGGACCTCGTCAACGTCAACACGATCCTCACCACGCTCGCCGCGATCAATCACCTCTTCTGCCGCGAGCAGGGCTTCGACCCGATCGAGCGCGTTCCGCTCGCCGATTGCTGACCGCTTCATTCTCTTTCGAGAACGCTTTCTGCCTCCGCGCCCCCAAAAAGGGGTAACGATCCTTCGCGAATGCCGATAGGGAGAACGTCCCCCGCCGGGGGTTTGCACAGAGGAGGAAGCCATGATCGCAGCCGGAGAAGGGATCACCACCCGCGCCGGAGGAAACGTCTCGCACGCAGACCAGCGAGCACAGAACGATCCCACCGTCCCACCGGAGCCGTCCTCCGACGTCACGGCGCTCGATCGCCCGCGTTTCCTTTTTCAGCATTCGGAGAGCTTCACCTTCCTGCAGGCGTTCGGAGAGGCCGGCTGGCGCTTCGCGCCGGGCATCATGCGCCTCTTCTACGCCGAGCCGCCGGCCGAAACCGGACTGCGTCGCGAATGGCTGCAGGGCCAGCTCACCCCCCTCGTCGCGCAGCTCCGCCAGCCGACCGTCCTCGGGGTGAGAGAAGCGCACGAGCTCATCGGCAGGATCGAGGTGTATTTCATTCCCTACGACGAACCGCCGACCATGGGGGCCGGCACGCGCAACGCCCTCTACATGTGGTACCTGCGCGCGAAGTTCGCGGTCCTCGGCTACGCCTTCGGCGCTCTGAGCTCGGCCCAGCACACGGAACGCATCGCACCCGCGCTCCTCGCGCAGTGGGAGGACCTCGTCAATGCGGAGCTCCCCCCCTCCGCCCTCCTCTCCCGGCGCGGGCTCATCACGCTGGTGCGCCATCATCCGGGGCTCCTCGCGGGATTCGAGACCTTCCTCCGCCTCGATCCGGATCTCTTCGCGGAATATCGCAGCACGGGAGAGGGCCTCGAAGGGGCGCGGATGGAATCGCTTGGCGCCTACGTCGACTTCCTGCACAACGAGCTGGGCCTGACCATTCCGGATGCGGCCGTCCAACAGATCCTCTCCGAACAGGGTGCGGCGGGAGGAATCGAGAAGGCGGCACGACGCAACTTCCTTCTCCAGTCGACGGCCCGCAACAACCGCATCGCCCTCGACGATTTCCTGACCCTCGCCGGCGTTCAAAGAACCATCGTTCCCTTCCCGTACCTCCGTGGAATGCGCTGGAGCAGCCGCGTGCACGTTGCCCAGGTGATCGCCGATGCGATGGAGACCACCCCGCCGAGGGGACCGGGGAGCGGGCGCTTTCCCGCGCTCGGCGGAAGTTCCGCCCCGACGGACCAGGATACCCCGCCGACCGCCGCGCGCGAATCGTCCTTCGCCGGCTTCGCCGAGAGCACGGAGGAGGCCGCGGAGGCGGAGGGGACCCTGCCGACGTGGCTCCTGGAGGAGGATGCCTCGCTGCATCCCGCCGATGCAGCGGCCGAGGGCGGCGCCCTCCTGCTGCAGGGCGGCCCGGCCCTCGCCCCGGCCGGCAGCGCCGCGCGTTTGGCGGCCCACTGACCGCCCGAATTTCCCTTGACGGGTCAGGGGGTGCACGCTAGGCGCCCCCTATGGCCAAACGACGGGGCGTCGTCATCGCGCTGGGCGGGAACGCCATCTCCAAACCGGGGCTGCGCGGGACGATTCACGAACAGATCTCCTCGACGATCGAGAGCATGGAGCACGTCGCCGACCTGATCGTCAACGGCTGCGACCGCCTGCTCATCACGCACGGCAACGGCCCACAGGTCGGCGCCGCCATCCTGCGCAGCGAGATCGCCGCGAAGACCGTCTACCCCCTCCCCATGGACATCTGCGTCGCCGATACCCAGGGCGGCATGGGCTACATGATCCAGCAGCTCCTGCACAATGCGCTTCGCAAACGTGGCATGAAGCTCCCCGTGGTCACGGCGATCTCGCAGGTCCAGATCGACGTCCACGATCCCGCCTTCGAGAACCCGACCAAGCCGGTGGGGATGTTCTATAATGAAGCGGAGGCCCGCGCCCTGATGGCCGGCCGCAAGTGGACGATGCGCGAGGATGCCGGCCGCGGCTGGCGGCGCGTGGTCCCGTCGCCGAAGCCGATGCGCATGCTCGAGGCGGAGCCGATCAAGGCGATGTATGAGAAGGGCTACATCGTCATCGCCGGCGGCGGCGGGGGGATCCCGGTGGGGCTCAACCGGCACAACCGCTTCTACGGCACCGAGGCGGTCGTGGACAAGGACCTCACCAGCGCCCTGCTGGCGACCGAGATCGGCGCCGAGACGCTCATGATCATGACGGCGGTGGAATATGCCTACGTCGACTTCGGCGGGCCGAATCAGCGGGCGCTGACGAAGATGACGCCCGACGAGATGCAGCGCCACCTCGAACACGGGGAGTTCGCCGACGGGAGCATGCGGCCGAAGATCGAGGCCTGCCTGAACTTCCTGCGCGACGGGGGCCAGCGCGCGATCATCACCTCGATCCCCAACTGCCTGGCGGCGATGCGCGGCCGGACGGGGACGCAGATCGTCCGGGAAAGCAACGGTTGACATTTTTTCCGAATTCGAGAAGGGAGCGGTTCGACCGCACGATGGAGGTCTCGATGAGCACGATCGAAGAGCTGGACTTCGAGAATCCGGAGAGCTGCCCCAACTGTGGCCAGTACGTCGGCGGGGACTCCACCTGTCCGAACTGCGGCGCCATCCTCTTCGAGGAGGACGATCTGAACATCTTCGAAGAGGACGGAGGGCTGGAGTAGTCACAGCGGGCGCGGACGGACGGAAAAGGCATTGATCGCACCGGGGCGGCGTGGTAAGGGCTGGCCCCATTTTTCAGCGCGAGTGGCGGAATTGGCAGACGCGCAAGATTCAGGTTCTTGTGGCCGCAAGGCTGTGGGGGTTCGAGTCCCCCCTCGCGCACAACACAACCCATTCACCCCCATGGCACGCCGCCCATGCGCCATTCGCCCTTTACCGCTCTGCTGCTCCTCCTCAACGGAGTGGCGCGCCTGATCAAGCCGATCCTCTCGCTGTTGGCCGCCCTCATCCTGATCTCGACGGCGGGGCTGCTCGCCTTCTTCCTCTACTTCGCGCGCGAGCTCCCGGCGATCGACACGATCGAGGACTACCGCCCGCCGGTGATCAGCGAGGTCTTCGCCGCCGACGGCACGCGCATCGGCGAGTTCTGGACCGAGTGCCGCATCTTCACCCCCTACGAGGAGATCCCCGAGCGCGTGAAGCAGGCCTTCATCGACTCGGAGGACGCGCGCTTCTTCGAACACAAGGGCGTGGACATGCGCTCGATCGTGCGCGCCTTCCTGGCAAACCTGCGCGCCGGCGAGATCACGCAGGGGGGGAGCACGATCACGCAGCAGATCACGCGCTCGCTCCTGCTCTCGCGGGAGCGCACGGTGACGCGCAAGATCAAGGAGGCGATCCTCGCCACGCGCCTGGAGCGCTCGCTCTCGAAGGAGCAGATCCTCGCGCTCTACCTCAACGAGATCTACCTGGGCAACCGCGCCTACGGCGTGGCGGCGGCCGCGCGCAACTACTTCCGCCGGCCGCTCGCGGAGCTCTCGCTGGGGCAGATCGCCATCATCGCCGGACTCCCCCGCTCCCCCACCGCCGCCTCGCCGATCAACGACCCGACAACCGCGCGCGAACGGCAACTCCACGTCCTGAGCCGCATGGTGCGGGAGGGGCACGTCACCGAGGCGGAGGCACAGGCGGCCGCCGCGGAGCACTTTCCGATCTACATCGCGGGGATCGACAAGGCCTTCAACGAGCCGGCCGCCGCCTACTTCGTGGAACACGTGCGCCGCCTGGTGAAGGAGCAGTATGGCGACGAGGTCCTCTACCACCAGGGGCTCAAGATCTCGACGACGGTCGACCTGCCGATGCAGCGGACCGGCACGCGCGTCGTGCGTGACGCGGTGGAGCACCTCGACCGCCGGCAGGGATGGCGCGGCCCGCTCGAGCACGTCGCGCCGGAGGAGATCGCCGAAAAGGCGCGCGCGATCGAGAAGAATATCTTCGCGAAGCAGCAGGGGGACCGCCTCCCCTGGCCACCGGGGAGCGAGGCGCGCGAGGCGATCGACTTCCGCCCCGGCGAGCGCTTTTCGGCGATCGTCACCGACTTCAACGGGAGTGACACCTACATCCAGATCGGCAACGTCTCCGGCGTGATCCGACGCGAAGACCTGCAATGGGCGCGTCCCTTCTCCACCGGCTGGCTCGGCCGCGAGGGCGGGAACTACGTTCGCGATCCGCGGAAGATTCTCACGGTCGGCGACGTGATCGAGGTCACGCGTTTGGAGAGCGGCTCCTTCGCGCTCGCGCAGGAGCCGGAGGTGGAGAGCGCGCTGCTGGCACTGAATCCGCACGACGGCTTCATCAAGACAATGGTCGGCGGCTACGACTTCGGCCGTAGCGAGTTCAACCGCGCGACGCAAGCGCTGCGCCAACCCGGCTCGTCGTTCAAGCCCTTCGTCTACGCCGCCGCGTTGGACAAGGGCTACACCTACGAGACGACGATCATCGACGAACCGGTCGTCTACCAGGTGGGACGCCACAATTACTGGGGCCCGAAGAACTACGGCGGCGAGTTCAAGGGACCGACCCCCTTCCGCAACGCGCTGCGCTTCTCCCGCAACGTCCCGACGGTGAAGATCACCTTCGACATCGGCACGCACTACCTCACCGCCTACGCGCGCAAGATGGGGATCGAGGCGCCGCTGGAGAAGTACCTCTCCATGGCGCTCGGCGCCAACGCCGTGACGCTGCGCGAGATGGTGCAGGCCTACGCGGTCTTCGCCAACCACGGCGCCGCCGTCCCGGCGATCGCCGTCACGAAGATCACCGACGCGAAGGGGCGCGTACTCGAGGACCTGCACGGCGTTCGCGGCGCAGCGGCGATCACCCCGCCGGAGCCCGCAGCCGATGCACCGCAGCGGCGCCCCGCCCTCGCCGAGCACTCGGCGCTGCGCGATGTCAGCCCCGACGAGCTCAACAACGCCCTCGCACGCGAGGGGCTCCAGACGATCGAAGCGGAGGAGCTGGTGCTCACCGACCTGGAGCTGCGCACGCTCTACGGCGAGGCGATTCCCGAAGGGCACGTCATCACCCCGCAGACCGCCCACCTGATGACGACGCTGCTCATGGGCGTGGTCGAGGGGGGGACCGGCTCGCGCGTGCGGGCGCTGGGCAGGCCGGTGGCGGGCAAGACCGGCACCACCAACGACGAGACCGACGTCTGGTTTATCGGCT
>CAYPII010000004.1:0-49234 GCA_964410765.1 uncultured Myxococcales bacterium | reverse complement strand
AAGAAAAGGCCGTTTTCGTGGGCGATCACCAGCAGGGATAATTGCGAGTATACGATGGAAAATTGAGATTCAGAACAAAGATATTTCAGATGCATCTTTCTTTATTCGCTGGTTTGCCAACGTACAGTATTCAGGGCATATCTCGAATCCAATGAATCGACGTTCGAGCTGTCGAGAAACAACAGCTGTTGAACCGCTTCCGAGGTATGGATCTAAGACAACTCCTTCTTTTGGGCAGAAACACTGGATCAAATCCCGCGGTATGGCGTCAGGGAATACGGCGGGGTGTTTTCTTTTCAGCGGATTCTTGTCGCCAGCCATGAGATAATTCCAAACAGTTCCTCTGCACTTCTTTTTATTAATCGGCCTTCGTACGGTTTTTGTTGTTTTCCCATCGGTACGCCGATTGCCAGAACCACTTAATACACGCCCTCCATGTTTTGACTCAATTTTGAGCGGTTCTTTATCAAAATATCGTGGACGCTCTCCCTTTAAAAAAAGTGGTATATACTCATGATCCACTCGAAAGCGCTGTTTCCACCAGGCACCTTCAGTGCCGTGTTTTTTGTATACAACGCATTCGAAAAGCTTAAATCCAATATTATCGCACCAATCAACAATCGTTCTAAATGACGTTAAGCTTTTGCCGAAATTTTTCGTCTGATCCTGTATCACCATTGCAGCAATGCCGCCGTCCTTCAATACTCTGAATATCTCTGCACCCGTAGAATGGAGATCATAGGAAAAACCATTATATTTTCTCACCTGATCATATGGGGGGGAAGTGACAACCATATCTACGGAGGCATCGGGAAGCTTGCGCATTCCCTTCACGCAATCGATGCAATGGACGCGATCGATAAACCTCGAAATATCGGGATGAGTGTTTTTCATAATAGTGTGTGGGGGAGGGGCGCCGTTAAAAGGCAAATGATATCAAAGTGTTTCATTTGTTTTCCGCCCATCTGAGAAGCATACATTTGAGTTCGTTCACAGGTCAAGATGAAGTTCGCGAGGAGATCAAGCGGGCAAAGAAGCAATAGGGCCTACTGCTTCTTCTTCGATTCCACGCCGAACTTCCGTTCCATCCGTTCGTAATAATCGATGATATCGCGGACGTAGTGGCGCTTCTCGATGTAGTTTCCCGGATAAAAGCTGCGCTTGAAGCCGTAGATGATCAGGTCCTTGAGCTTGCGCGGGTCGACATCGATGGCGCTGAGCGCGAGGGCGATCTCATCGGTGACGGTCGTGCGGGAGACTAGGCGGTTGTCGGTGCAGAAGGTGATTGAGAGCCGCTTGTCGAGCATCTGCACGAAGGGGTGATCGGCGATATTCGTGAGATTCGGCATCGTCTGCAGGTTCGAGGTCAGGCAGACCTCGATCGTGATCCGCCGGTCGGCGATGTACTCCCACAGCGCGCGCACATAGGCCTCGCGTTCCTGCGGCGTCCCCTCCGAGACGGCGTCGGTGTCGAAGAGGTGCGTGCCGTGTCCGATGCGGTCGGCGTGGCAGTCGGTGATCGCCTGGAAGATCGACTCGGGGCCAAAGGCCTCGCCGGCGTGCACCGTCTTCTTCAAAAAGTTCTTGTGCGCGAGTTCGTAGGCGCGCTTGTGATCCTCCGCCGGATAGCCCTTCTCGGCGCCGGCCAGGTCGAAGGCGACGATCGGGATCCCCCGTTCGTCGCGTGCATAGATGAGCTCGCGCACGAGATCGAGCGAGGCGAGCCCCTGCAGATCGTCCTTGGGCATGTGCGGGTGCAGTTCGGTCAGCCGTCGGTAGTAGCCCGAGAACTGGCCGGTGAACATGCGCAGCGCGCAGCCGATGATGCCGTAGTCGAAGGGAGGGTCTTCGCCCTTCGCGATCTCCGGGCGCGCGTTGATCTCGCGCTTGCCGCGATCGAGCCCCCGGTGCACGCAGGCGAGCACCTCCTCCATCGAGAGCGCCGGGTTGATGTGCAGCTGCGGCGCGAAGCGCGGCTCGACATAGCGGATCCCCTCGGCGAAGCAGTCGAGCGCGAACTCGTAGGCGACGCGCTCGATCGCCTCCGGCGTCTGCATGACCGCGCAGGTGTAGGAGAAGCCGCGCAGGTAGTCGACGAGGTCCTCGTAGCGTTCTTTGAAGACCGTCTCCAGCAAACCCTCCTCGGTCGTCGAGGGGAGGGCGATCTTCTGGTCGCGCGCGAGTTCGATGAGCGTGCCCAGGCGCAAGCTGCCGTCGAGGTGGACGTGCAGATCGGTCTTCGGGATCGCCTGTAGAAACTCGCGGTTCGTGATCGGCGTGGCGGTCATGGTCGGTCGTCCCTTCCGCAGTCGGCAGCGGTCCGTTGCTGCAGCCGCCTCCAGTCGCGTTCGACGCCCTGCTCCAGGGCGGCGATCTGCTCGTCGGTGAGATGGCGGAAGCGCCCCTGCAGGCGCAGATAGTCCTTCACGGGCGTGCCACGCGGCTGCACGTTGATCGTCACGCGGCCGTTTTCGATCTCGTAGAGGGGGAAGAGCTTGCAGTCGACCGCCCGGCGCATCACCTCGACGCTCTGCGCGGAGTCGATCTTCCAGCCGGCCGTGCAGGAGGCGAGGATGTGGATGAAGCGGAAGCCGACGATGCCGCGCGCCTTCGAAAACTTCGCCATCAGGTCGTGCGGGAAGGCGGGCGAGGCCGTGGCGAGATACGGGATGTCGTGCGCCTCCATGATGCGGTCGATGTCCTTCTTCTTCACGAGCTTCGGGTGGTCGGTCGGCGTCGTCGTCGTCCAGGCGAACTGCGGCGTGGCGCCCGAGCGCTGGATGCCGGTGTTCATATACGCCTCGTTGTCGTAGCAGACGGCGATGACGTTTTCGTTGCGCTCGGCGGCCGCCGAGAGCGACTGCAGGCCGATGTCGAAGGTGCCGCCGTCGCCCGCCCAGCCCATCACCTGTGTCTCGGTCTTCCCCTCCACGTCCAGCGCCGCGCGGATGCCGGAGATCACCGCGCCGGTCGTCTCGAAGGCGGTGTGCACCAGCGGGGTCTTGAGGTTCGTGTAGGGGAAGGGGCCGGGGATGACCGCCCAGCAGCAGGCGGGGATGACGACCACCGTGTCGGTCCCCAATGCCTTGAGGGCCAGGCGCATCGCGATCGCCGCGCCGCAGCCGGGGCAGGCGAGATGCCCGCTGGTCATGTTCTCGGCTTGCTCGTACTGCTGCGGCCGCGTCCCCTGTCCGAAGAGTTGTGGATCGGTATGCATGTGGACTCCATCTCCCTCCCCCTTTGTAAGGGGGAGCAGGAGGGGGTAGAGGTGTTATCGCTTCAGCCCGATCCAGACGGGCGACTCCTGCGTCTCGTGGTCCTTCATATACTGATACGCCTCCCGCACCGCCGCGGGGGTGACGTCGCGTCCGCCCAGGCCGATGTGGAAGGAGAAGAGCGTCGGCGCGTTCGGCGATTCCGCCAGCGCCGCCTTGATCTCGTTCGCCCAGATGCCGCCGGAGCCATGGCTGATGTTGCGGTCGAGCACCGCGATCTTCGCAAAGCGCCGCTCGCCGCCAGCATTGCCGAAGGCCGTTCGAATCGCTTCGGCCGGAAAGGGGCGGAAGAGCCGGATCTTCGCCAGCCCCACCTTTTCGCCCGCCTCCCGCAGTTCGCGCAGCGCCACGCGCGCGGTCGAGGTGAGCGAGCCGGTGGTCACGAGCAGCGTCTCGGCGTCCTCCGCATCGATGAGCTCCACGATCTCGTAGCGGCGTCCGAACTGCTTTGCGAAGTCGCGTGCGATCGTCCCGACGACCTCCTTTGCCTCCTCGTGCGCCTGCTCCATGATCGCGCGGAATTCCATGTAGTGCTCCGGCGTCGTCAGCGGGTTGAAGGCCTGCGGATTGGCGGGGTCCAGGCGCCGTTCGTCCCGGCGCTTGGGCAGGAAGCGGTCGACCGTCTTCTGGTCGGGGACCTCCACCGGTTCATAGGTGTGCGAGAGGATGAAGGCGTCGTAGACGACCATCACCGGGAGCTGCACCTGCTCGGCGAGCTTATAGGCCATGAGGATCGTGTCGAGGACCTCCTGGTTCGTCTCGCAGTAGATCTGAATCCAGCCGGTGTCGCGTTGTGCGAGCGAATCGGTCTGATCGCTCCAGATGTTCCAGCCCGGCGCCATCGCGCGGTTGACGTTGGTGAGCACGATCGGCAGCCGTCCGTAGGCGGCCCAGAAGAGCATCTCGTGCATCAGCGCCAATCCCTGCGAGGAGGTGGCGGTGAAGGCGCGCGCCCCCGCCTGGGAGGCGCCGATGACGCAGGCCATCGCCGAGTGCTCCGACTCCACCTTGATGAAGCGCGCGGCCAGCTCGCCGCGCGCGCACATCTCGGAGAGCTCCTCCACCACCTGCGTCTGCGGCGTGATGGGGTAGGCGGCGATCACCTGCGCGCGGGCCAGGCGCACCCCGTGCGAGGTGGCGTGGTTGCCCATGAGGACTTCGGTGTGCGGCATAGCGCTTCTCTCCTCACTCCAGTTCCATCGGCTCCGGAATCATTTCGATCGCGGCGCGCGGGCATTCGGTCCTGCAGAGCCCGCACCCCTTGCAGTAGTCCAGGTCGAAGGCGAAGCCGCCGGCCTGCTTCGCGATGGCGATGTCGGGGCAATAGATGAAGCAGTTGTCGCATTCGGTGCAGCGTCCGCAGTGAAAGCAGCGCTCGATCTCGCGCGCGATCGCCTCGTCGGCCGCGCGCGGATGGACCTCCGTGTGCGGATCGGCGGCGAGCCGCTCCGCCGCGGCCAGCGCCGGCGTCGGCGTGGGCTCCGATGCGGTGAAGTAGACGGGGTTGAGGTCCTCGAAGCGCACCACCCGGTTGACGTGCGTCGTCTCCGAAGCGGTCGCCGTCGGCGGTGCTTCGCCGGTACGCCATTGCCGGTAGCGCGCCATGAGTGCGGTGTCGCGCCCCGCATCGGCCGCGGCCGGATCGGCGTCGTCCAGGCAGATCGCCTCCAGGACGCGGTCGAAGTGCTCGCCGCGCAGGAGGCAGTCGATGGCGATCGCACTGCGCTTGCCCGACCCCAGCGCATCGACCACCGTGCGCGCCTCGCCCGCGAAGTCGCCGCCGGCGAAGACGTTCGTCCACTCGGTGCGCCCGCCTTCCGCCGTCTTGATCGCATCCTTCTCGATCGGGAGGGCGGAGGGGATGATCGTGGTGTCGATCCCCTCGCCGATGGCGGTGAGGATGAGCTCCCCCGCGAAGGCGATCGGCTCCGCATCGGCCACCGGTTCGGGGCGTCGCCGCCCGCTCTTGTCGGGGGCGCCCAGCTGCATCTTTTGGCAGACGAGTCCCGCCGCGCGGCCGTTGGAAATGGTGACCTCCGTCGGGGCGAGGAGCGTCTCGACGCGCACCCCCTCCTCCTCGGCGGCCCGCACCTCCTCCTCGAAGGCGGGCATCTCCGCCTTCGTGCGCCGGTAGAGGAGGGTGACCGCGGCACCCAGGCGGCGTGCGGTGCGCGCGGCGTCGACCGCCGAGTTGCCGCCGCCGACCACGAGCACGTTCTTGGCCGAGGCCACCGACTGCCGCGCCGCCACGCGCTTGAGGAAGTCGAGCGCCGGCATCACCCCCGGGCTCTTCTCGCCCGGGATGCTGAGCGCACGCGACTTCCATGCGCCGGGGGCCAGGAAGACCGCGTCGAAGTCCTGGCGCAGCGCCTGCATCTTCGTGGCGTCCTGCACGCCGCGGCCCAGTTCGAACTGCACGCCCATCTTCTCCAGCCGCCGGATCTCGCGGTCGACGACTCCCTTGGGCAGGCGGTAGGCGGGGATGCCGTAGCGCAGCATGCCGCCCGCCTCGCGTTCCTTTTCGAAGACGGTGACCGCGTGCCCGAGCCGCTGGGCGTGGTAGGCGCAGGCGAGCCCCGCCGGACCGGAGCCGACCACGGCGATGCGCTTGCCGCTCTTTTCGAAGAGCGGCGCCGGCGCGGGGAGCTCCTCGCCCATGCGGTCGGCCAGCGCGCGCTCGAGCAGCGGGATGTTCACCGCGCCGCCCAGCTCCTGCCGGTTGCAGCCGCGCGTGCAGGGGTGAAAGCAGATGCGCCCCATGATGCCGGGGAAGGGGTTCTCGAGTGTGGCTGCTTCCCAGGCGGCGGCGAGCTCCCCCTTCTCCATCAGGCGGATCCACGCTTCGATGTCGTTTCCGGTGGGGCAGGCGAACTGGCAGGCGGGGACGAGCTCGGTGTAGCGCGGGCGCATGTAGCGCCACGAGCCGGTGCGGTTCCACTCCATCGTTCCCATCGAGACGGTGGAGAAGGGCATGTCGTGCATCCCCTCGAAGGCGATCGGGTCGGGCGTGCGCTTCTCACGCGTCATCGTCGTCCTCCTTCGCGGGGGCGGTCGTGCGGAACTGGACGTTTTCGTAGGCCTCGCGCGCCGCCGCGGCGTTCTGCTCCGGCTTGATCGGGACCCCCTTTGCGATCGCAGCGAGCACCGCATCGATCGAACAGAGGCCGGTGACGCGGCAGAACGCGCCCAGGATCGCGGTGTTGACGATGGGGCTGGTGGCCGAGCCCAGCCGGTGGCGCACGGCGATTGCCCCGGCATCGACCGCCGCCAGGCGATACGGAGCGAAGCGCTCGATGCGCTCCAGCTTCTCCAGCGGCTCGGCCGTGTTGACGAGGACCCATCCCTCCCCCTTGAAGCCCTCGAAGGTGGCGGGGTTGGCCAGCAGCGTGGGGTCGAGGATGACGAGATGATCGGGCTCGTAGATCTGGCTGCGCAGGTCGATGCGACGGTCGTCGGCCCGGACGAAGGCCATCAGCGGGGCGCCGCGCCGCTCCACCCCGAAGGTGGGGAAGGCCTGGACGAACTGGCCCTCGGAAAAGAGGGCGGTGGCGAGGATCTTCCCCCCGATGACCGCCCCCTGTCCGCCACGCCCGTGAAACCGGATTTCGATCATACGCACCCCCTAGCCCCTCATTCATATCCTATAGGGGTGGCTTGTCAATTGCAGCGGATGAGGAGGGGAGGGCATTTAACAGGAAAACACACCACTCCGAACCTGCTTCGTATTGGTACCAGTAGGAAGCAGGTTCGCAGTGGTAAGGGGAGGGCCACGGGGTGCAAAAAAACCCCGACACCTGTCGGTGCCGGGGTGAAGACCACATGTCTCATTCCGTTATCAATCGCCACCACCGCCCGGCTGATAGAGCTTCACGCAGGTGATGTCAGCGCCTCCCATGCCGTTCGGATCCTGAAAGACGCACTCGAACTTGAGTCGCGCGTCTGCATCCACGCCGTAGGTCCGGACGGTGCAACCGTAAGTGTTCGAGTCGGCGCCATGATCACCGTCACTCCACCCGTAGAGCTTCAGTCGACCGGAGGTCGGTGCCTGATAGCTCTCATGCTGGTGTGTCGTTTCCCCATCGAGGAAGGGCGAACCATTATTTTGCTCTTCGTTGTTCCAATATTCAATATTCACGATCTCGACATCGCCGCTCTCCGGTGCCCAATACGACATCATATTCGACGAGAGTGCTCCGAGCGGAGCGCCGATCATGTTACAATCCCCATGCGATTCGTCGACCTCCCAGCCCCCCACCGTGACCTGCTCGAAGAAGTCGTAGTCGAGGCCGCCGTCAGCATCGCCGCTGCCGCCACCGCCACCGAAGGCGTCGGCGAACTGCGCCAGCTGCCCTTCACGCGTCACCGCCGTGAAGACGAAGCCCATCGAGCAGACGAGCATCTCCGAATTTTCATCCAGATCGCCTTTGGCGGAACAGCCGCTGAAACAGGAGAGGAGATCGTTTCCGCCCGCCGCGAGCAGCGCGTTCATGTTGTCCTGATCCATCAGGATATCGACGACGTTCTCCTTGTACTTGCTCATGCTCGGCATGACGCCGATGTTCTGCATCTCTGGCTCTCCCCCTCCGTCCTGACTGAAGAGGTTGGAGACCTCAGAGAGATCGCTCATCTCATACGTACACCGGGCCATGTCGCTGGCGCCGCGCAGCATCGCGTCCGTCAGGGCGGCTTCGGGGATATCCCCTCCCATGAGGACATCGGTGTACGCGAAGAAGAGCAGGTAGCCGAAGCTCATGCCGTGAATCCGCCAGAAACTCAGGATGTCGGTGCTGATCGCCTGGCTCAGATCGACATCGTCCGACGCAAAGCGCATGCCCCTGAGGACGCTTGCGAAGACCTGGTCGAGCGTGTCGTCCTCCAGACCGGCCTGTTCGAGCGTTGCATACAATTCCACCGCGCTGACCCCGAAGACCTCGAAGGCGAAATCGGCGATCATCCCCGCACCGAAGATTGCCAGCGGGATATCCACGTTCACATCGCCCGCGATGGCCAACAAATATGACAGGTAGGTCGGGTCGATGACGGTGTCCGCCGGGATCGAGAGAATTGCGGCGAGGACTTCCTGCTTCTGCTCATCGGAGAGCTCCGAAAAGGATTCGACCTGTTGCGCGATGAAGCGGAAGAGCCCCTGAATCGACTCGTCTTCGGTGATGAGCGAGGCATCGCCCCCTTCCACAAAGGCCTGCACCGCATCGTGGAGCTCCTGCATCATGCGCGGATTATCGAGGGCGAGGGAAGAGGTGTCGATGATGCTCAAGTGTGCGAGGACCGAAACGTACAACGCATAGTACGTGGCCGCATCCTCCGCGCTGAGCGCCGGGCTGATCGAGGCATCCACATTCTCCTCGGCGTACTGTACGCCCCAGTGCGCGAGCGAGGTGGCGAGATTCGTCTCGCCGCAGTCGATCGCGTTGCCCTCGACCGAGGCGACGGTGCAGCGGCTCTCGAGGAGACCGCCGACCGAGACGATGAGGACATCGCCCACCGCCGGGAGTGCCGAGAGATCGCAGCTGTAGGAGAGGTCGGTCGCGACCGTGCACTCGCCGATCGACTCGCTGTCGAGCGTGACGCTGACTGCGAGACTCGGGATCGAGATCGCCTTCTCCGGCGAGATCGACGCGATGACCGACGAGGGATCCTCGATCGTTCCCGTGACTGTTCCGGCGCTTCCACCGCCACCACCGCCGCTCCCACCGCCGCCGCCGCAGGCGAGCCAGAAGAGGAGCGAACCGGTGACGATCACCACCGTTGCCAACCATTTCCGTGTCTGTTTCATGACCCTGACCCCTTTCGAGAAATTATGGAACTTTCTGTAATGACTCCGCTTTCATCCCCTTTTGAAACAAGAGGCGTGCCAATGGCTCCTTGTGGTGAGGACCGAGACAAGGTCTCGTTTTCTGAAGGCATTGCGAAAGAGGCGGCAGATAAGAACAGGCAAAAAACGAGTCAAAATCCACACACCTCGACGGTTCTTTGACGATATTTTGCAATTATAGAAAACCCCGACACCTGTCGATGCCGACCACTCCGAACCTGCTTCCTATTGGTACCAGTAGGAAGCAGGTTCGGAGTGGTAAGGGTAGGGCCACGGGGTGCAAAAAAACCCCGACACCTTGCGGTGCCGGGGTGGTCTGCGGTCAGAGCCGGTCGGAACGACCTATTCGCCGCTATCGCGATCATAGTATTTGTAGCAGACGTTTCCTCCCTCCACCTCGTTTCGACAGACGAAGGCAAGGAAGGCCTCGTCGTTGAGCGAATCAAAGTAGATGCTGCATTCGAGCGCCGACCAGTCCGGGTAAGCGGGATTCTCATCGGAGGGGTTGTTGAGCGTGTAGACACGCCCGCCGACCGCTTCCCAGAGTGTGTCGTTCATGATCTCCATCATAATGGTAT
Source organism: uncultured Myxococcales bacterium (assembly GCA_964410765.1). Classification (GTDB taxonomy): domain Bacteria; phylum UBA10199; class UBA10199; order 2-02-FULL-44-16; family JAAZCA01; genus CAYPII01. The sequence goes on along the minus strand of CAYPII010000004.1, from coordinate 39,548 downwards.
TGTCCTGAACAGTATCCCCAATGAGGTTCCAGTTGTCTGCCGACCCACTGCATCCCCCTCCATCATACAGACCGCTGCCGAGCGAAACCGCTACCTGGTCCCCCACTTCGAGTTCGACAGGGACCTGGCCGGAATGCGCCATGCAGGTCCCGAAACCGAAGTAGTCTGGGTAATCAACGTAATACGGCGGTGTGGGGAAATCGGTGCACGCGTCGCCGTCCCATGCTCCCTCCGTGCGTTCGCTCCACTGAGACATCAGGTAGTTATCATCATCGTCGTTACCACCACCGCCACCGCCCTCCTTTGCATATTCGACCACGCAGGGATCTCCACCCCCCATTTGACAGGCGATCGAGAGGGCGCTCCCCTCATTCATGAAGATGAATGCGCAACCCTGATCTTGGCCCTCCTCGTCCCAGCCGGTGAGGCCATGTGTGAAGCTCATGGGCGGAGACGAGGCATACACGTCCATATCCTGCATCGTCGTTGCAACGATGGGGATCGCGGCGTCGTCGAAGACCTGGCTTGCTCCGGCGACGGTGGCAAAGCTCAAAAGGATTTCGGAGTCACCCGCTGAAACGAGTCCGGCCTCGATATCACCGTTCAGCGTATAGACGTTGGTACAATTCTCTTCGCTCTGCCGTTCCCAGGTCCCCAGGAGTTGCTGGATCGCCGGATCGATATCGCCGCCGCCGTCATCGCCCGTCGTCGTGTAGCGCCCGGCGTGATAGAGGGTCATGATCGCGTGCGTCGGGAGGACTTGGCCGAGCATCTCCTGCGGAAAGTTCGTCTCGGTGTTCGCCTGCATGGCATCGAGGAGACACGATTGCGCATCCGGATTGTCGGTCATGAACTGCCCTCCGTCCTGACCGAAGATGATCGGGATCCACTCCGCCGCCGCTCCGTCCATCATCTCAGAGGTCTGGCTCTCATCGATCGTTGCGATGATGTCCGTTTCCAGAACACATTCGCTGATCGATTTGAGCATGACGAGGTCTCCGGGGACGACATCGACCCCCCCGCTCATCTCGGGATCCTGGAGCACCTGCCACGTGAATGCGACTGCCTTGTTCATCCCCTTGCGCCTGCGCATCGCCGAGGGGGAGTTCATCGTCTTCATATCGATATCGGCGCGAATGCGGCTGAGGGCGTCGTTGAAGGTGGCGATGTATTCAGCATACGGGACGCCGAGACCCACGTAGTCGAGAAACTGTTCGATGGAGACGACTGATCCGAGATCGAGCGTCATCCCGACATAGATGCCCGCGTTGAAGATGCGTTCATCCTGTCCCTCGCCATCGAGGGCGAGATCGAGGAATGTGCCGAAGGCGCTGCTCGTGATGATGTCTTCATCAAGACTGGCCAGCGCAAACATGATGGCGCCCGGGTCATCGACGATGGCATCGCGCTTTCCCCACACGCCGGCGACGAAGGCGTCGAAGGAGGCGTTCGCCGTTGCGGACTCGGAGAGGAGTCCCTCCGCAAATGTGGCGAGCGCATCCATAAGTGTCGTGCCGTCGATTTCGAAGATCACCAATTCATCGAAGAGGCCGAAGAAGAAGAGATAGACAGAGCTCTCCTCCGCGCTCAGCGCCGGGCTGATGCTGGCGCTGGCGCTCGCCGACTCCACGGCGGAGGAGGCCAGCGTCGTCGCCACACTCGTCTCGCCGCAGGCAATCGTATCGCCCTCCACCGATTCGACGGTGCAGTAGCTCATCAATGGTCCGGCGCTCACGAGCAGGACGTCGCCCACCGATGGCAGGAGGGTGAGGTCGCAGCGGTACGTGAGTGCCGCCGCATCGATGCTGCAGCTGCCGATCGATTCGCCGTCGAGTGTGACGTCGACCGCGATCGCCGATGGATCGAACGAGATGTCGGCAGCGATCGATGCGCTGATAACCGTCGAGGGATCCTCGATCGTTCCGGTGAGCAGGCCCGCGCTCCCGGCGGCCGGCTCCTCCTGCTCCCCGCCGCCCGATGTCGTCTCGCCACCGCCGCCCTGGATGCTCCCCCCGCCGCCGCAGGCGAGCCAGAAGAGGAGCGAACCGGTGACGATCACCACCGTTGCCAACCATTTCCGTGTCTGTTTCATGACCCTGACCCCTTTCGAGAAATTATGGAACTTTCTGTAATGACTCCGCTTTCATCCCCTTTTGAAACAAGAGGCGTGCCAATGGCTCCTTGTGGTGAGGACCGAGACAAGGTCTCGTTTTCTGAAGGCATTGCGAAAGAGGCGGCAGATAAGAACAGGCAAAAAACGAGTCAAAATCCACACACCTCGACGGTTCTTTGACGATATTTTGCAATTATAGAAAACCCCGACACCTGTCGATGCCGACCACTCCGAACCTGCTTCCTATTGGTACCAGTAGGAAGCAGGTTCGGAGTGGTAAGGGTAGGGCCACGGGGTGCAAAAAAACCCCGACACCTTGCGGTGCCGGGGTGGTCTGCGGTCAGAGCCGGTCGGAACGACCTATTCGCCGCTATCGCGATCATAGTATTTGTAGCAGACGTTTCCTCCCTCCACCTCGTTTCGACAGACGAAGGCAAGGAAGGCCTCGTCGTTGAGCGAATCAAAGTAGATGCTGCATTCGAGCGCCGACCAGTCCGGGTAAGCGGGATTCTCATCGGAGGGGTTGTTGAGCGTGTAGACACGCCCGCCGACCGCTTCCCAGAGTGTGTCGTTCATGATCTCCATCATAATGGTATTGTCCTGAACAGTATCCCCAATGAGGTTCCAGTTGTCTGCCGACCCACTGCATCCCCCTCCATCATACAGACCGCTGCCGAGCGAAACCGCTACCTGGTCCCCCACTTCGAGTTCGACAGGGACCTGGCCGGAATGCGCCATGCAGGTCCCGAAACCGAAGTAGTCTGGGTAATCAACGTAATACGGCGGTGTGGGGAAATCGGTGCACGCGTCGCCGTCCCATGCTCCCTCCGTGCGTTCGCTCCACTGAGACATCAGGTAGTTATCATCATCGTCGTTACCACCACCGCCACCGCCCTCCTTTGCATATTCGACCACGCAGGGATCTCCACCCCCCATTTGACAGGCGATCGAGAGGGCGCTCCCCTCATTCATGAAGATGAATGCGCAACCCTGATCTTGGCCCTCCTCGTCCCAGCCGGTGAGGCCATGTGTGAAGCTCATGGGCGGAGACGAGGCATACACGTCCATATCCTGCATCGTCGTTGCAACGATGGGGATCGCGGCGTCGTCGAAGACCTGGCTTGCTCCGGCGACGGTGGCAAAGCTCAAAAGGATTTCGGAGTCACCCGCTGAAACGAGTCCGGCCTCGATATCACCGTTCAGCGTATAGACGTTGGTACAATTCTCTTCGCTCTGCCGTTCCCAGGTCCCCAGGAGTTGCTGGATCGCCGGATCGATATCGCCGCCGCCGTCATCGCCCGTCGTCGTGTAGCGCCCGGCGTGATAGAGGGTCATGATCGCGTGCGTCGGGAGGACTTGGCCGAGCATCTCCTGCGGAAAGTTCGTCTCGGTGTTCGCCTGCATGGCATCGAGGAGACACGATTGCGCATCCGGATTGTCGGTCATGAACTGCCCTCCGTCCTGACCGAAGATGATCGGGATCCACTCCGCCGCCGCTCCGTCCATCATCTCAGAGGTCTGGCTCTCATCGATCGTTGCGATGATGTCCGTTTCCAGAACACATTCGCTGATCGATTTGAGCATGACGAGGTCTCCGGGGACGACATCGACCCCCCCGCTCATCTCGGGATCCTGGAGCACCTGCCACGTGAATGCGACTGCCTTGTTCATCCCCTTGCGCCTGCGCATCGCCGAGGGGGAGTTCATCGTCTTCATATCGATATCGGCGCGAATGCGGCTGAGGGCGTCGTTGAAGGTGGCGATGTATTCAGCATACGGGACGCCGAGACCCACGTAGTCGAGAAACTGTTCGATGGAGACGACTGATCCGAGATCGAGCGTCATCCCGACATAGATGCCCGCGTTGAAGATGCGTTCATCCTGTCCCTCGCCATCGAGGGCGAGATCGAGGAATGTGCCGAAGGCGCTGCTCGTGATGATGTCTTCATCAAGACTGGCCAGCGCAAACATGATGGCGCCCGGGTCATCGACGATGGCATCGCGCTTTCCCCACACGCCGGCGACGAAGGCGTCGAAGGAGGCGTTCGCCGTTGCGGACTCGGAGAGGAGTCCCTCCGCAAATGTGGCGAGCGCATCCATAAGTGTCGTGCCGTCGATTTCGAAGATCACCAATTCATCGAAGAGGCCGAAGAAGAAGAGATAGACAGAGCTCTCCTCCGCGCTCAGCGCCGGGCTGATGCTGGCGCTGGCGCTCGCCGACTCCACGGCGGAGGAGGCCAGCGTCGTCGCCACACTCGTCTCGCCGCAGGCAATCGTATCGCCCTCCACCGATTCGACGGTGCAGTAGCTCATCAATGGTCCGGCGCTCACGAGCAGGACGTCGCCCACCGATGGCAGGAGGGTGAGGTCGCAGCGGTACGTGAGTGCCGCCGCATCGATGCTGCAGCTGCCGATCGATTCGCCGTCGAGTGTGACGTCGACCGCGATCGCCGATGGATCGAACGAGATGTCGGCAGCGATCGATGCGCTGATAACCGTCGAGGGATCCTCGATCGTTCCGGTGAGCAGGCCCGCGCTCCCGGCGGCCGGCTCCTCCTGCTCCCCGCCGCCCGATGTCGTCTCGCCACCGCCGCCCTGGATGCTCCCCCCGCCGCCGCAGGCGAGCCAGAAGAGCAGCGATCCCATGACGATCACCAGGGTTGTCGACCATCTCCGTGTGCGTTTCATCGCCCCCACCTCCCCTTCGAAAAATCGCAGAGCCGATTGAATCCCTTCCGCTTTCCTGCTTCATACAAAAGCAAGGATCGTGCCACGGGACCCGGTGGGGGGGGGCTTGCAAACCAATTGAATTTTCAGTGATTCTTGAGCGACCGCCGTGAGGAGAGTGGTGATGGGCATGTCAATATCCACCACATCTTGCCGAAATCTTGACGCTTTTTGCAATTCTGGAAGTTGCCGAACGCAGGAAGACAAAGCGGGGCGTCCGTGTGGACGCCCCGCCGTGCATTCGTCTCGTCATGCGTCCGGCGCTATTCCTTCGGCTCCGACTTCAGCGCGTCGACCGTCGCCGTTCCGCGGATGATCCGATCGAGAAAACTCTTCTTGGGCTTGAGCGCGTCGAAGTTGATCTGGCTACGCTGCATGCTGATGGCCATCTGCGGGCGCAGGATCTCGCCCTGGATCGAGACGCTGTCCAGGATCTTGATGATCTTCTTGCCGCCGCGCTGCGAGACCTCCGCCTTTGGTTCCTGAGCGGTCCGAGCCGCGGCGACGGCTTGACTGATTCCGGCGATGCGTGTCGACATGAGCGTGCCTCCTTGCTTCGAACGATGAACGAACTCCCCCGACATGAGTATTATCGAACGGGATCAAATTTTGGTGTGTCCTACTGGTCCGGAAATGAAGACACTTGTCTTCGAAACCAGTTGGTTTTGATGCTCTTTTCTCGTTTTTGCTGGCACATTCTATGCAGAAAAAAGCTCCTGGTACGACCGTTCGTCGAAAGGGGCCGGTATGGGTTTTTCACGCTTTTCGTTGCGCCGGTGGGCGGTGGCCACGATCGCCTTCTTCCTGGCGAGCACGATCGCCCCGCCGGTGGCCCTCTCGCGTTCGCGCATCGGAACGCCTGGCCGCGATGACTTCCAAGCATCGCGCCGCTTCTCCGCCCTGCAGGAGGCGCCCTCGATTGCCGAGGTGCAGCGAGCCGCTTTGGCCGTGCGAGGTGACCTGCGCCTGCTCGCCGACGATCGCATTCGTACGGGGAGCTGGGCGGCGCATTTTCTCGAGGATTTCGAGCACGCGCTGCAGTCCTTCGCCGCCGCGCCGTTGCCGGAGTGGTACGGGTTCGACGAGCTCTCGCCCGATGTCGTCCTGCGTTTGGAGATCGGCAAGTGGATTCCCTCCCGCGCGGAGATCGCCGGCGCCGCCTTCCGAAAATTTGCGCGCGCGTGGCTGAGCGGAGGGTCGAAGCCCAAGGGTCGCGGCGGCACGAGCCGGAAGAAAAATGTCGATGAGCGCAGCGCAGGGCTCTCCTTCCAGGAGGGGGTGCTCGCCACGACGGGTCTCGGCGGCTCCTCGGAATGGGGGATGCCTGCCGACGACTACGGCGTCTATCGGCCGCAGGCGCTCGACCATCTGGACCGTCAGTCGCAGGCGGCGGCCTTCGGCCTGCTCCTGCAGCACCTGGTGCACGCGCGCGATGCGGAGGCCTGCCGGAGCGGTGGGGATCGCGCAGCGATCGTCTGCCTCCCCTCGAGCGAGCCGGGGATCCTGGGATTGATCGATCACCTCCTGCTCGACGATCGCGAACGCGTCCTCGTCATCGGCTACCTCGCCTGGCTCTATCCGAAGCTCATCACCTATCTCCCCGCGGAACCGATCGACCAGCCGCGCTTCCCGAAGGCGCTCATCTCGTGGGGCGAGGCGGTGCGCGAGGACTGGGCCTTCCGGAAGGAAACCCGCATCTTTCAGGCGTACTGGGAGGATGAGGATTCCAGCGCCTATCGCGATACCGCTCCGTTGGAGGACGAGTTTCTGCGGCTGATCCACTTCAACCGCTTCATCATCCCGGCGGGCTACCTCCAGGATGGCGTGACCGGCGATATCGTCGAGGACCTGATCAGCAAGATCCCGGTGGAGGGGGAGATCGAGATCGATTCGATCCACCGCCGTCGCGAGGGCGTTCGCGTGGGGCCGATGGGCTCCGCGCGCGAGGGCTTCTCCTTTATCTCCACCGCGCACGCGGCGTCGAAGCAGGGGATCTCCAACGAGCTCAAGCAGGCGGTCCTCGACGCGGCGGGAAAGATCAACCAGGCGGTCGGGAAGTTCCGAACCGCACTGCACGGGAGCTCGGCCTATCAGAACAACACCAACGGCGGAAGCGAGATGATGGACATCTGGCTCGATACGATCGAGGAGGTGACCGGCGATCTGGGCAAGCTCGCCGAGACGCTCGATGAAATCGAGGTCGGCATCCTCCCGCGCGGTGTCGACGGACAAAACGTCAAGGGAAAGATCACCATCGCGCCGCACATCAACGAGAAGAGCAAGGCGGGGGTGAAGAACCAGGAGATCAACAGCGTCGGCGTCGTCCTCCACGAGATCTTCCACAACCATGATGGAGGAAACAACGAGAAGGCGAAGACCGACGTCGACATCTCCTCGCGTATGCTTTTGCGGGAACTCACCGCGTATATGCTGGAGAATATGTGCAAGACCTTCCTGGCCAATTGGAACAAGACCGGGGAATTTCTCCTCGGTCTCTACGAGGATATCGTGAGTCTGCTCGAGCGCGCCATCAGCTTTGCACGCCTCCTCGCTGTCTGGATGAAGCGGGTCATGAATCCGGACTACACCGGCTGGGGGAACTGGGCGGAGGCGACCGCCACCGTTCGCGAGGGACTGGGAAACCTGGGAGGAGGAGGTGGTGGTGGTGGACCGGGCGGACCGGCAGAAGAGGGTGAACCGCCGAGCGTGAAGCTGCGCGAGCTCTTCAAGAAGAAGGCGAAGGAGGAGGAGAACAATCCCGACGGTGATCCGGACAAGGACGGCAAGCCGGGCCCCTATTATTCGCTCACGGAGTTGGATGATACGGATATCCTTATTATGAAGTGGGGGACGGTTCCGGAGCCATCGCCGATCAAGCCGCGGAATACCTCGACGAACAAGGTCGCGACCGAGACCGGGTCGATGGTGATCGATTTCTCCGAGGTGACGCTCGAGGGGGCGGTCCCCGACGCGGAGCAGCAGGTGGAGCCGGGGCGCCCGGAAGAGCTCAAGACGGCGCAGGAGCGCATCTGGGAGGAGATCAACGGCGGCGGCGGCGGTGGTGGCGGAATGCCGCGCCGCGAGGATGAGCGCCATACGAGCGACGATGACCGAACAGGGGGAAGGCGCGACGATCCCTTGCAGAACTCCCCCTACGATGCCGGCTACGATACGTGGGATACGCACGATCACGGCGGCAGCGGCGGGTCGTCGACGCTCTTCGGCGATGAGGAGTCGGGCGGGCCATCCTCAAGCGAAGGCCAATCCTATGATTCGACCTCCGATGCATCGGATGTCTGGACGGAGGGTTTCTTCGAAAATCCCTATCGCGATGCGACGGTGGAGACGGACGAAGATGGGTTCACGACGGAGGAGCAACCCTGCAGCGGTGCCGGTTGCGGCGGCAGCGGCATGGGCGATCCGGTCGGCGATGCCGATGGCGACGACGGCGGTGTCGGCCCCTGGGGACCGGGGCGTCCCGATGCACTCGTCGATCCGGAGAGCGACGGGGGGGGCACCGGGGGGCGGCGTGGCGGTGGCGGTGTGACCGGCCCCGGCGGTCTTGATCCCTCGGGCGATGTGAAACTCGAGGACGGTCCCGACGGCGGCACGTCGGGCGATTCGTCCGGCGGCGCCTTCGGGGGACCTCGCTTCGATCCCGCGGGCGATGTGAAGTACGTCGATCCGTCGGCGACGGACGAGGATGCCGAGGCCGATGATGCCGGTGCGCCCTTCGGCGTGACCCCCGAAGACTGGGTGAAGATCGAGCAGGAGATGGAGGGTGCGGTGGAGCAGGAGCGCGCCCAATGAGGAAAGAGCGCGGGAGGAGACGATGAAGAGAGGATGGTGTGCAATCGCGATAGCCGTCGTGGCGTTCCTCGCCGTCGATGTGGCGATGGCGCAGCGCGCGGCGAAGGTCAGGCCGCGCGGGCCGACGGTGCAGCGCGCCGTACCGGCGAAGCCGACCTTCCTCGATCGCATCAAGCAGGCGATCGGTTTCGGGGTGAAGCCAGAGCCCGTCGTGCAGGGCGTGACCTTCGTTCCCGAGCTCGCTTTTTCGGCGGAGCTTCCGCGCAGCATCTTCAACGTCGAGGAGATCGCCCTTCCGGAGACGCGCTCCTGGCAGGACGAACACCTGCGCGGCATGCGCTGGGATGTCGTGGGGACGCTGGCGCGCCCCTTCGCGATCGCCCTGCGCCGCCCGGGCGGAGACGCCGATGCGCGCGCGCTTGCGGAGTACGGTTCGGCGAAGCGCGCTGTGGGGGGCGAGAGTTTCGTCGCGATTCCCCCCTACGACGGGCGGGCGAAGGAGGTCCTGCTTCGTCTGATCGCCGCGGAGGCGGGGGCCTGTCCCGTGACGATCGAACTGAAGGAGGAGGGTGCGCTCGATGCGGAGGGGATGGCGGGGGCGGCGAAGCTCGACGCGCTCCGCCGCGAGGAGGCGAAGCGCGCTGCCTTCCTCATCGGCGATGCGGTCATCGCCGGCAGGACGCTCATCGATGCGGGACGCCTCTTCTTCATCGCAAACGTGCTGGTCCATGGAGAGCGCTGCCGTGCGCGCGACGCCACGATGAACGCCTTCCGCGCGCGCCTGGAGGCGGAGCGGGCTGAGGACGGCTGGAGCTCGCGAACCGCCTTGCGTATCCCGGCGAACAACATGGAGATCAACACCGCGACGGAGGGGGGCGTACTGCGCGGCGGTTTTGCGGCCAACGGCGTGCTGAGCCGATCTCTCCGCGACGGTCGCCGGCTCGTCTCGCCGCAGGTGCACGCCTTCTTTCCGGAGAAGGACGCGGTGGAGAACTTCATGCGGCAGTTCTTCCGCTTCTACTTCCTGCAGAAGATGTGGTGCGAGGGCGACATGCGCTTCCTCTACGGCGCGCTCGACGACAAGGGGTGGTGCGCGCAGGCCGACCCGATCGTCCCGGGCGAGATGGGAATCGCGGGGACCAATTGTCCGGAGGTGCAGGTCATCTGCGACGACCTGGGCAATCCCGGAGCCCCCTGCGTACCCAAGGAGATCCCCGCCGTCTGCATCGGCGTTCCCGGCAGCGAGGGGCGCGCGCCGGTGATGCCCTGGATCGCCTGTCCGAAGTACGTGCACTTCGGCAGACGTTGCCTCGTGCCGTCGGCGATCGCCTCCTTCCAGAACCGGAGCTGATCAGCAGAGGTGCGCGGCATTTATCGAAGACAGCTGTATTCGCCCACATCCGCAGGAAACGGGGTTTTCCGACCCATCGCTGTGTTTTCCCTTTTCATCCGCGATCGAATGCCGAAACTCACGGGTCCCGCTGCCGATAATGAAGGAGGAGGAGCGACGATGGGCGATATCAACGGTCCGGATCGGGGCCAGACCCCCGTGCAGAAAATTGCCGCCGCATCGACGGCCGAGGCGCTCGACTTCGACGGCGACGGCGAGCTGACGCTGGACGACGCCGACCACCTGGCGCAACGGATGAAGGGGGACCCGGCGAAGGCGCAGACGGCGCTGATCAAGCGCTTCCGCGAGCTCTGCCCCAAGGGGATATCCCGACAGGACTGCGTGCAGCGGCGCAAGGAGTTGGCGCATTCCGTCCGCTACGCCGGTCTCGTCATCGGTCCCCCGGCGAAGCAGGACGAGGGCGTCGTGCTGGACGAGGCCGAGGCGCGCAGGAGCATCGCGCTGCTGACCGCCGCCCTGGAGCTGGAACCGAATCACATCGTCACGCGCGACTACCTCGCCTACTCGCTCTTTCAGCTCGCGACGCGTGTCCTCACGCGTTCCGATAAAGAGACGGCAGGAACGCTTCCGCTCCCCGAACGGATGGCGCTGCTCAAGGAGGCGCGCCGCCAGATGCGCACGAATGAGGAGCAGATCGGCCTCACCCCGCGCACGGCGGAGGAGCGCATCGTCCTCTGCAATACGCAGAAGCTGATGCTTCGCGCCGTCGCGCACATGGTCAAGCTCCCCTATTCGGCGGAGGAGCTCGCCCGCTATCGCATCGACCTCGTTCACTACCGCACCTACCAGGAGTCGGGCGGGTGCCGCATTCTCTTCCCGAAGTGAGGAGCCGTTTATGGCTGATGGTCCCCAGAAGACGCACGCCGGATTTCGTCACGTCCAGATCGAGCAGGACTTCATGGGCTCGCGCGTGCGCGTTCCCGCGATCGACTACTCCGAGATCGTGCCGAAGGAGGATGCCACGGGGAAGGTCTCCGGCGTCGACGCGGTCGGGATCAGCATGCGCTACATCGATCCGAACAAGGATGGAAAGCTGACCTTCGAGGAGATGCAGGCGCTCTACGGAAAGAACGCGCGTCCGATCTTCGACTTCCTGCGCCTCGACATGGTGCGCAAGTATCCGCCCGATGCAACGATGGAGACGGAGGTCGGCACGATCCGCACCTGGGAGGTCGCCTGGCTCAAGCTCGCCGTCGACCTGATCGCCTGGAAACACGGCGTGGAGAGCCCCAACGAGAGCTTCGAGCCCGACGACGATGTCACCGAATGCGTCCCGCCCGCCCAGGAGACGCTCGACTGCGAGCGCTTTTCCTTTCAGCTCTCCCAGATCAGCGCCGGCTGTTATCTCAAATCGCTGGCCTCCCTCGACCACCAGATCGAGCGCTTCCTCGCCGAGTGCAAGCCGGGCATGAGCTGATTTCGTCCCGGACCCTTGTCAAAGAATTGACGCTATCCTCTCCCTTTGAGAGGGCGTTCGGTGCCCCCTGAAGACAACTGTCTGCATTCCCTTGCGCTGCCGGGAAACTCCTACCTTGCAACCGGCCGATAATGAGGAGGAAGGGGAATTCTCGTTTGATTTCAAATCGCTTTTGGCGAGAATGGGGCGGGGGTGGCATATTTCTTGCTCAGGATAGAGGGTGGTAACGGCGCGAATCCTTGCGGGGCGAGGATTTGCGGGGAGGCCCAGGCGTGAAGACGATCTTCGAATACCTCGACTACCGTCAATTCCTCGCCGACTACATCGAGGAGCGCAAGGACCGCGGCATCTCGGCGCGCGCCGTCTCGAAGCGCGCCGGCTTCAAGTCGCCCAACTACATGCAGCTCATCATCGAGGGGCGCCGCAACGTGAGCCCCGCTTCGATGGCGAAGCTCGTCGACTACTTCAAGTTCAAGGGGGCGGAGCGCGAGTTCTTCGAAAATCTCGTCCTCATGAACCAGGCGAAGAAGACAGAGCAGAAGCAGTACTACTTCGAGAAGCTCAACGCCTCGAAGAAGTACATCGCCCTCAAACACCTGGAACACGATCAGTACGAATACTTTTCGAAGTGGTACTACGCCGCCGTGCGCGAGCTGGTGCTGTTGCCCGACTTCTCCGACGACCCGGAGTGGATCGCGCGCACGCTCACGCCCAACATCACGATGAAGGCGGCGCACGAGGCGATGGAGCTGCTGTTGCGCCTCGGCCTCATCCGCAGGATCGCGAAGGGGCGCTACGAGCAGGTCGACCGCAACATCGGGACGCCGGCGGAGATCGCCGCTATGGCGGCGTGGAAATTCCATCGCGAGATGATGCAGCGCTCGGCGGAGTCGCTCGATCTCGTCAACTCGCGCGATCGGGAGCTCTCGGCGCTCACCGTCGCCATCTCCCGCGACGATTTCGAGAAGGCCAAGCGCCGCATCCAGGAGTTTCACCGCAAGCTGCACGCCGACCTCTCGGAATCGACGCAGCACGAGAGCGTCTATCAGCTGAACATTCAGTTCTTTCCCTTAAGCGAGGTGCGCCATGAGAAATAGACTCTCAATCCTCTTGATCGTCGCTGCATTCCTCATCGCCCTGGCGGGCTGCACGCCCGGCGGCGGATTGGGCGCGGGGATGGGCGGTGGCGCACAGGGTGACGAAGGCGCCCCGGACGAGACCGACATCGTCGTCGCCGGCACCGGCGTCGGCAACCCGACGGAGGAGGAGGGCGACGTGGTGCGTCCGGTGGGCGAGGACTGCCGCTTTGCCAAGCACTGTTTCTGCTTCCGCACATCGCTTCCCGCCGACGTGGTGGCGGATGGCGAGGGAGCGCAGCTGATCGCCGACGAGGGGACGGCCACGATCGTCTTCGAGGCGCCGGTGCAGCCGATGATCTCGCTCGACGAGCTGCTCGAATGGGCGGGCGCCGGCTTCGAACCGATTCCCGAGAGCCCGGCGATCGCGGTCCGTCATGAGGATGAGGGTGTTGTGACGAGCTACGCGCTGCGGCCGAAGCTCAAGGAGGAGGAGCCGACGATGATCGCGGAGATCGCCGGTCCCGCGGCGGTCGCCGATCGCATCGTCGTCTCGGTCTGCGAGGAGTACGATATTCGCAACATCCCGACCGATGTGCATCTCCACCGGGATAACACGGACATGCCGCCAGCGGTGCAACGGATTCCGCAGAGGCACGAGTTCAATCCCGTCCGGCCGGAGGGAACCGACGGCGAATGAGAAGAGACATTTGTTTGGGAGACAAAGACCGTTCGTGCTCAGTACGGCACGAACGGTCTTTTACGCCGGGTCGGTGTGAACGGTAATCTTCGCGCGCGGGATGGTCTCGCGGATCTCGTGGATGATCCCCTCGGTCACGTCGTGCGCCTTCTCGAACGAGAGCGTCCGGTCGATCTCCACGTGAAATTCGATGTAGCGCTCATCGCCCACGCGCCGCGTGCGCAGATTGTGATAGCCCTTCACGAAGGGCTCGCGCGTGCGGATGCACGCGTCGATGATCATCAGCATCTCGTCGGGGAGCGTCCTGTCCATCAGCTGGTTGATCGCATCGATGCCGATGCGCACCGCCGAGATGACGATGTAGATCGAGATGAGGATCGAGATGATCGGGTCGGCGTTCTTCACCGCCGCCCACCGTTCCAGGGCGAGGGCGACGAGCACCCCCAGGTTCGTCCAGATGTCGGCGCCGAAGTTGAGTGCCCCGGCGGCGAGCGCCGTCGACTCGGTCTCGCGGCTGACGCGCTTGAGGTGCCGCGCGAGAAAGATGCTCGCGACGAGCGAGACGACGATTGCGGCGAGCCCCACCACCTCGCTCTGGAGTTCGTATCCGTGCATGATCCGCACGAAGGACGTGTAGATCAGGTATCCGGCGCTCAGTGCGATGAAGGTGGCCTGGAAGAGGCCGGCGATCCCCTCCGCCTTGCCGTGGCCGAAGGGGTGCTTTCCGTCGGCGGGCTTGTCGGCCGTGCGCACGGCGATGAAGGCGATCGCCGTCGAGAGGGTGTCCATCAGCGAGTCGAGGGCGCTGGCGAGCACCGCCAGCGACATCGTGAAGAGCGCGACGGCGAGCTTGATGACGGCGAGGCCGCCCGCCACCGCTACCGACCAGAGCGCTGCCTTGGACTTGGGCGTCATGGGCGCGAGTATCCGGCGCGGCCGGAAAAAATGCAACGATGGGTTAGAGCTGCCGGTCGGCCTGCACGAGGTACTGCGCGATGGTGCGCGCGAAGACGCGGTAGAGCGTGATCTGTGTCTCCGGCTTGAGGATGTCGATCTTCTTGGGGTTGAGCCGCAGCAGTTCGCACCCCTCGAGCGCCGTGACGGTGGCGGTGCGCTTTCGGTCGAGGAGGAAGGAGACCTCGCCGAAGCTGTCGCCGCGCGAGAGGACGTTGACCCCGCGATCGCCTACCATCACCGATGCGGCGCCGGTGACGAGGACGTAGAAGGACTGACCGCGCTCGTTCTCCTGCACGATGGTCTCGCCGGCGCTGTGCGTCAGCCACGTGCCGATGGTGAGCAGCGCGGCGATCTCTTCATCCGAGAAGGGCTCGAAGAAGCTCAGGTTCCGCAGCCCTCGAACGCGCTCGCTCACCTTGCCGTCGATCGTCTCGGCCGGATCGAGGAGCACCGCCTCGAGATCGCGCGCGAGTTCAAATCCGCTGCGATAGCGCTTTGCCGGATCCTTCTCGAGGCAGCGGTCGACGATGGGAGCCAGCGCCGGGGGGAGGTCCACCTTGCGCTCGAGGAGCGGAATGTGCCGCTCCTGGACGATCTTGTGGCGCATCTCCAGCGAGGTCTCCGCGTTCCACGGCTTGGCGCCGGTCAGAAGTTGGTAGAGGATGACGCCCGTTGAGAAGAGGTCGCTCTGCGCCGTGGAGCCCTCTCCGCGCACCTGTTCGGGCGGCATATAGGAGGGGGTTCCCACCGTGCGCCGCTCGCTGCTGGCGAGTTCGGAGAAGCAGGCAAGGCCGAAGTCGGCGATCTTGATCTCGCCGTTGATCCCGATGAGAATGTTGCTGGGCTTCACGTCGCGGTGAATCACGCCGCGCTGGTGCGCGTAGTCCAGCCCGTGGCAGACCTTGATGATCGTGTCGAGCACGTCGGCGACCGGCAGCAGCCGCTCGGGCTTCGTGAACTTGTGCAGCGTCGTCCCCTCGACGTACTCCATGGCGATGTAGCACTGCGGCTCCTTGATGCCCGCGTCGTAGATCGTGACGATGTTCGGGTGCAGCAGCTGCCCGGCCGCCTCCGCCTCCTGGAAGAGGCGTGTGAGCGTCGAGGTGCGCCCCTTCGACTCGTTCGTGTTGCTGACCTTGAGCGCCAGCTGACGGTTGATGTAGGGATCGCGCCCCAGGTAGACCGTGGCGAAGCCCCCGCGCCCGCAGACGCGGATGATCTCGTATCGGCCGATCGTGTCGAGCGAGTGTTCGGGCATGACATCCCCTCTAGATGCGGACGAGCTCGTAGCGCCGCGACCCCAGCCCCATCCGCTCCGCATGCGCGATCTGCACCGTCCCATCGATGCCGGGATGGGCCTTTGCGAAGACGTCGCCGTGCGCCTCCACGACGAGGTCGTAGCTCGCCTGGTCGATCGCCACCGGATCGCGCGAGACGAGCAGCCCCACGTCGGGGCAGAGCGGCTCTTCCTTGACTCCCATGCAGTCGCAGTTGGGCGTGATGTGGTTGACGAAGTTGATGTAGTACGCGCGCTTGCCTGCCACCGCGCCCGCGGCGTACTCCGCCAGCCGCTCCTGTACCCACGCGGCCTTCTGCGTCCAGGTGATGGAGAGTGCGCCGAAGGCGCATTCCACGACGCACTCGCCGCAGCCGACGCAGCGCGACTCGTCCAGTTGGATGCGTTTCTCCTGGAGCGAGAGTGCGTCCTGCGCACAGCGCTTGATGCAGGCGCCGCAGGCAGTGCAGCGCTCCGCCGCCACGGTGGGCGTTGCCTGCGAGTGCATCTCGAATTTCCCCAGCCGGCAACCGCACCCCATCCCCAGGTTCTTGATGGCGCCGCCGATGCCGCAGAGGATGTGTCCCTTGAAGTGGGAGAGGGCGACGATCGCGTCGGCGCGCACGATCCCCGTCGCGATCTTCACGGTCTCGAAGTGCGTTCCCTCCACCGGGATCGGCACGTAGTCGTCGCCGCGCAGGCCGTCGGCGATGATGACCGGCGTCTGCAGCTTCGTCTGCGTGAAGCCGTGGTTCGCCGCCACCTCCAGATGCCCGACGGCGTTGGAGCGCTTGCTGTGGTAGATCGTGTTCGTGTCGGTGAGGAAGGGGGTTGCCTTCGCGGCGCGGATCGCGCGCAGCACCGGGCGCGTCCACGCCGGCTTGATGAAACCGTCGCCGCCGCTCTCGCCGAAGTGCATCTTGACCGCGACGACGTCGCTCGGGCGCAGCAGCTCCGGCAGGCCGCCCGCCGCGAGCAGCTCGGGCAGGCGGTCGCGCTCTTCCCAGGGGAGCCAGAAAACGGGGGAATCGGCCATGGGTGATTCATGGAGGGACGCCGCGCGTTTGTCAACGGCGGCCTCCGGGGCAAAAGGGCTTGCAGGCGGCGCGGAAAACGGGATAGAGAGCCAGCTGGGGGAGGGGGAGGATGAACGATGATAGCGCGATACTGCTCCGTCCTCGCAGCCGCGGCGCTCGCCGCCGCTCTCTTCGTCGCGCCCGCCCGGGCGCTCGCCTGCGGCCATGACGGCTTCTACATCGGCGCGGGCTATACGCAGCTCTTCATGCTCAGCACCGAGCATCGCCTGGGCAACACCGGCCAGCGCATCAACTTCGGTCCCGGCTTCGGTGCGAACGCCCTGGTCGGCTACGATTTCTGCGGTTCGCGCTGGGGGATCCAGCTTCCCTTCGAATTCACGCGACTGAAGCTCAACAATTCGGAGTGGGTGAACCAGTTTGGCTCGTCGATCGAGGGGGTGCTGCATCTGGTAGAGTGGCCAAACGGCCTCGACGTGCACCTGCTGGCGGGAGCGGGGTGGACCTACATCACCGAGGGCAAGTACGACGATCGGACCGCTGCGGCGGGCATCACCGTCAGCGCCGGCCCGGGGCTCTCCTATTACTTTTCACGGACCGAGACGCTCTCCGCGGCGCTCGCCTTCGAGGTCCCCTTTCGCTGGATCTACTACTTCGGCAGCCACCTTTCCTCGAACGGGACCTCCATCATCGCCATTCCGGTGCGCCTGAGCATTCAGGTGGGTTTCTAGCCGGTCGTCTTCGTCGTGCAGTTGATCTGTTTGTCATTCTGAGGCGTTAGCCGAAGAATCTCCGCATGCCATTTCCTTCAGGGGATTCTTCGCTCCTGCTTGTCAGCAGGTCGCCCAGAATGACAATGGGACGAAGTGGGGTCATCAAAACGTGTACACGAAGAACCCGCTTGCGAGCTTGGGCGCAAACCAGGTCGACTTCGGCGGCATCACCTCGTTTCGGTCTGCGACGGCCATGATGTCGGCCATCGTCACATCCGCTAAGGGCCGCTCCTCGGCCGGCCCCTCCCAGTCATAGCGATAGACGCGCAACTCGTCGTCGGGGAAGACGACGGCGGGAAAGAAGGCGGCCTCGTCTGCGGTTTCGGGGTCCTCCTCGCGCAGCGTTCGGAAGACGCGCGCGGCCGCCGCCGAGCGGTGGTGGCCGTCGGCGATATAGAGCGCTGCGAGCTCCGCCGCCGCGGCGACGAGTTCATCCGGGCGCGGGACGCGCCAGAGTTGGTGGCGGATGCCCGCCGGGCAGGTGCAGTCGAAGAGCGGCGCTGCGCGCGTGGCCTCTTCCAGAATCGTCGCGATCGCATCGTTCCGTTTATGTGCATAGAGGACCGGCTCCAGATGGGCGCGCACCGAGAGGGCCAGCTGCGTGCGCTCGTCCTCCGCCTGCATCCGCGTCTTCTCGTGGCGCTTGATCGCGCCGTTCTCGTACTCCGCCACCGAGGCGCCGCAGACGAAACCGGTCTGCGTGTGTCCGCCGCGCGTCGCGCGGTAGGCGTAGAGCGCCGGTTCGTCGCGCACGAGCCACCCCTCCCGTTCGAAGCGCTCGCGGTTGGCGCGCGCGGTGCGGTAGACATCGTCGTCGTAGGCGTTCACCTCGTGGTCGAGGTCGATCTCCGGACGCGTCAGGTGCAGGAAAGAGTGCGGGTTGTCCGCCGCGATCCGGCGCGCTTCTGTCGTATCGACGATGTCATACGGTGGTGCCATGATGCGATCGACGAGATCGGCGCGCGGGAGAAGGGCGGGAAAGGGGATAATTTTTGACATGGAGGCGCTTTAGTGGATAATCGCGCCCCATGTCAACCGAGCGCTGCTTCAACTTCTCCGCCGGACCGGCCACGCTCCCCGCCGAGGTCATCGACGAGATCACGCGCAAGCTCCCGCACTTCGGCGGGGCATCGATCCTGGAGATCAGCCACCGCGGCGAGCGCGTGCAGGCGATCCTCGAGGAGGCGCGCGCGCTCGTGACGGAACTGATGGGCCTGCCGAAGGGGTACTCCGTCCTCTTCCTTCAGGGGGGCGCCACGCAGCAGTTTGCGATGGTCCCGATGAACCTCCTGGAGGGGGGCGCGGACTATGCGATCACCGGCGCCTGGTCGCAGAAGGCGCTCGCCGAGGCGGCGCTCTTCGGCGAGGCGCGGGTCGCCTTCACCTCCGAGGGGTCGCACTTCAGCCGCGTGCCGCTCCCCGAGGAGGTTTCGGTCGCGGAGGGGTCGAGTTACCTGCACATCACCTCGAACAACACGATCTTCGGGACGCAGTACGCGCTCTTTCCCGAGACGGGAACGGTGCCGCTCGTCGCCGATATGTCCTCCGACATCCTCTCGCGCATGATTGAACCCAGCCGCTTCGGGCTGGTCTATGCCGGGGCGCAGAAGAACCTCGGCCCCGCCGGCGTGACCCTCGTCGTCATCCGCGACGACCTGCTGGAGCGCGCGCCGCGGTCGGTGCCGAATATCCTGCGCTATCGCACGCACGCCGAGGCGGGGTCGTGTTCGAACACGCCGCCGGTCTTCGCCATCTGGGCGACGCTGCTCACCCTCCGTTGGCTCAAGGGGCAGGGCGGGGTGCCGGCGATCGAGGCGCGCAACCGAAAGAAGGCGGCGATGCTCTACGACGCGATCGACCGCTCATCATTGTATAGGGGAAACGCCGAGGCGGAGAGCCGCTCGATGATGAACGTTACCTTCACGCTTCCTTCCGAGGATGTTGCAAAGCGTTTCCTGGACGGCGCGGCCGAGGCGGGGATGATGGGGCTCAAAGGCCACCGTTCCGTCGATGGCGTGCGCGCGTCGATCTATAATGCCATGCCGGTGGAAGGGGTGGCGAAGCTGGTCGAGTATATGAAAGCGTTTGAAAAGAACGGATAAGAATTTTTTTGTCATCCCCGAGTGGAGAAGTCGGGGGATCCAGTCTGGATTCCCGCTTACTTCATGCGGGAATGACAACAAAATATTAGAGGAAATATGGCCTACAAGATCCTCTGCACCGACGGTTTCTCCCAGGCCGGTCTCGACGAGTTGGCGAAGCACGCCGACCTCGAGGTGATCTTCGAAAAGAAGCTTTCCCACGATGAGCTTCTGAAGCGTATCGGTGACGTCGACGGTCTCGTCGTCCGCAGCGCCTCCGAGGTTACGCGCGACGTCATCGAGGCGGGGGCGAACCTCAAGATCGTCGCCCGCGCGGGCGTGGGCACCGACAACATCGACATCGCCGCCGCCACCGAGCGCGGCATCCTCGTGGTGAACGCCCCCGCGGGCAACACGCTCTCCACCGCCGAGCTCGCCTTCTCGCTCCTGCTGGCGGTCGCGCGCCACATTCCGCAGAGCGCGGCGGCGATGCGCGAGGGGCGTTGGGAGAAGAAGAAGTTTCAGGGGCACCAGCTCGCCTACAAGACGCTCGGGGTGATCGGCCTGGGGCGTATCGGCCGGGAGGTCGCCGCACGCGGACAGGCCTTCCGGATGCGCGTCGTCGGCTTCGATCCCTATCTCTCCGACGAGAAGGCCGAGGCGATCGGCGTCCAGCCGCGCGCGCTGCCGGAGCTGTTGCGCGAGGCCGACTTCGTGACGATCCACACGCCGCTCACCGACGAGACGCGCGATCTCATCGGCGCGGAGCAGCTGCAGTCGATGAAGCCGACCGCCTGTCTCGTCAACTGCGCGCGCGGCGGGATCGTCAACGAGGAGGCGCTGGCCGACGCGCTCCGCGAGAAGACGATCGCCGGCGCGGCGCTCGACGTCTACACCGAGGAGCCCTACGCGAAGCCCACCTTCCAGGGGCTCGAGAACGTCATCCTCACGCCGCACCTGGGCGCCTCCACCGTCGAGGCGCAGGAGGCGGTCGCCGAGGAGGCGGCGCGCGCGGTGGCGCAGTTCTTCGCCGACGGTGTGAGCTTTAACGCGGTCAACCTCCCCGGCGCCGATCCGCAGCGCCTCGCGGAGTTCCGCGAGCAGATGCTGCTGGCCGAGCGCGTGGGGTCCTTCGCCTCGCAGCTCGCCGGCGGGGAGGTCGGCCGCATCACCTTCCGCTCCACTGTGCGCGCGACGAAGCTCGTGACGCTCTCGGCGGTGCGCGGGGTGCTCGCGCGCGCGGTCAGCGACGCGGTCACCTTCGTCAACGCGGCTCAGATGGCCGGCGAGCGCGGCATCGGCATCGTCGAGGAGGTGCACTCGGAGAAGGGCGATCTGGGCGACGCGATCGGCGTCTGTATCGAGACGAAGGGGGAGACGACCGAGGTCTGGGGGCGGCTGATGGCCGATGGGACTCCGAAGATTGTGCGGCTGGACGACTACCACGTCGACATCGATCCGGTCGGCACGGTGTTGGTGATCACCAATACCGATGTGCCGGGCGTGATCGGCCGCGTCGCGACGATCCTCGGTAGGCACGAGGTCAACATCGCCGAGATGCAGAACGTCCGCCACGGGAAGGGAAAGGACGCGCTCACGCTCATCGGCGTCGACGAATCCCTCTCCGACGAGGCGCTGGCCGCCATCCGTGCCGACGACGCGGTGACCGACGCCCAGCTGGTGCGCTTCGAGTGATGCTCTTTCCTGAGATGGGAGGCGCCGTGAACGTCACCCCGCTCTTTTCCGAACAGCAGATCGCCGAGGCGGTCGCGCGCCTGGCGGAGGATATCCGGCGCGATTACGCCGATCGTAATCCGTTGCTCGTCGGCATCCTCACCGGATCGTTCATGTTCCTGGCCGACCTGATTCGCAGGGCGGCAATCCCCTGTGCCTGCGACTTCCTCAAGATATCCAGCTACGAGGACCGGATGACCGCCGGCGAGATCAAGCTGCTCCTCGACGTGACGCTGCCGGTCGAGGGCCGCGACGTGATCATCATCGAGGACATCGTCGACACGGGACAGTCGCTGCGCTTCGCCCGCGAGCGCCTCGAGCGGAAGGGTGCGAAGAGTGTGGCGACCGGCGTGCTGCTCTACAAGGAATCGGAGCGCCAGAGCTATCCGAAGGAGGCGATCGACTATCTCGGCCTCACCCTCCCCGACGTCTTTGTCGTCGGCTACGGCATCGATTACGCGCAGCGCTATCGGGAGCTCCCCTTCATCGGCTCAGCCGAGCGCACATGAAGTTCCCTCCGCTCCATCGCTGGGATCTCACCCCAAAGGAGGCCATCGCCCTACAGGAAGAGCTGCGTGCGAAGGTCGTGCGCAAGCGTGATTTCAAGGTCGTGCGCACGGTCGCCGGGTGCGACATGGCGATCGATACGAAACGAAACGAGGGGATCGGCGCGGTCATCGTCTTCTCGTTCCCGGAGTTCGCGGAGATCGAGCGGCAAACGTTGCGCGCGAAGCTCACGTATCCATATATACCGGGGCTGCTGACCTTTCGCGAGGCGCCGGTCCTCCTGAAGGCCTTTGCGGAGATTGACTGCGTCCCGGACGTCGTCCTCTTCGACGGGCAGGGGATCGCCCATCCGCGCGGGATGGGGTTGGCGACGCACATGGGGTTGTGGCTGGGGCTTCCGACGATCGGCGTGGCCAAGTCGCGCCTCTGCGGCGAGCACGCCGAGCCCGGTCCGGAGGTCGGTGACGGGATGCCGCTTGTCGACAAGGGCGAGGTCGTCGGCGCGGTCCTGCGCACGCGAAGGAACGTGAAGCCGATCTATGTCTCGATCGGCCACCGCATCGACCTCCCCTCCGCGATCGAGATCGTACTCGGTTGCCTCGACCGCACGCGGATTCCCACGCCGACCCGCGAGGCGGACCGCCTGGTCGGCGCGATCAAGCGCGCGCGTTGACAGGGCGCGGGGAAACGAGTACCCTCCTAACCCATGAAAACAACAACACTATTTCTGGCTCTGGCCGTTTTCCTCGCACCCCTTGCAGCGCATGCCTTCGAAGCGAAGGACTTCTCGGGGCCCTACGGCATCACCGTGGATGCCCGGCACAACTACCTCTATGTCTCCAACGTCAACGGCAACCCGAACTCCCGCGACGGCAATGGCTTCATCTCGCGGCTCAAGGGGGACGGGACGGTCGACGACATGCGCTTCATCGATGGAGCGAAGCGCGGGATCACGCTGCACGCCCCGAAGGGAATGGAGATCATCGCAGAACGCCTTTACGTGGCCGACATCGACGAGCTGCACGTCTTCGACCTGGGGAAGAAGAAGCCGCTCTACGACATCAACTTCGGCGAATTGCCGGTGCAGCACCTCTACGACATCGCGATCGGGCCGGACGGCGCGCTCTATGTCACCGACGGCCCGGGGAATGCGATCTACCGCATCGATCCGGAGCGCCAGCACGAGGTGACCCCCTTCGTCACCGGCGCGATGCTGGGCCAGCCGCACGGCATCGCCTGGGCGAGCGGCCGGCAGCTCTTCGTCGTGGCCGGTTGGAGCGCGGGGCAGGTCATCGCCCTGGATCGGTCGGGAAAACAGCAGCCGATGCCGAATGTCTTTCTGAGCACCGTCGAGGGGGCGGCGGCCGACGACGCCGGTAATGCGTACGTGGGCAGTACGGCGCTGGGTGCAGTCTTCCGCGTGGCGCCCAACTTCGCCCTCTTCGACTTCGCCCTGGGCATCTCCTCGCCCGCCGGGGTCGCCTTCCATCGGGCCGAGAAGAGCATCCTCATCGCCTCATTTGACACCGGCGTCGTCTCCTCGGTGGAAATCACACCGCCGCAGGTCCCGCGCAAGCCCGGCGGTTCCGGCAGTTGATCGTCTATTCGCGATTATGATGAGAAGGGGTCGGCCGCGCCGCTGGCGAGGCGCTTCTCGATGCAGCGGTTCGACTGGACGGTGGGATCGATCCGGTCCCACACCGCTTGTGTCTCCATGCAGAGATAGACCTTGTGGGGCGAGAGCTTTGCGGTGAGCTTCTCCCAGAGCGGCTTGTACGCGGCCTGGCGGATGAAGCGCGGGTAGCGCATTTTGTCGCCGGTGGGGACGAGCTCGCCGGTGTAGAGCCGCGTCTCGGGGAACTGTTCGCGTGCGCGCTGCGGGAGATCGGGCGGATAGCGCAGCAGGCCTAAGCTCACCCAGGCGATGCGGTGCGGTTCCACCGCCGCGAAGAGACGGTCGATTACCGCTTCGTATTCGGCGATCTCCTCGCGCGAACCGGTGATGAGGACGATCGGGTCGAAGTGGAAGGCGACGCGGTAGCCGGCCGCCGCCGCCTTCGCCGCCGCGGAAAAACGTTCGTCGAGCGTGGCGGTGCCGCGCTCGTCATGCTCCACGATCGCGGGGGTGTTGAGCGACCAGGCGATGACGGTGCGTCCCTCGTGGCGCAGGTCCAGTAGCCCATCGACGAAGGCGCTCTTCGTCTTGAGCTCGAAGATCGCGTTCTTCCTCCCCGCGAAGAAGGGGACGAGGATGCTGGCGAAGTCGAGGATCGGATCGAGCGCCAAACTATCGCCCAGTTCGCCGGTGCCGATCCGGAAGGTGCGCTGCGGATGGGCGTCGAGGAAGGCCGAGACTTCGCCCAGGATCTCCTCGAGGTTGACGGCGACCGTCGTCATCGGATTGTTCGCGAGGTAGGACTGCAGGATGCAGTAGCTGCACGCCATCGGGCAGCCGGAGACGAGATCGATCACGCGGTAGTCGCAGCAGCGGTGCCCGGGGCCGATCCCCTGACAGGGCTTGAAGGCGGCGCCGCGATGGGCGGTCAGCAGGAGCTGACGCTTCGCCTCGTCGGCGGGCATTGGGCGCTTGAGGCGCTTGAGGTCCTCGGCGACGTCGACGCGCACGCCGGCGAGCCGGTTGAGGATGCGCAGCGTCTGCGGATGATTCGCCACGGCGCGATCGACCCAGACCTGCTCGGGCGCGAAGGGGAGCGCCTTGCGCTTCCTTCGCCGATCCGCCAATCGCTGAACGTTGGGAAACGAAGCCATGTCCGGTTACGCGCGATACCACTCGAATATCTGCTGCCACTTCTGCTGCTCGAAGGCCTGCTGGATCTGCTTGATGAGCTCTCCCAGCTCCTCCGGTTGCGAGAACTGGTACTCGAGCTTGATCTTGTCGTTCTCGAAGTAGGGATCCGCGACGACCTTCGCCGTCGTCGGGAGGTTGAGACTCTCGATGAGCGACGCGAGCTGCTTCTGCCGCTCGGTGAGCTGCGGGAGGCGTACGCCGCGCAGCGCCTGGCGCAACGCACGGACCTTGTCGGCCGGCGAGGCGTTCGGGTCGGCGACGACCTGCAGGAGCTGATAGCGCGAAAGGATCTCCTCGACGGAGAGCCCGTCGCGTGCGGAGATCTCGCGCAGGAGGGCGAGCAGCTCGTTGAGCTTATTCGTGGAGGGCTTGATGTGCGTGAGCACGCCGAGCAACTCCTGCTGCGTGGCCGGCGTGAACTCCGCGATGCGCGCGGCCGACGAGAGCGCCACATCCTTCTGCACGACGTGGTTTTTCAGCGGTTCCGTCAAGCTGCCCAGCGAGAGGAGCTGGTGCAGGATCTTGTAGCTGGGTGCTTCGCCGAGCAGCGGGAGGAACTGGTTGACGAGTTCCTGTTCGGGGATCGAGAGAAACTGGTGGAGCTTCTGCACGGCGACCGCCTGCTCGATGATGTTCAAACGCCGCGCGGAGGCGTTCTCGTGCAAATTCCACAGGAAGGCCTGCGTGGGCGAGAGGTCGTTCGCCTCGTGCACCAGCGCTGGCAGCGACTGGCGTGCCAGGTTCTGCATGGCCAGCACGCGCTTGTAGCCGCTGACGATCTGGTAGGTTCCCTCCGGCGTGTGCCGCACGATGATCGGGACGATGATCCCGACCGACCGAATGGAGGCCTCGAGGGACTCCAGCTTCGGCGCAAAGGTGATGCGGAAGCTGTCGTCGTTGATGTTCAGGTTTGAGATTTGGATGTATTTGAGTAACATGGCGGCGGATAATGGAGAAAAGCTTTTCGAAATGCAATACGAAATCGCACGGCGAATGCTGTTGACAAAACGGTTTCCCGTCTTTCTTCTCTCGTGAGAACGGAGCGCGGCATGACGACGACGATGGAAACGCATGAACGATGGATGCGCGAGGCGATCGCGGAGGCCCGCAAAGCCGCGTCAGCCGGCGAGGTCCCGGTGGGCGCCGTTGCGGTTTCGGGCGACGGGATCGTCGCGCGCGCGCACAACGTGCGCGAGGCGACGCACGATCCGCTCGGCCATGCGGAACTGCTCTTGCTCGAAAAAATTTCTCGCGAGTTGCGCAGCTGGCGGCTGGAACGGATCACGATCTACGTCACCTGCGAGCCATGCCTCATGTGTTCGGGGGCCCTGCTGCAGGCGCGCGTCCCGCGCGTTGTCTACGGCTGCGCTGATGCAAAGGCGGGGGCGATGGGCTCGCTCTACCACGTGCACGACGACGCGCGCCTCAACCACCGCATCGAGGTTATCCACAGCGTCCTCGCCGAGGAGTGCGGGCAGCTCCTCACCGATTTCTTTCGCGATCGTCGGAAGGGAAAAAAAGGCTAGGCCGATTACTTCGCCTTGGGCAGATGCGTCGGGCGAATACGGGCGGCGGCTGCGGCGGGGAAGGGCGCCGCCGGGGCGTTTGCGACATCGAGGAGGGGTTCGCTCTCGTTCCCGCCATCCTGGAGCAGGATCTGGAGAGCGATCGAGGGCGATGCTGTGGTCGGATCATCCGCGAAGCCCGCGAAGTGTGCCGCGCTCGCCGCATTTCCGGCCGGCGTGTTTGGGATCGCGCTCGATTTTGCATCGTCCGTCCCTTCCAGCGGCGGCGAGCCCATTCCCGTTTCTCCGAACGCACGGACCCGGATGTCCGTCCGGGTGACGATCTCCCCCTCCCGCAGGTAAGTGCTGTAGGGTCCCTCCTGCAATGACCATCGGAAGGAACGCTGTTCGACCGGAAGATTCAAACGATGCAGAAAGGGGATATCCATGCTCTCGCGTTCGAGGGAAAAGATCGTGATCGTTCCCCCCGGCCGTACGGCGAGCAGGGCGGAGAGCATCAAGCCATCCAGGGTTGCCGGGGAGGGGGCGACGATCGACGCGCTGGAGGCGAACGGATTCAGGGCAGCCCAGGGGGCGATCCGCTCCGCATCGCCGCGCAGGTGGATGAAGTTTTCGTATTGTGCGGTGGCGGGAATCAACTCCTTCACGATGGTGCTCGCCGTCGGATCGATCGAGGCGACGAGCAGCTCCGGCTGCTCATTGGCGATGCGAATGCCGTCGGGCGTCATGAAGCCGCCGAATTCCAGATGGATCTCCCGTCCTTCCCGTTCCGCCGTCGCGAGCAGTGTGGGAAAAATCGCCTCCACGGGCGGGACGAGAGCATCTTCGAAGGCCAGCGGTTCCGGACGGGGGAGATAGGAGATGATCGGCCGGACGATTGCCGGATAGAAGAGTGTTCGATAGAGATCGCTCTCCGCGCCGACGCGAAAGGCGTAGGCCCCCGAGAGCAGGATCGCCCGTTCATAGTTCTTCGGGAGTGCAAAACCTTCGAGCAGGGGAGTGATGTGCTCCGGTGTCTCCGTATGGAGGTGCAGGCCCACGAGTTCGGCCGCATCGTCGAAGAGGCGGTCGGCGCCGGGCCGCTCGAGTCGTCGCTGTTCGGGGATCCAATCCCGGTCATTATCGCGAAGAATGTCGCGTCGGAAAACACGTTCCTCCATGGGAAGCTGTTGCCGCGTTGCGCGACGGAAGTCGAATTCGCTCTGGAGTTGCGCGGTAAGCGCCGGGATGCGTTTGCGGGCGGCCTCCTGTGCGGAATGCCCCGCCGCCGATGGTCCGGAGATCGTTCGCAGCGGCCCGGTCGCCTGGTCCTCCGAACCGTTGGTGCCATCCGGCGTTCCCGCTGCATTTGTATCGAGCGCCGGGACGGTGATGCGGAGGTGAACGATCTCCTCCCCCTCTACGAATTGGCCCGCGTGCGGGCCCTCATACCGGTCCCAGGAGAAGGTGTTGACGTCGATCGTCGCGCCGAGCTCCTCCAACCAGGCGACATCCTCCCGCCACATATACTCCGGCGTTTCGAGGGAACGATGATAGAGGTCGATCGTTCCCCCGGGACGGACGGAGAGCAGCGCCGAGAACAGAAGCCGCGGCAGGTTGTAGGCCTGCGGATGGACGATCGTGGCGCTCTCCGCGAACGGGTCATCGTGGGCGAAGAGGGCGGCCTCTTCCGCGAAGCCCCGCAGGAAGAAGAAGTTGTTCGGTGCGTGGACGACGACCAAGTTCCGCCAGAGGATTTTGTTTGCCTGGGGGTCGATCGAGATCACCATGTCATCATGATATTGGGTCGCGATCATCGCCCCTTGCGGATGGGTTGCGCCGCCGAATTCGAGATGGATGCGTTGACCGGTACGCTTCGCCTGCTCGAGGAGAAGCGAGAGCTTCTCCGGCAACAGCGATGCATCCTGCGGTGCTTCCTCCCATTCCGCCGGAGGCAGGCGGTCGCCGGCGAGGCCCCGGAGCAACGGGGGCTTAAGCTGTTCCTGAAAGAGATTGCTGTTGCGGCCGAAGCGCCGCTCGGCGACGGCGGTCAGAAGAATTGTTCCGGCGTAGGAGGAGCGGAGTGAAAATGTGCGGAGGAAACCGAGCGCTGCGTTCGGGGCTGCGTGTTCAAGCTGTGTCGAGATGGAGTCGACGGCATTGGAAAAGAAGGGGTCTTCGGTCTGTGCGATTGCCTCCGCAACTTCTTGTTCGGTCATCCTCGCCTGGAGCGACGACGCAACCAGTTCCTCATACACCTGATTGCGCCCTTCGCGGAAACGATCGGCGGCGGCGGCGAGGGCGCGATCCGCAGCCGGATCGAACGATGTCGGCGGGGGAATTGCACTTCCGAAGCGCCGTTGCCAGTCCGCCACGCCCTCCCCTTCGAGTCCGTCGATTGGTGGGAGCGGCAGCGATGCCTCGCGGGACGCTGCGGACATGTTCAGATGCGTCTCGAGTTGCATGATGCGCCCCTCGGCGCGCGCGAGCAACTGTCGCGCAAGCGCTGGGCGGTCTCGGCCCCGTTCGGCAATCGCCGTCAGCAGCCGGGCGATTGCGTCGAGCTCTCTTCGGATCGTCTCCTGCGGGCATTCTCCGGCGAGGTGGCCGGCACGCTGAAAGAGGTGTTCCGCAGCGATGGCCACATCGCCGTAGCGCGCGAAGAGGGCGTCGTCGGTGAGCGAGGCGAGCGAGCGTCCCCCCGCAGCGTGGACATGGGGAGCGAAGAGGCGTGTTATTCCCGGAAAGGACTGCCGGCCGATGTCGAGCGCGTGTCCGGAGGATCGTCCCACGACCCGCTCGTAGAGATCGACGAATTGCTGTCGGATCGCCGCTGCCTCCGTGGGTCCATAGTACCAGGGCGAATCCAGCGCTCGGGAGAGCGAAGCGTTTTCGTCGGGGATGGCGAGGTTGGCGAGTTCCGACTGCATGAGGACGCGTCTTCCCCACAGCCGCACGGCGGGATCGGCAAAATCGGCAAGCTGGAGGTCGCGGATATCCATATCGGTTGCGTTACTTCGGCGTGATCGGGCGCGCTGCGGTGCTCGCCGCCGGCGCCGCTCCCCTTGCCGAAGGAAGGGGGAGCGTCCCGTCTGTCACCGTGGTTTCGAGTGCCGTCGGTTCCTCTTCCCCGACGAGCATGAGCCAGGTCGAGGTGTCGATCGTCTGTGCGGTTTCACCCTCGGTAAAACCGGCGAAGTGCGAAGCGCTGCGCGTCACGGTGGCGTCGGAGGCCGAGGCCCCTCCCGAGGAATCGTCTTCCGTTTGGGGCGTACGCCTCCGATAGGGGGGAGGCCCCTCGACCGGGGGTGTGCGGTATGGGATGCGGATGCGCAGTCGTTCGACCTCCGCCTCCTGCCGGAAGGCGGTGCTCATCGGAAAGTCCTCGTCGCCGGCCGCGATGCGCATCGTCTCGGTCGCATAGCCGAAGGAGCGTGCGAGCTCCTGCAGGTCAGTTTCCTTCCGGAACAGATAGAAGTCGACCGTTCCCCCCGGCTGCACGGTGAGCAGGGCTGCGAGGAGCATGAACGGCGCATTATCCGGATGCGGCGCGACCGCAACCGCGCTTTCGGCGAAGGAGCCGAAGGGGACGAGCTCCTCGGCGTAGCCGTGGACGCGTTCGAAATTCAGGGGAGGGGGGGAGAAGGCGTTTGGCGGGGAGACGACGTGCTGCACAAAGGGATCGATGGAGAGCACGATGCCCTCGGGGCGGCGATGGGCGATGCGGATGCCGTCCGGCGTCATGCCGCCGCCGAACTCGAGATGGATCGGACGTTCCTCCGACAGCAGTTGTTCCAGTCGTTCCGGGAGACGTTCCACGATCTCCGACGGAAGATTCGCTTCTCCCTTCTCCTGGCGCCGGGCATCGAATTGCTGGATCAGCCAGCCGATGCGGAAGTCGTTGATGAAGGACTCCAGGATTGTCGGGACGATCGTCTGCGTGAAGAGGGTGCTCTCCCTTCCCACCTTCATCCGAAAGGCCGCCATCAGCAGGATCGCCTTCGAATAGGAGGCGCTGAATTCGAAGAGCTCCAAAGCGAGGAGGGCGTTTCGGGGAGTCTCCGAGCGCAGGTATCCTTCGGCGACATCGACGCCGAGCCAGAAGGCCGGATCCTCGACCTGTTCCACTCCCCTCCGGATGAATTTCTCGCGCGTGTGGGAGAGGGGCGAGGGTTCGATCGCGGTGGTGGCGAGGTCTTCGAGCGGCATGTGGCGACCCTCGGCCCGATACCGTTCGACCACGGTGCGCAGTTCCGTGACGAGGTGTTCGATGTGCTGTTGATTCAAACGGGGGTTGTCGTTTACGGGATCGATGACATGCATTGGGTCGACGAGCGGTCCGTCCGGATGCCCCTCCAGGATTCGCAGGCGGGTCTCGATGATCGCACGCATGAGGTCGGCATCGAAGCGCTTCTCCGTAATGGACTGCTTGATGACCTGATAGAGCATCTTGATCGGTGCCTCATCGCCGACGAAGACCGTCTCGTCGGAGAGGGCCAGGCCGATTGCCTCGATGGCTTCGATGGCCTCCTGGGGAATCACATCGGGGGGCGTGTGCAGGAGGCGGTCGATGAGGAGCAGGCGTTTGTTGATGCGGTGGAGGGTGCGGCGCGCCTCGATCGGGTGCTCCAGACCGATGCGATCGATCTCCTCGGCAAGCGAACGCAGGCCGTCGAGGTGGGTCTGCACAAAGGGGCTCGAGAAAGTGGCGACATGTCCGCCGGCGCGCCACGTGAGTTGCTGGGCCGTGGTGCCGATATCCGGGTAGGCGCTGAAGAGTTCTTCATCCGTAAGCGTCACATTCGGCGGATTGCGCAGCGAGAGCTCGCCCCAACTGTCCTCTATGACAACGGTGCCGCTCTCCTGAAAGCGGTCGAACTGTTTTGCGAAGCGTTGGTGTTCCAGGCGGAGGACATCCACGCCGCCTCGGACGGTGCGTCGGTAGAGCTGGACGATGTCCTCCTCCAGCGCGTTTGCCTCCTCGGCATCCATGATCGTGCGCGGCGTCGCCAGAAAATCGCGCAGGCGGTCGATCGCCCTTGCATCGTCGGCGCGGCCGATTGCCGCCGCTGCCTCGACGATGCGGCTGACCCATGCATGCACGGGCTCCTGTGCCAGATCGGTGATCCGGATGTCGGTGATATCCATGGTCAGTCCGTTATCGGCGCGCGAGGGAGAAAGTTTCGCGGAAAAGGGTGCCGAAAACCGCCTGAAAAACGCATATTTTGGCCCTATTTCTAGTTGCACCCGAAGGGCGGGTATGCTGTATATCCGCCCCCGCGCCCTCTCCTCCATACGGCGTTGCGCGCGGGAGTCAAGCGCGGAAAGGCCTCTGGAGCGGCCTCTGCGCCAGTTCTCTGACAGGGCGGGCGTTCGGCGGAGAGGTGACCGAGTGGTTGAAGGTGCACGCCTGGAAAGCGTGTGTACGGTCTCCGTACCGTGGGTTCGAATCCCACCCTCTCCGCCGAGGGTCCGCAGCGATCTGATGGGCTGTTTGGCGGAGGGGTGCCGGAGCGGTTGAACGGGGCGGTCTCGAAAACCGTTGACCTTCGAAAGGAGGTCCGTGGGTTCGAATCCCACCCCCTCCGCCAAACATCCTGTTTTCTGTTTCGCGAAACACCCACATCCTTTTCGCATTTCGCTCAACGCATTGCTTCTTTTCCCGCCATCCGTATAATGCCCGCCAGAAAGGGAGGTGCCATGAAGAAGTTCATCCTGATCCTCATCCTGCTCGTCGCCCTCTTCATCTTCTTTACCCAGAAGTACGCCGTGCGCACCGGGCGCCAGCCGGATGGGAATTATAGCGTCGTCCTCGTCGACAAGAAGAGCGGCGAGTTGACGATCGTCATGGGGGACTGATCCTTCGTGCCCATCTCCGTGGCCAAGCGGCGGCAGCTCGAGGAACGCCTCGCGGAGTTGGGAGTGCGCGAGGAAGAGCTCGAGGAGCAGTTCGTTCGATCGCGTGGACCCGGCGGACAGCACGTCAACAAGAGCTCCACCGGCGTCGTCCTGATTCACCGTCCCAGTGGTATCGAGATCAAGTGCGACAGCGAGCGCAGTCAGGCGATGAACCGCTTTATGGCGCGCCGTCGCCTGGCCGAACGCCTGGAGGAGCGCCTCCACAAGCGCCGGAGCGTCGCGGCGAAGCGTCGCTGGAAGATTCGCAAGCAGAAGAAGCGGCGATCGAAGCGGGCGAAGGAGAAGGTGCTGGAGGAGAAGCGAAAGCAGTCGGAGAAGAAGTCCCGCCGCCGCCCCGTCCGTTCGAACCATCACGAATGAAAAGAGGGGACGGACCCCGCAGGGGCCCGTCCCCGATTTGTTTGCAGCGGTGTGACGGGGCTCTCCCGGATCATCCGCGACGGGCGCTGGGGGATCGCCCCTTCGTCTGTCGTCGCGAACGCGGTGTGACATCAGGGGCGCAGGGGCTGTTGCGCGGGGAGACTCGATGAGCGCCGGATCCAAGCCGAAAGATGCCCGGCGCGAAGAGTGTCAGGCGGCGGAGGCGGCACCTGAGCCGAGCCGCCGTTCCGAGCGGGACAGGCCCGAGAGCCCCCGTCACACCGCGCGATGTTTTTGCGAACCCCCATCGCCCGTCGCGAATGCAGAGAAGAGCGCTCTGGAACATCGTTGAAAACAGATCGGGGACGGACCCCCACAGGCCCGTCCCCTGGTCGATCGCGTTCGTTGCACCGCAGCGCGAGGATGGTCAGTGTGCGCTTGCAGCGGTCGGGCGGGCGGTCTGACTCGGTACGCCGACGAAGACGCCGGTGCCCAGATGGACGCCGGTCGCGGCATCGATCGCACCCGGGGTTTCGATCCCCAGCGGATTGGTTGCGTCATCCTGGAGGAGAGAGAAGGGGATCGCCGCATCGCTCATTGGGTCGGAGCTCTGCTCCACATCCGCGAATCCCGCAAAGCGCGATCGGCCCAGCGCGATGTCGCGCGCCTCGTGCGTTTCGATTGATGCGCTGCCACCGATCGGCATCTCGCCATCGCTTCCCGCCCCGGCGGTACCGTTCGTCGAACCGCCGCCAGGCGATGGCGTCCATCCGGAAATGTTCTTCTCGAGGGTGATCCGGCTCCCCTGCCCGACCGTCGATTCGATCCGGAACGCCACGCCGTGTTCCTGGGTCAGGCGCTGGACGATCGTGAGCCCCTCCCCGTCGCCCTCGGCGAGCTCCGGCTGTTCGCGCACGCCGGAGGCGAGGACCTTTTCGACGTCGCTGATGCCGACGCCGTTGTCCTCCACGATGATACGCAGGAGATCGCCCTCGCGCTCCGTCCGAACTTCGACGTAGCTGACCGCCGTTTCGGCAGGATTGGCGTACTTGATCGCATTCGTGACCAGTTCGTTGACGATGCGGAAGAGGTCGAAGCGCAGGGAGCCCTCATCCGGGATCATCAGCTCGGCCGCATCCCCTACGCGGATCTCGACCTGGCGCTCCTCGGCGAAGCGGCGATGGAGCTTGGTGACGAAATCGAGCGTGAAGCGCAGGTTCGAAAGATCGTACTGACTCAAGTCCTCCAGGTGTCCCTGAACGAGTGCGGTCCGATCGAGCCGACGATGCGCGAGCTGGATATTCCCCTCCAGCCGCTGCGTGACGTTGTTCACATCGTGCATCAGTCCGCCGGCGTCCTGCAGCCCGGCCGTCCACCGCTTGAGCAGTTTGATATGGCGATCGCGTTGTTCGGCGGTGACGGAGAAGACCTCCTCCATGCGTCCAATTGCGGTGCCGAGATGATTGATCAGGTAGCCGATCTCCGTCGCCGACGTCCGGATCGTACCGATCGCTTCATTCGCTTCCTCAAGGATCGTCTGCAGCTCTGCGGTCTCGTCTTCGGCGAGCTCTCCCAGCCCGCGTTTAGCCAGCGCGGCCACCGTTACGAAGCGCTCCGTCGCGATCCAGCGCGTGTAGGATTCGATGAAGGCCTCGAAGCTCCCGAGCGTCTTTTCGTCCATGATCAGTGGCATCAATTCGACGAGGGCGGAACGGTCGTCGATGTAGGCCGTCCGTTCCAGGCTCTCCCGGAGCACCGTGGCCCGTTCGGAGAGCGCCGCGCTGCTCTGGGGATGCTGTGCGAGGTGGTCGAATGCGGTGATGACCGCTGTCGCCGTCTGGCGCAACTCCGAGACGCGCATATCATCCGTGTAGATGAGGCCGGTGTCCGCCTGCGATATCCCTTCGATCGGGACCTGAAGCGAGCCGGTCGGGTATGATGGGCTCCAGGGGGTGCTGCTCCCCGCCGTCGGCGGCATCGCACCACCCGCTCCGGGAGAGGTCCCCGGGGGCGGTTGCTGCCCCTGTCCTGTCGGTGGGGTATACGGCGGAATGTAGGGCCCATTGTACGGTCCATACGGCCCGGGATAGGGATACTGCGGCTGTTGCGGTTGCTGCGGCGCATAGGGATCGCGCATTCGGAAGAAGGCGCCGATCGTCTTGAGCGCCGCCATGAGCTTGCCCTCGACCGGCTTCTTCGTCTTCGGGTCGATTGTTCGCGAGGCCTTCCACTGGTTCTTCCCCGCCGTCCACATCTTGGGGAGCCACCCCATCTTGATCGAGAGCCAGATGCTGCCCCCCAAACCGGTGATCGCTGCAATCCCCTTCTGGTACCACGTCTTCATGTTGTCGTGCGTTGCGATTACGCGCCCGCAGGCATCGTTGATCTTCCGCAGGGCCTCGGGATCGGAGACGACGCAGACGTGCGAGAGTTTTTCCTGCAAGTCCATGACTGCCGCGTCGAGGCCCGGATCGCCGGCTTTTTTCAGCTGCGCGATCCGCTGAAGTTGGTCATGGATGGACTGCGCCCGGGCACGGAAGAGATCGTCAAAGCTCTGGGGGGGGAGCTGCGTGCGGCGCAGGAGGACGTAGATCTGCGATGGCGTTGGAATCTCGACGGGGGCGGTTGCCGTTCCCGCTGCATCCAACGGCGCTGCCGGCGGCGTTGTGCCCGATGGACCGGGGAGGGCGGCGATGATGCGGTTGAGTTCGGTTGCGACATCCGTCCCCAGCGGCGTGCAGCGGCGCGCCTCGTCGAAGAGCTCCGGCGTCCGGCCGAACTGCCGACAGAAGCGGACGGCGTCCTCCTCCCAGGTGGGGAGGATGTCGAGGTACTTCGTCCCGGTGCCGTCGAGATAGTCGTCGAATTCGATCGGCTCCGGATTGGCTGCGCACCAGGGGTCGTCCTCGGTGAAGGCCGCGCTTCCGCACATCGGCCCCTGCAGCTCTTTGAGGAATTCGCTCGAGATCTTCGCCATGGGTCCTCCCGGAGACCGTTGTCCTTGCCAGCGCCTCTTTTTCGCGTATTCGCGAAAAAAGTTGTGTCCTTCTTCGCCGCAAATCCCTTGCCCTTCACGGGACCATCTGATACGCGGCAAGGGCTCTGCAGACGCCCCCTGGAGCCCATGTATCCGTATCGTAAACCGATGGGGCCCCCGGTCCGCAACAGGAAAACTTTTTGATATCAAGCGGTTGTACAGGTTTTTCCTGCAGATCGTTGATCGGAAACGGGTTTTTTTACAGCGTCGGATAAGAAATGACCTATCAGGTCCTCGCCCGCAAATACCGTCCGCAGGCCTTCGCCGAGGTGATCGGCCAGGAACACGTGACCCAGACGCTCGCGAACGCGATCGCCTCGGGGCGGCTGCACCACGCCTATCTCTTCGCCGGGGCGCGCGGCATCGGCAAGACGACGGTCGCGCGCATCCTGGCCAAGGCGCTCAACTGCGAGGCGCGCGAGGGGAGCGAGCCGTGCAACCGCTGCCCTTCCTGCAACCAGATCACCGGCGGCGCCTCGCTCGACGTCCAGGAGATCGACGGCGCCTCGAACACCAGCGTCGACGATGTGCGCGAGATCCGCGAGCGCGTGAAGTACATGCCCTCGCATGGGCGCTACACGATCTACATCATCGACGAGGTGCA
The DNA here is from genome assembly GCA_964410765.1 of uncultured Myxococcales bacterium. Lineage (GTDB taxonomy): Bacteria > UBA10199 > UBA10199 > 2-02-FULL-44-16 > JAAZCA01 > CAYPII01. The sequence goes on along the minus strand of CAYPII010000004.1, from coordinate 3,698 downwards.
CATGCTCTCGACCAGCGCGTTCAACGCGCTGCTCAAGACGCTCGAGGAGCCGCCGCCGCACGTCGTCTTCATCTTCGCCACCACCGAGGCGCATAAGATCCCGGCGACGATCCTCTCGCGCTGTCAGCGCTACGACTTCCGCCGCATCCCGCCGCAGCTCATCGCGGCGACGCTCAAGCGCATTGCGCGCGAGGAGACGGTGTCGATCGACGACGACGCCGTGCGCCTCATCGCGAACGAGGCGACCGGTTCGTTGCGCGACGCCGAGTCGCTCTTCGACCAGGCGATCGCCTGCGGTGGCGAGGCGGTGACCGTCTCCACGATCGAGACGATGCTGGGCATCCTCGACCGCGGGCTCCTCTTCGACCTGGTCGGGGCGCTGCTGGCGTCGGACGCGCAGCGTGCGCTCGGCACGCTCGACGAGGTCTTCCGCCGCGGCGTCGACCTCGCGCGCTTCGCGATGGACCTGCTCGAGATGTTGCGTCACCTCCTGGTGCTCGCCGAGACGAACGACGCGCGCGCGATGGGCGACCTGCTCCCGCACGAGGTCGAGCAGCTCCAGGCGTTGGCGAAGAAGGTGCCGGCGCCGATGCTCCACCAGATGTTCACCAGCTGGTACGGCGTCGCCGAGCGCGTGGCGCGTTCCCCCTTTCCGAAGATGCTCCTCGAGGTGGGGCTCATCCGCCTCTGCCGCGTCGGCTCGTTCGCCTCGGTCGACGAGCTGATCGCGAAGCTCGAGGGGGCGCTCGGGACGGAGGGCGTTTCGCAGCCCTCCGCGAGCACGCTGGCGGCGTCATCGCGGCCCGCCGTGCCGCCGACGAAGCAGGCGTCTCCTGCGCCGACGCCCCCCGCACAGAAGTCCGAGGCCAAGCCGACCTTCGAGGCGGTGGCCAACCCCGCCTTCGCGGTGAACGAGAAGCGCTGGCAGGAGTTCATGCGCTGGCTCGCCGCCAAGCGTCCACAGCTTTCCTCAATCGTCGCCGCCGGGCACTTCCAGGGGATGGAGGGGGATGTCGCGACGGTCGCCTTCGACAACCGCCTCTACGGGGACATGATCGAGGAGGAGGAGCGCAGCCGACAGGTGGCGCAACTGCTCGCCGAATTCTTCCAGCGTCCGGTGCGCCTGCAGGTGGCGCGTGCCGACGGGGCCGATGCTGCGGCCGACCGCCCGAAGCGACGCCGGCAGATGGAGCGCGAGGCGCTCGGCAGCGACATGGTTCAGCAGGCGGCCGACATCCTGGGCGCCGAGCTGCACGAGGTGAAGGTCGACGGGGAAAAATGAGGGAGAGGAGGACGACGATGGATATGATGGAGATGATGAAGCAGGCGCGCTCGATGCAGAAGGAGCTCAAGAAGAAGCAGAAGGAGCTCGAGCATCTCACCTTCGAGGGAACGGCCGGGGGCGGCATGGTGACCGCCGTCGTCAACGGTAAGCATGAGGTGGTCAAGCTCACGATCGAACCGCAGCTCGTCGCCGGCGGCGATGCGCAGATGGTCGCCGACCTCGTCCGTGTCGCGGTCAACGACAGCGCGCAGAAGGCGGGCAAGGCGGCACAGGAGCTGATGTCCGGCATGCTCGGCGGCATGGGCGGCCTCGGCGGACTGAAAAATCTTTTCTCGTAACACGTGACACGTCACACGTGACCCAAACGGATGTGACGATTGAAACGAAGCTGTTTGTACGGGTCACGTGTCACGGGTTTCGTCGTCACGGATGCAATGACACCGATCGATCGACTCGTTCATGAACTCGCGAAGCTCCCCGGCGTGGGGGAGCGCACCGCCACGCGCCTGGCCTTCTTCATCCTGCGCCAGCCGGCGGAGTACGCGCAGGCCCTCTCCGCGGCGCTCCTGGACGTGAAGGCGAAGGTCCGCCTCTGTTCCGAGTGCATGAACCTCACCGAAAACGATCCCTGTGCGCTCTGCGCGGATATGCGCCGCGAGGGGGAGACGATCTGTGTCGTCGAGGATCCCTCCGACGTCATGGCGGTGGAGCGCGCGCACGCCTACCGCGGACGCTATCACATCCTGCATGGCGCGATCTCGCCGCTCGACGGCATTGGCCCCGACGACATCAAGATCGCCGAGCTGCTTCGCCGCATCGAGGCCGGCGGAGTCTGCGAGGTCATCGTCGCAACGAACGCCAACGTCGAGGGCGAGGCGACCGCCCTCTACCTGCAGAAGCTCATCAAGCCCACCGGCGTGCGGCTCACGCGCCTGGCCAGCGGCATCCCGGTCGGCGGCGACCTGGAGTACATCGATGCCTCGACGCTCTCCCGCGCCTTCGACGAGCGTCGCGATCTGTAACCAATGGGTATTATTCTGTTTTATCGTATCCTCTTGAACACGCCTTTTCGGTTCCGACGCAACTCTTCCCCCCCGCGCAGCCGATAATCCCTCTGAAGCCAATCTTTCGAGGGGAGCATTATGTCCGTCTCCGAATTGACGAAGGTCCCGAACGGTTACCGCGATCCCGCGGGCGTCGATGCGACGCGCGAGGGCGAGCAGGGCGCCGAAGGGCAGCGGGCCTCACAGTTGATGATGGGGCTCAAGCCGATCGCCGATCAGGCCTTTCCCGCGATCGGCGGGCACGATTATCTGGGCGGCGAACCGGTCCCGACCGTTGCCTTCGAGCAGCCGCAGGTTGCGCCCGGCGGCGGAACCCCCGGAGCGCCAACGGGCGCAGCGGCGGAGCGCGGTGGGATGACGATGAACGGTCGCGGCGATGCGAAGGCGCGCGCCCTCAAGCTCCTCAAAGAGGAGCTCGGCCGCGACGGCATCGAGGGGATCTCCAAGGGGAATATCCCCGCGAGCGTGGCGCAGGCGCTCCTCTCCGGACGCCTGACCGCGCGCCAGGCCCTCGAGCGCATCCGCAAGGCGCAGGAGGAGGGCGCAGCGCCGGAATCCCCTGCGGGGAGCGCGGCGAACGAAGCGAACGAAGCGACCGATGCGACGAACGCCCCCGCCGTTCCGGATACCGCCGAGGCGTCCGCCTCGGAGCGAGAACGCCGAAGCGTTTCGCCGCGCTGATACGGATCGAATAAATTGTAGTGCCCACCATTTCATCAGACAGTATCGAAGAGGCATTGTCACTGATCTGACACTCGGAAACGAACGGAATATCCGAGAACCGATCGGGAGAGACGGAACTGGATATCGGATGAACCGATGACGGAACCGGATCAGGAGAGCTTCCTGATCCGGTTGTATGCCGCTCGCAGGATCGCCTTGTTCTCCTCCTGCACCCTGGCCGGAATCAAGGAGAAGGCGGCAGCCAGATCCAGGGCCGCTGCCGCCTCAGCGATTGACCCCATCGACATCTGAAAGAAGCGCTTTCGTTCACGCGTTTGCCCCCACTTGCCATTGCCCTCGGCCAGGTTGAGCACAGCAGACGAGATGGCCCGCCTCAGCTGATCGACCAGATAGCCAGAGCCCCTCGGCCATCCCTTCATGAGCCCCCCGAGCGCCTTCGAAACCGTGATGAGCTCCCGGTAGCAGTCCAGTTTTTCATGATTCATAGCGTCTCTCCTCTCTGTTTTCGTTTCCGGTTCTCCGTTTGTGTTCTCCTTTTTCTCGTCTCCTCACCTGGGCGGGGAGACGAGAAAAAGGAGAACACATCGCGAACGAAAAAACGAAAAACAGAGAGGAGGCAAACATGCTGCATGAAAAACTGGACTGCTACCGGGAGTCGATCGCCT
>CAYPII010000003.1:0-51505 GCA_964410765.1 uncultured Myxococcales bacterium | reverse complement strand
GGCGTGGCATCCTGCTCCAGCGCGCGGCGGATCGTCGAGATGCGCCCGCTGCCGGCCATGCCGGCCACGTAGATGTTATAGCCGGGGCGCAGCAGCTTGATGCCCATGTCGAGCGCGTCGATCGCGCGCTCCTGACCGACGATCGCCTCCGTCGTCGGAATCTTCCCCGGCGTCTCGAAGAGCTTTGCCATCTTCTTGTCCGGCGACCAGCGCAGCATCCCCGGCTCGATCTTCTTCGCGGTCATCGACACCCCCTTGTCCGCTCTCGGCGGGAAACGGCCGTCATCCTAGGCAATGCGCGTCCATTTGTCCAGATCGGCCGCGCACGCGCCCCGCTTTACAGCGGCCCGGATTTGATAGTAGAGAGGGCCTCTGCCGATGAGGAGGATGCATGCGCTTTTTGTCCGACGACACCTTCGAGCGACCCCGCAATGCGGAAAAAATAGAAGCCCTGCTGGAACGCGCTGCGTCGCGCGAACACGGCACGCTCTTCGAGCACGAGGCCTACGAGCTCTTCGCGCTCGCCGGCATCGCGGTGCCGGCCTGGCACTCCCACGAGGCGCACGCGGAGACCGACGGGCTGGAGCGCGCGCTGCCGCACGCCGGCCCCTTCGTGGCGAAGGTCGTCCTGGAGGGGGTGACGCACAAGACCGAGCACGGCGGACTGCTCTTCAACGTGACGAAGGAGCACGCCGCCGACGCCGTCGAGAAGCTCCGCGAACGCTTCGCCTCCAACGCGAACTTTCGCGGCGTCCTCTTCGCCGAGCAGATCGCGCACGACGCCACACTCGCCGGCGAGATGCTCCTGGGCCTCTACCAGGATCCCTTCTTCGGCCCCTGCGTGGCGCTCGGCTTCGGCGGCACGCGCGCGGAACACTACCAGGCAATCCTCCCGCCCAATCGTTCCACGGTGATGATCCCGGCGGCGGTCAAGCTCGATTCGATCGATCACGTCCTTCGCACGATGCCGGTGGTGGAGCTGGTCGAAGGGCGCGTGCGCGGCGCATCGCAGCAGCTCGCCTTTGCGGAACTCGAAAAACCGCTGCGCATCCTCCAGACGCTCGGGCGCTCCTATTCCGCGGAAAACGCGAAGGCCCCCTTCGTCATCGAGGAGCTGGAGAGCAATCCGGCGGTCGCGCACGAGGGGCGGGTGTTGGCACTCGACGGCGTGGTGCGCGCGCGGCGTAACGACAACCCGCGCTGCACGCACAAGCCGCTGGAAAAGGTCAGCGCGCTGCTCCACCCGCGCTCGGTCGCCATCGCGGGCGCCAGCGGCAAGAATCCGGCAAACCCCTCGAACATCATCCTGCGCAAGTTTCGCTCCTCCGGGATCGATCCGAAGGAGCTCTTCGTCGTCCATCCGAAGGAGGAGGAGGTCGAAGGGGTCCCCTGCGTCCCCGACCTCGCCGCGCTGCTCGAACGACGCGGCGGCGAACCGGTCGACTGCCTGGTCGTCGGCGTCCCCGCGAAGATCGCCGGGGGGCTCATCGCCGAATGCTTCGACCGATATGCCGCGCGTTCGCTCATGATCATCTCGTCGGGCTTCGGCGAGACGGAGCGCGGGCGCGGGATGCAGGAGGAGCTCACGCGCAAACTCCACGCGCTCGACGCCACGCCGGAGCACCGCCCGGTCGTCAACGGCCCGAACACGCTCGGCAACATCTTCCACGACGTGAACACGCTCTTCACGCCCAACTACAAGTCATCGGGCACCGGGGAGGGCAAACGCAACGCCGCGCTCATCTGCCAAAGCGGCGCGTTCATGATCACGCGCATCTCGGACATGGCCGGCGTCATCGCGCCGGAGGTCGCCGTCTCGGTCGGCAACCAGATGGACCTCACCGTCGTCGATTTTTTGGAGGCGCTCATCGACGACGAGCGCATCGACGTCTACGGCCTCTACATCGAGGGGCTCGGGCCCGGCGACGGCGCGCGGCTGATGCGGCTGACCGATGAAGCGGCGCGGCGCGGAAAATTCGTGATCGTCTACAAGACCGGGCGGACCGAGGCGGGGATGGAGGCGGCCAAGGGGCACACCGCCGCGATGGCCGGCGATTACCACATGTTCGCGCACCTGGCCTGGCGCGCGGGCGCGATGGTCGCCGAGAGCTCCGAGGACTTCCAGCAGCTGATGCTGCTCGCGACCCACTGCGAAGGACTCGCGACACTCCGCGACCTTCCGGCGGGGCGGCTCGGCGTCGCGGCGCTCTCCAACGCCGGATTCGAGAAGTGCGCGCTCGCCGACCACCTGATGGCGAACGATCCGAAGACCTTCGAACTCGCGCGCTATACGGAAGAGACGCGGGAGCGCCTGCGCGAGATACTCACCGAACACGGCGTTGCCGGCATCGTCGATCAGGGGGATGTGCTCGACCTCTCGCCGATGACGAACGACGCCGGCTTCGAGGCGATCGTGCGAACGGTGCTGGCCGACCCGAACACGCACGTCGGCGTCTTCGCGGTCGTCCCGGAGACGGTGATGCTCACCACCTGCGAGAAGGGCGAGGGGCACCGCGAGGATATGCATGCGGAGGGGGCGCTGCTCGGACGTCTCATCGCCGTGCACCGCGACGCGCAGAAACCCTTCGTCGTCTCGATGGAGTCGGGGTGGAAGTACGACGGCTTTCGTCGGGCGCTGATCGCGGCGGGGATCCCCTGCTATGCCCACGTCGATGACGCCGCCCGCGCGGTGGCCACGGCCATCGATGCGATTCGAAGGGATGTGAAACCCTGATTTCGCGGGATCTGCTTAAAATTATTCACTATTTCGCACTCTTCCCTTTTCAAAAAAAACCTTTATCCGACGCTGGGGAGGCACTATAGTCTTTCGAGGGGGAGCGACAGGGCGCCGGATGCTGCGGCGTTTACAGGAGCGAACCATGTCCGAGACCACAGCCCCCCTCTCCTCCTCACCTACCACAAACGGCAGCGCCCCGCGTCCGATCCCGCAGGAGGAGACGCAGGTGCACCCTCTCCCGCAGGCGGCGCGCTGCGAGCCGCTGGCCCTGGAGAAGCGCGAACTCGCGCGCCGGGTCCTGCCGCTGCTGCCGCAATCGCTGCGCGACCACTATGTGGCCCTGGAGAAGACGAAGCACAAACCGGCGCTGGAGCTCCTCGCCTGGGATCTCGGCGCGGAACACAGCCGCGGCGGGCTCAACTCCCGAAACCAGCGCACGCGCACGCGCGTCTACAACCCGCGCGAGCAGCGATACACGACGAAGAATATCACGGACTGGGAGCACATCACGCGGGCGGAGGCCTTTCGCTTTATCGCGGGGTATCACACCTTTCGCGGAAACGGCCAGTACGACGTTGCACACACCGCACTCGCCTCGGCGCTGATGACCTTCGTGCCGGAAGGACAACGGCGCCCGATCCTCGAGTCGATCTTCTTTCCCGAGGCGCCGATGGCGGGTGCCGCGCGGCGTGCCGTGCTGCGCAACCGGCTCTTGCCGGCGGCGATCACCGGCGTGAGCGACGGCGATACGGTGAAGGTGATCGTCGAGCGCTCGAACTGCGAGGACGAAGCGATGACCATCCGCTTCGCCGGCATCGACACGCCGGAGAAGTTTCGCTCCGCGGCAAAGTTCTGGCCACAGGTCGGCGCCATCATGAACGAGTGGAAACAACAAAAACTCATCCGCCCGGACGAGCTGCAGCGCGGCGGGCCGGTGGAGACGCTGCTGGCCAACCGGATGGAATTCGCGGGACAGGTCAGCTCGCTCGTCATGCGCGACTTCCTCCTCTGGGCGGCCGAACAGAACGCACACTTTGCGGTGGAGGAGACCTTCAACCGCGTGCGTAAACAGGGTGACGGCGCGCCGGCCTGCGACATGGTTTCCCTCTACGGCAACTACCTGCGCGGCATCTGGGTACTGCGCACCCTGCAGCCGGAGCTGCTCACGCGCTACATCGACACGCGCCTGGCGCAGGTCATGGGCAACGGCGGAAATCTCTGGTGGGAGCGGCCCGGTGCGCGTCTGGGCCGCACGCCGATGATGTCCGGCTCCCCGTCGGGAACGGACGCGCGGCGTATCTGGTTTGATTATGCGGACGATGGACATGCGATCATCAACGGCAATCAGCTCTGGCATCAGTACCAGCTCGACTGGCAGATCGCGCACGGCAGCGCAAAGCAGAAACAGGCGGCAGGCGCCGCGAAGGCCAAGCTCGCTCAGCTGCGGCGCGAAGGGCGCCATCAGCTCGCAGACCTCCTCGACCCCGCGAAGATCCCACATCCGGCGCAGCTCTATGCGCCGCCGGTCGTGGAACAGCTCGGCAAGATCTACCGCGTCTTTCTGCTCAACCACCCCGACCGCGCGGGCGACATCAACGCCTGGATAGTCGCGATCGGCGCCTCCTACGCCTACACGAAATACCGCAACAACCTGAGCGACGCCTATCTCGAGGTGAGCGGAGTCGTGCGACAGCAAAACCTGGGGCTCTGGGGAGAGGCGACGATGGACATCCTCGATCCGAATATTCGGGTCGTGAACAAGCAGACGCGGCGCTTCGAGCCCTTTGTCATGCCGCCCGATTGCACGCACGCACAGTGAAAAAAACGCCGGCGCAAACCGGCGTTTTCATTTTCGTGTCGCAGCACACTCAGGACGCCGCGGCCTCGCCGAAGGCAAAGGCCTCGTGGTTGAGCTTCACGATCGCCTCCCCCTTCTTCGCGAAGCGCTGCTCCACGTCCTTGAGGATTCCTTCCTTGAGCCCCTCGATGCCGAGCCGCTTCGCAAGCGCACCAAGCATGGCGACATTGATGACGCGTTCGTTCTTCAATTCCTCGACCAGGGCATTTGTGTCGACGACGATGGCGGAGGGCTGTTTGCGGACGGCCTTCAGCAGTTCCCCCTCGTCGGGATAGGCGATGTTCTTGATCGGCCGGTTGCTCGTGATCACCGTCCCATTTCGGGAGAGGTAATCGACGTAGCGCAGCGCCTCCATCGGCTCCATGCCGAGGATGACGTCGGCGCCCCCCTTCGGGATGATGTCGCTGTAGATCTCCTCGTCGGAGAGGCGCACGTGGCAGACGACCGCCCCGCCCCGCTGGGCCATCCCGTGGACCTCGTTTTGTTTGCACATAAGCCCCAGGCGGTCGGCCTGCGCCACCAGCATCGACGACGCCGAGACAACCCCCTGTCCACCAACGCCCGCAAAGATGATATCGTATTTCATATGCGCCTCATTTCACCTGGATGCATTTGCGTTTCGCGATGACGACGCTCGGTCCGGCGTAGTCGATCTCCTCGCGCAGGACGCGCACGTTCTCCTCGTGCTGCTTCGGCAACGGCGTGATGACGCGCAGGTGTTCCCGCGCGATTCCCATGCCGAGGATGAGCTGCTCCAGCGCATCGAGCCCGCAGATCGTCTCCTGGCCACCGGTCATCCCGGTGGTGGAGTTGTCGAGGATGATCGTCGTGAAGTTCGTCCCGCGCTTGATCCCTTCGACGAGCGGCGTGATGCCGGAGTGGTCGAAGGTGGAGTCGCCGAGCACCGCCACCGCGTAGCGCAGGCCGTTCTCTCCCGCCGCCTTCGCCATCGAGACCGACGCCCCCATGCAGAGGCAGGAGTGGATCGACTCGTAGGGGGGATAGGCGCCGAGCGTGTAGCAGCCGATATCGGAGAAGACGACGCGCTCGCGTTCCTTTCCCTCGAGTGCCACGTTGAGGGCGTTGTAGGTGTCGTGGTGCGGACAGCCGCGGCAGAGCGCGGGCGGACGCGAACGCACGAGCTCGGCCGGGGGCATGGCGCCGCCATCGGAGAGCGCGCCGAGCTTGAGTGCCGCGCGCACGATGTCGGCGTTGAGCTCTCCCGAACGCGGGAGCACGCCATCGAGCTTACCGTGAACGCGCGCGCCCTTTCCCATCCGATGGAGGAGCGCCGCGAGCTGACGTTCGATCACGGGATAGCCCTCCTCGACGACAAGGATCTCCTCGACGCCATCGGCGAGCTCGGCGATCTTCGCCTCCGGCAGGGGGTACTGTCCGACCTTGAGCCAGGAGCACTCCACCCCGCCGTCGCGCGCGTTCTCCCGGAAGTAGTTGAAGCCGACGCCCGACGCGATGACGCCCAGCCGCGTCCCCTTCGTCATCGTGAGCATATTGGAGTCACTCTCGTTCGCGGCGGTGATAAAGGCGGGTTGCTTGGCCAGGAGCTTCTCGTACTGCGGACGGGCGTTGGTCGGCAGCAACGTCCAGCGCTTGAAGTCGTCGGGGAGCGCAACCGGCTTCTGCGCCGTCGGCTTCTCGAAAGCGACGCGCGCGCGTGTGTGCGAAAGCCGCGTGACGAGGCGGATCACGACCGGGACCTCGAAGCGCTCGGAGAATTCGAAGGCCGCACGGGTCATGTCGTAGGCCTCCTGCTGATTCGCCGGCTCGAAGCAGGGGATCTGCGCGAAGTCGGCATAGAAGCGGCTGTCCTGCTCGTTCTGCGAGGAGTGCATGGAGGGATCATCCGCGACCGCCACCACCACCCCGCCCCCGCAGCCGGTGACCGCGGCGTTCATGAAGGGATCGGCCGCCACGTTGAGGCCGACGTGCTTCATGTCGACCAGCGCGCGCCGCCCGATGAGGGAGACCCCCATCGCCTCCTCCATCGCCACCTTCTCGTTGATCGACCAGGCCGCGCGAATATCCGCGTCCGGGGTAGCGGCCACGTACCTCTGGACCGCCTCCTGGATCTCGGTGGCCGGGGTACCGGGATACGCATAACTACTTGATATCCCTGCATGAATCGCGCCCATCGCCACCGCTTCGTCGCCCAGCAGCGCCATCGAGCTCACCGTCATCGCAGACCCCTTTCCGATACCCCCACGTGGAGCTTGGGCTATAGCCCAAAGCCGCGCCGGCCGTCAACGCACGGGTCGCAACCATTTTGCATTTGCCGAAATCCCTGTGTACTATTCGCCCGTGCACGACACCCCTCCGCAACAATTCGATGACCTCGATGAGGTCGCCGCACGGGAGAAGGCGCGCGACCTCAACGAGGAGCTGCAGCGCCAGCTCAAGCTGCAGCGCGACATCGGATCGGCGGTCACCTCGCAGGTCGCCTTCAAGGTGACCATCCGACGCACCATCGCCTTCCTCATCGACATCGCGCTGTTGGTGGCCGTCGGGCGCCTCATCACGCTCTTCGCGGGCAGCTTTCTGGCACGCTTTCATGAGAACGGTTGGTGGATCGGCCTCCTCGTCGCCCTCGCCTATTTTTCCCTCTTCGACAGCGGCCTCGGCGGCGGTCGGACGCTGGGCAAGCGCATCACGGGCATTCACGTCGAACACATCTCCGGCGGCATGCTCTCAGCGATCGACGCGCTGTTGCATGCAGCCCCCTTCGCCCTGATCGCCGCCGTGATCTTCGTCGGTCGCAATTCCGACCCCTCCTCTCCGATCATCCTGGGCCTGGAGCTCTTCGGAATCGTCATCGCGCTCTCGATCCTCATCTTCGGCCTCTTTCATCCGCAACACCGCACCGGAATCGATCTGCTCCTCGATGCCATCGTCGTTCGCAGCGAGGAGCAGTACGACCTCGCGCCGATGTCGATCCAGCAGCCGCTCATCCTCTTCCTCATCATATCGGCGCTACTCTGCACCGGCTTCATCACCTGGCGTTCGACGATCGGCTCCTCGATCTTGCAGCGCTTTCTGGCGCGCAGCTGGTACCTGCTCGACTCGCAGCCGAACGTCGAACATCCGCGCCTGCATATCGGCCGCTATCCTTTCGGCATTGGCGATTCGCACACCCTCTTCGTCAGCATCTTCACCGATAATTTCTTCGAGCTCAAAGAGAAGGGCTATCTCGCCAACTTCGCCAAGCGGCTCAACGAGGACCTCGTCATCAAGGGACCGCTGCCAGCCCACATCCGCCGGGTGGAGCTCACCTTCCGCGGCGGCTATAGCATCGGCATCTGGCAGGATATCGAACGGAAATCCTTCACCTTTAACGACCCCCACAAGCTCCAGGGTGGCCCCCCCCTCCATATCCGGAGCACCCCCGGCACCTCGCAGGCGGATCAGTAAAGATCGGCTCCATCGGGAGCTTCCAGTTGCAAATGGCCACCGGCTGTGATCTGCTGTCGCCGCGGGTGCAGGAACGCGTTCAACCGATGACGGGAGGCCGTATGGAGATCCGTGGCAAGCGCGCATTGGTGCTGGGGGGAGCGGGACTGGTGGGGCAGGCGATCTGCCGCCAGCTGATCGATGAGGGGGTCGGCGAAATCGTCGTCTCCTCGCTCTTCGAAGCCGAGGTGCGTTCGTTCATCGATCAACTGCAAAAGGAGTACGGCGAGCGCTGCCCGTCGCTCCACGCCGAATGGGGCAACGTCTTCGTGCGTGCCACCTTCAAGGACCTCGGTCGCGGCGAACTGTTGGGAACGCCGGAGCATCGTCGCGCGCTCATCGACGACCTGCTCCATCCGCTCAACCGCGACATCCTCGCCGATTCGACGATGTTCCAACTCTGCGAACGCTACAAGCCGCATCTGGTGATCGACGCCATCAACACGGCCACCGCTATCTCCTACCAGAACGTCTTCGGCGCCGCGAAGGAGACCTACGACGCGTTGCACCGCGCGGCACATGAAGGGACGTTGACCGACGGCGCCCTGGAGAGCGTTGAGAAGCTGCTGGTCACGCAGTATGTCCCGCAGCTGATTCGCCACGTGCAGATATTCCTCTCGTCGATGGTCGAGGCGAAGAGCGAACTCTATCTCAAGATCGGCACGTGCGGCACCGGCGGGATGGGGCTCAACATCCCCTACACGCACAGCGAGGACAAACCCTCGCAGATGCTGTTGGCGAAGTCCTCCATGGCCGGCGCGCAGTCGCTGCTCCTCTTCCTGATGGGGCGCACCCCGGGCGGCCCGGTGATCAAGGAGCTCAAGCCCGCGGCGGCAATCGCCTGGAAGCGAATCGCCAGCGGCCCGGTCCTCAAGAAGGGGCAGCCGGGCCTGCTCGAAGCGGTCGATCCGGAAAACTCAGTGCTGCTCGGCACGCAGCTGGCGAAGGAGCCGCCGCGACAAATCCCCCCGCTGATGGAAAACGGCGAGCAGAAGCAGCTGACCGCCCCCTTCGTCGACACGGGCGAAAACGGCGTTTTCTCGCTGGGCGAGTTCGAGACGATCACCGACGAGGGGCAGATGGAGTTCATCACCCCCGAGGAGATCGCGCAGGCCGCAATCTGGGAGATCCGCGGGCGCAACTCCGGCTTCGACATCGTCGCCGCGCTCGACAACTCGACGATGGGGCCGACCTATCGCGCCGGCTACATGCGCGACCAGGCGCTCGATCAGCTGCGGGCGCTCGTCGCGGAGACCGGAACCGACTCCGTCGCCTTCGAGATCCTCGGTCCGCCGCGCCTCTCGAAGCTCCTCTACGAAGCGTATCTGCTGCGCAAGCACTACGGCACCTTCGAGCGCGTCCTCGGGCAAAAGCCGGAAGCGATGGCCGAAGAGATCGAACACACGCTCACGCACGATTGTGAAATGCTCAGCCGCATCGCCTCCATCGGCATCCCGGTGCTCTCGCGCGACGGGACGCGACTGATGCGCGGCAACCGCATCGCCATCCCGGCGGATGTTCCCGGCAAGCCCACCGCGGCCTTCGCCGTCACGCCGGAATCGATCGACAAGTGGGCGCACGATGGGTGGGTCGACCTGCGCCCGGAAAATCTCGGGCGCTGGCGCGAGCGGCTCACGCTCATCGCGGAGGGAATCGCTGCGCTCGACCCGAACGACACGAGCAGCCACAGCGCAAAATCATCGCACTACTGGCAGCGCTCCGCGGAGGGGACGGCGATCGAGGAGGCGAAGCTCGCGAGCTGGATATTCATCCACGAGGATGAGGGCGAGCGGATGAAGGCGTGATTTGTCCGATGGCCCGATCGTATAGATCAATGGCTGAACTTCAGGAAAAACGATTCCGGGTGGTCAACGAGGGATTTCTCTGCGAGCAGTGCGGGCGGGAGGTGCCGCCGACGGCACAGACGACGCCGCGCGACCACTGCCCCTTCTGCCTCTGGTCGAAGCACGTCGACATCGATCCCGGAGACCGCGCCAACCCCTGCCGTGGATCGCTGCGGCCCATCGGCGTCTACACCGACACCAAGAAGGAGTACGTCATCCTCTTCCAGTGCCAGCGCTGTGCTGCACGCGTGCGCTCAAAAGCAATCCTGGCGGATGAAAACGCGGCGGACGACTTCGACCGGATCATCGAACTGGCGGGGAAACCGATCAACGAGAAACGACCGATCCCCCCGCACATGCGACGGAAGAAGAAACGCTGAAGTTTGTCATTCTGAGCCGCAAGCGAAGAATCCCCGGATATCCTTCGGAAGCCCGCCCTGAGCAACGTCGAAGGACTCAGGACAAGCGCTTAGATCTTCCCCTGCAGGAGGAAGGCGACGACGAGGGCGTAGATCACGAGCGATTCGATCAACGCCAGGGCGATGATCATCGGCGTCATCACCTTGCTGGCCGCCTCGGGGTTGCGCGAGATCCCCTCCATGGCGGCGGCGGCCACGCGCCCCTGACCGATCGCGCCACCCAGGGCGGCGACGGCGATGGCGATGCCCGCCGAGAGGGCGATGGCAGCCACGCCCCACCTTCCGCGCCCAACACTCTCCAGCACCATCGTCTCCTGCGCCGCGGCCACGGCCGGCAGCAACGCCGCAGTGCAGACCAAACACCCGGTCATGATTCTCTTCATAGTGCGCTCCCTTTCCGCTCACTCCGTCCGCGTCGCCAAAGCGATGTAGATGACGGAGAGCAGCGTAAACACGAAGGCCTGGATGAACGCAACAAAAATGGCCATCGCCATGAAGGCGGTTGGGACGATGATCGGCGCGATGTTCGAGAAGATGCCCACCACGAGGTGATCGCCATACATGTTGCCGAGAAGACGAACGGAGAGCGAGAGCGGCCGAACGATGTGGCTGATGATCTCGACGACGAAGAGCAGCGGGGCGAGCCAGATGATCGGCCCGGAGAACTCCTTCAGATAGCCGCTCAAGCCGTGCGCCCGAATGCCGGCGATGTTGTAGTAGCAAAAGACGACGATCGCGACCGCCAGGTTCGTGTTGATGTTGTCGGTCGACGGAGAGAAGCCGGGGATAACCCCCACCAGATCGCTGATGAGGATGTAGAAGAAGACCGCGCCGATGATCGGAAAATGACGTCGCGCGTCCTTTCCCATCACGTCGGTCATGATGCGCAGCAGCGCCTCGATGATGATCTCGATGACGTTGACAAGCGACGTACTCCCCTTCGGCACGAGATGCACGTCGATGCGTTTGAGCCGCCGGAAGACGACGACGGCGATCAGCGCGATGAGCGCGAGGACGACGACCGATGTGCAGACGTGCAGGTAGGGCCCCTTCCAGGAGGGGGGGAGCCCTGCTGCATTGACCGCCCAGCCGATGAAGGTGACTCGCTCCATTACGCCATCGCCTTCGAGCGCGAGAGGCGCAGCGCCTCGATCAGCAGCGCTGCGACCATCGTCGAAAAGCCGCCGAGAAACGCGAGCGGTGCCACGTGCCCGCGCGTAATCAGCCACCAGAGCAGCGCGCCCAGCAACAGGAGCTTTCCGATGCCGATGACCGCCACCAGGAGCATCCCGCGGCCGGACTCGGCGGTCCCGCGCACGACGACCGCCACGAGAACGAGGAAGCTGGCCATGGCGACGCCGCCGCCGGCGACGATCGAGAGCGCGGTCTGCGCGCCATAGGCGACGTAGGCGATCCCCCCCGCCGCCAGGGCCAGCACCGCCGCCATCACGAGCGCACGCCGTACGAGACTGCCGACCTCTCCGTCGCCTCCGAGCATCGTCACCTCCCGTTTCCCCGAGTGTGTAGGCCATTTCCGGACGGGGGTCAAACGGCACCTGGCCCCCGCCACAGCGCCCTTGCCGGGGAGAGGGCGATCGGCTATGCCTGCGCTATGCAGAGTGCCGGCGCCCGCTTCGGCTACTACAAATCGCTCTCCGCGGCCGAGAAGCGCATCTACGACCACAGCGATCGGATCACGAAGGTGCGCCTGCCGGGCCCCGAGCGCTTCGCCCCCTACGTCGCCGCGCTCCAGAAGGCGCTGGCGGCCGACGACAAGGCGCGCACGCAGGAGGTTGCACAGAAGTTCATCACGGGGCTCACCAATGTCTTCAAGGTCCCGCCGCTGCGGGTGAAGGTGCTCGCGGTTCGCCCCTCCCGGCGCTGGGGGGAGCTCCACGGCCTCTATGAAGCGGAGGAGGGGAGGCGATCGATGATTACCGTCTGGATGCGGACTGCCAAGCGCAAGGATGTCGTCGCCTTCCGCACCTTCCTGCGCACGCTCCTGCACGAGCTGATGCACCACCTGGATTATACGCTGCTGGGTCTCGAGGATTCCTTCCACACCGAGGGGTTCTTCAAACGCGAGGCCGCCCTGGCGCGCCTGCTGTTGGGGAATTCAGGAAAAGGGAAGGAACGAAGGAGCTAGATCCAAATCTCGTCCTTCGACTTCGAGGGGCGCTCCTTTGGCCCTTCGGGCGACTTCTCCGGGATACTGCGCTCCGCCTCCTCGCAGGCCTGTCGCAGGCCCTGAAGCAGCATATCGACGATCAGCGGCGGGGCCGCGCCCAGGAAGGTCGCGACCGCTGGACAATCGCTGTACTGCACGATCGTGTAGGGGAGGCGATCCGGCGTCCAGATACCCTCGATTTTCTCGACATCCAGCGGCGTGTAATCGAGGTCGCCGCGCACCGTCGCCACCTCCGCGATCGATGCGTCGTGGAGACGACTCGCCCGACACCAGTCGGCTCGGTAAGAATAGATATGGAAACGCGAATCGGGATGCGCCCCCTCGGCAACGAAAGCATCGATGCCGCCGGCGGCCATCAGGGCCTCTTCGTTCGTCGGCTTTCGATCTTCTTTGCGTGGCTGCGCGTGTGTACAGGCCTTCAGAAATGCAGAGAGGCCCATAAACGCCCCCAGGATGAGTATCGGATGCATATTGTCCCCTCCCCTCCCCATTTCGGCTTCGCGCGAAAAGAGTTGCGGGGAAAATGCTCTTTTTATCTGGCGGCCGTTTGCCGGCCCTGCGACTCCGGCCGGCGGCCGAGGAGGAGGAGAAGAATGATCAGGACGACGACAGCAGCGCCCAACAGAATCCATGGCGAAAAGCCCCGCCCCGCCCCGATGAGTGCGGCCATCGAGACGACGCCGACGGCCATCGCATAGGGGAGCTGCGTGCGCACATGATCGACGTGGTCACAGCCGGAGGCCATCGAGCTCATCACCGTCGTGTCGGAGATCGGGGAGCAGTGATCGCCCCAGATCGCCCCGGCGAGCACGGCACTCACCGCGATGAAGAGCTGGCCGTGCGCCGCCTGCATCGCCAACCCCTCCTCCTGCGCCATATTCCAGACGAGCGGCACGACGAGCGGCATCAGGATCGCCATCGTCCCCCAGCTCGTCCCCGTGGCGAAGCTCACAAAGCCCGCGATCGCGAAGGTGATCACCGGAAGCGCCCAGAGCGGGAGTGAACCGGTGACGACCTGCACGATGTACTCCGCGGTCCTCAGCTCCCGCGTCACGGAACCGATCGACCAGGCGAGAATGAGGATGATCATCGCCAGCAGCATCGACTTGACCCCGTGAAACCATGCGTCGAATGCCTGGTGGAGCGAGAGGATGCGCTGCATGAGGACGAGCACGATTCCCACCGCGCAGCCGGAGAGCGAGCCCCAGAAGAGTGCGGTCGACGAATTCGCATGCGCCATGATCGTACGCACCGTCGGCTCGACGCCGGCAGCGGCGGCGCCCTTTGCCCCCGTCTGCCAGATGCCCAGGATCGTCACGACGATGACGGCGACGATCGGCAGGACCCCGTTGATCCAGCGCGGCGGGACCTTTGAGCCGCTTTCGGAGAGGCCGGTCGTCTCGGTGAGATCCATCGCCGGCTCCGCCCCGGGTGCGAGCAGCTCGCCGGTCGTACGCGCGCGGCGCTCCGCATGGAGCATCGGTCCGAAGTCGCGGCCCACCACCGCCACCATAGCGACGAAGAGGATCGCCAGGATCGCATAGAAACGATAGGGGATACTCATCACGAAGACCGAGAAGGGATCGGCGGTGAAGCCCACGCCCTGCATCGAATCGCCGATGACGCCGATCTCGTAGCCGATCCAGGTGGAGAGGAAGAGGCCGGCGATGGGTGCCGCCGTCGAATCGACGATATAGGAGAGCTTCTCGCGCGAGATGCGGAAGCGGTCGGTGATCGGCCGCATCGTGTTGCCGACGATGAGCGTGTTCGCGTAATCGTCGAAGAATATCGCAATTCCCATGATCCACGTGGCGAGCTGCCCCATGCGCGCGCTTCGCGCGATGCGCTCGACCTGCGCGACGATCCCCGCCGCCCCGCCGCTCTTCTGCACGATGCCAACCATGCCACCCAGCATCATCGAGAAGATGATGATCGCCGCGTGATCGCGATCGGCGAGCGCCGGCAGGACGAAGCGGTCGATGAGCATGAGAAAGGCCGTCAGCGGATTCCAGCCGAAGATGATGAGCGAACCAGCGAAGACGCCGAGGAAAAGCGAGAGGATGACCTGGCGCGTGGTCAGCGCCAACCCGATGGCGACGATCGGCGGAATCAGGCTCGTCCAGTGCGGGACGATTTCGACCATGATCCTCCTATAGCACACCGGGCTCTTCGGGCCAGCCCTTTCGCACATGCACGGCGGCGCTTGCAAAGTGCGCGTCTATCCGCAAATGTCGCGGCATGGCACGATTCGACGCCGTCCTCTTCGATCTCGATGGGACGCTGCTCGACACGCTGGCGGACATCGCCGATGCGGTCAACGCGGTCCTCACACGCGCGGGCCTTCCGACGCACGAAACGGAGGCCTACAAACGCTTCGTCGGCGAGGGGGTCGTGCGCCTCGTCGAACAGGCCCTCCCCGCCGATCGCCGTGACGCCACGACGCTGGCGACGACGGGGCTCGCGGTGCGCGCGGAATACGGTCGCTGCTGGAGGAGAAAAACGCGCCCCTATCCCGAAATCGCAAAGATGCTCGACGCGCTCGTGGAGCGCGGGATCCGTCTCGCCGTCCTCTCGAACAAACCGCACGACTTCACCGAAGAGGCGGTCGCGCATTTTCTGAAGCGCTGGCTATTTGCCGCCGTCGTCGGCGCGGGTGATTATCCGATCAAACCCGATCCCGCCGGTGCCCTCGCCATCGCGGAGCGCATGGCGCTTCCGCCGAAGCGCTTCCTCTATCTCGGCGATTCGGGCGTCGACATGCAGACCGCCGCAGCCGCCGGGATGTATCCGGTCGGGGCGCTGTGGGGCTTTCGCGGTGCCGATGAGCTCACCGCCGCGGGCGCCGCGGAGCTCATCGAACGGCCCGACGGGCTGCTCGCCCTCATCGGCTGAAGGAGGTATCATGCGTCAAGCCATCCTTGCCCTCTCGCTCGTCCTCCCCCTCCTCTTCGCGCTCCTCCCCGGCACTGCGGCCCGTGCCTAGGATCGGGCGCAGCCGCAGGGTCCCTTTCTTCGTGGCTCCGGAGGCCGGACTCCCTCTCCGTAAACGCTCTTCGAAATTCCTGCGGAATTTCTCGAGCACTCCAAGGACCCGCCGCTGTAATCGCTGCAGCCGTAAACACCACGCCCGCAGCTCAACATCGGCGTGCGAACAGCAGCCCTGCGGGCTGCTGTTCTCGCCTCGGCACCCAAAACCAAAAGAAAAAGGGGACACGTAACAAGTACATGTCCCCTTTTTCTTTTGGCTCCGGAGGCCGGACTCGAACCGGCGACCTACTGATTAACAGTCAGCCGCTCTAACCAACTGAGCTACTCCGGAGTATCATATCTTCAAAGAGCCGCTACATCTGGATTGCTTCGCCCTGCGGACTCGCAATGACATCCGCGAAAGCCGGCACTCCCTAGCACCCTTCGGTTTTCCTGTAAAGTCCCTCGGGACGGGGTTACCAGCCCATCCGCGGGAGGCGCTCGTCGTACCAACGGCGGATCGCGATGAGCGAGAGCAGTCCCGCGACGGCAACGAAGATCCCAACGATATCGAGGAATTCGACCGATCGCGCCGCCAGGAGCGCCATCGCCATCCCCCCGAAGAGGCGCGCCATCAGCCACCGCCGAATCAGGGCGACAATCGCGATAATCAGCACCGGCGCTTCGACTATGAGCATCGCGCGCGTTACCAGCACCCCACAGCCGCACCCCCCTGCCAACGCAAGCAGACCGCCGCCGACGCGCACGCTCGCGAAGAGCAGCGCCCCCAGCGCGATCCAGGCGCCGAGCGGCCGCCCCAGGAGCTTTGGCATGGTCAGCAGCCGCCACATGGCCGCCATGATAGCGCCGCCATCACCCCCCGCAACCCTTTTCATACCGAAGAACGCCCATATTTCGCTTGCTTCCAGCCGAAGGGGGGCGTTAGAAGCCCTCTGCATGGGCGATCGCGCCCCGGGAGCGCCATGGCGAAGGATTATCGCAAGGCAACGAACGACGAGCTCATCGACCTCCTCTTCACCGAGGAGGACCGCCTGCCGCACGCGGCCGTCGACGAGATCGTCCGTCGCGGCGAGGAGCTCATCGAGCCACTCGGCGATATCCTCCTCGACCGCACCACCTGGACCGCCGAGCTCCCCGACTGGTGGGCGACCGTGCACGCCACCTATCTCGTCGGCGCCATCGGGGGCGAACGCGCACTGGTCCCGCTCCTGTCAGCGCTACGCTGGTCGGACGCCTACGACAACGAATGGGTGACCGAAGACCTCCCCTCGATCCTCAGCTCGCTGGGCGAGATATCCTCCCGCCCGCTCTTCGCCGTCGCCTTGGACCGGAGTGCTGGCTGGTCGGCGCGCTCCATCGCCATGGATGCGCTGGGCGGCCATGCCGTGCGCGATTCGGACCGCGAGGAGGAGGTGATGGCCCTGCTCCTCTCCATCCTGAAGGATTGCAGCGAAGAGTACGGCGCGCGCCGGAGCGCCGCCTACGTCCTGCTCGACTTTCGCCGCGCCGACGCCAAGCCCTGGCTGATGGAGCTCGCGCGCGAGGAGCTGGAGCGGATGCAGCAACAGGAGGACTACCGCCCCGCCTTCACCCCCGACGGCATCGAGGGGGAGCTCGCCAGCCCGCGCCGCGGCATGGAGCTCTATACGCAGGACTGGTTCATCTTCTACGAACCGGCGGAGATCCGCCGCCGCCAGATGCGCTGGGAGAGCGAAGACGGCCGCGCGAAGGGGGGACCCGGCGCGGCTGGCTCTGCGCGCGCACTCGCGGCGGCCGCGCGCCACATGACCTGCCCCTGCGGAAGCGGTCGCCCCTACGCGCAGTGCTGTCTGATCAAGAAGCTGCACTGAGCAGATCGATCCATTTGAATTTCCATCGCCGACGGGTATAGTAGCCGCTCGCAAAGGAGGCACCGCATGCCGCACTGGGAAGACGTTCAGACGCGCGCAAAGAAGCTGATCGAAGAGGGGCTGATGCTCCTGCGCACCGGCGCGAACGAGGCGGAGCACATCGCCAACACCACCGCGAGCGCGGCGCGACTCCACATGACGCTCAAGCGCAACCGCTACGACGTCTACCGCGCGCTGCACGACCTGGGCGAAATGGTCCACACCGCCGCACGCAACGGCGGAAAGACGGTGGCAATCACCCCCTCCATGGCCACGCTCATCACCCGCATCTCTGAGCTGGAAGAAGCAGCGGAGCGCGCCGAGAAGGAGCTCTCCACGTTCACCGTCGTGAATCAGGAGAAGGAGCAGAAGCGGACAGCGAAGAAGGCGGCGAAGAAGCGCTCCACGACATCGAAGTCGACGAAGAGCTCTTCGAAGAAATAGACCGTTAGAAGGTGAGCGGCTCGCCGTCGAAGGCGGCGGCCAGTGTCATCGGATCGATCACGAAGGCCCCGAGTCCCATCGCCTCGCGGCGAATCTCCCCATCGGCGCTGACGACGATGACCTCCTCCGGCACCCCGCCGGTGAGCGCGCCGTTCTGTCCGCGCCGCACCCACTCCACGACGAGGTCGTCGGCCGGTCGTCCTGGCCGCGAGAAGACGACGTCGACGCCAGCGAAGCGCTCCAGTTCGTCGCGCTCCTCGGCGGGCCCGGGAAAGCCCGCGCCGTCGAAGACGCAGACGATGTGGTGGCCGCTCGCCGCGCCAAAGGCCTCCAGCTCCAGCAGCAGCGCCTCGCGCCCCTCCGCGAGCGACGCGCGCTCCGCTGTCCGCAGGCGCGGAATGCGTCGTATCGCGTTGTAGCCATCGACGATCAGGTGGGCCATATCCCTCCCGTGACAGGTCCTTCTCCCTATGGTATGCGAGGACATCTTTTGCAAGGAGGTCTCCATGATCGCCTTCCTTCGACCTGGTTTTTGGGAGATCGCTGTCGTGGCGCTCGTCGTCGTCCTGCTCTTCGGCGCGAAGCGCCTCCCCGACCTCGCGCGCACCGTGGGGCACGCTGCGCCGCTCGATCCAGAGCGAGGAATCCTGACGGAGCGCGCCGATGTCGGATGACCGTCCCCTCCCGCTCTCCGCGCACCTCGCGGAGCTGCGCCGCCGCCTCGTCGTCTCACTCGCCGCTATCCTTGTCGGCGCCGCGGCGCTGCTCCCCCTGGCACCCACGCTCTTTCGGCTGATCACCGCACCGCTCGCCCGTTTGCTTCAGCCAGGGCAGTCCTTCGTCGCCTTCACCCCCTTCGAGTCGTGGATTGTCCTCTTCCAGATCGCCTGCGTCGGCGGTGTGATACTCGCCGCCCCCATCTGGGCCGCGCAGCTCTTCGCCTTCGCCGCCCCCGCGCTGCCACACAGCGTGCGTCGTCGTGCAATCGCGGGCGGCATCGTCACGGGACTGCTCTTCGTCGGTGGCGCGGCCTTTTGCTTCGCGTTCATCATCCCGCGCGCCGCTGCCTGGGGGGTGGAGCTCATGGCCGCGTCGGGGGTCAGCTATCTGCCGCGCATGAGCGAGAGCGTCGCGATCGTTCTGCGCCTCACCCTCGCCTTCGGCATCGCCTTCGAGCTCCCCGTCGCGCTCGCGCTCGCCATCCGCTTGGGGCTCGTGACGTCTGTACGCGTCACGCGTGCGCGCCCCTACGCGGTCGTCGGCGCCTTCGTCCTCGCTGCACTTCTCACCCCACCCGACGTCTTCACACAGATCGCCCTGGCGTTGCCGCTCATCCTGCTCTTTGAACTCGGCCTGCTGGTGGGAAGGGTGTGGCGAAAAGATTGTCATTCCCGAGTGGTGTAGTCGGGAATCCAGACTGGATCCCCGATGAAAACTCTCGGGGATGACATTCATCTCTTATTCGTGCTCCCCGAAGACGATCGCCTGAAAGCGCTCGAGCCGTGCGTCCTTCCAGCAGGCCGGGGGGAGCCCCGCCTTGCGACAGATCCCTGCAAGGTACTCGTGCTTGGTCCACCCCTGTTCGGTCGGCACCTGTGGGAGCAGGACACCGCGATGCATTCGCTTCTCGACGATGAGCCCGTCGGTACCCAGGCGTACTGCACGAGGATCGGGCAGCGGCTCCGGCGGGGTGAGGACGGAGACCTCCACCGAGAGATCGCCCAGCTCGTCGAGGCGCACCGGCGAAAAGCGCGGGTCGTTCGACGACGCGGCGACTGCCATCTTCTGTACGGCTTGATCGAGTGGTCCGGTCGCGATGATCTGCCCGATGCAGCCGCGCAGCTCTCCTTTTTTCCGAAGCGTGACGAAGGCCGCCCCCTCACGCTTGAGCACTGCATCCTTCGGCAGGGGCGGGAGTTTCTTGCCGCGCACGTGGGCCTCGACGCTCCCACGCGCGAGTGCGAGCAGCTTCCCCTTTTGCTTCGTCGTGAGCATCCCGCCCGGGACGACGGCGGCGAGCGCCGCATAGCCCACGACGCGTGAGCGATCACCCGCCGTATCGCCGGAATTCGCATACTCGATCAGCTCCAGCGATCCCCCCTCCGCCTCGACGATGCGCTTCATCAGATAGACCGGCAACGCACCGCAGAGCTCCACCTTGTCGGTCTGGACTGCCGTCAGATAAGGCGCTGCCTTCTTTTCACAGATGAGTTCGAGCGTGGCGCGGTCGCGCTTTCGCGCCTGCGCGTAGGAATGATAGTGCGAGAGGTCGCTGGAGATCACGAGCGCGGTCCGTTCATCGAGCAGCTCGGCACGAATCGCCTCGGCGATTGCGTCGAGCGTCTCCTTCTCCGCTCGACCGGCGAGGATCGGCACGAGCGTAAAAGCGCCCAGCGCCTCCTGCAGAAAGGGGAACTCCACCTCGAGGGCGTGCTCCTTCTGAAAGGGCTTCGCATCGATCGATGCCCACGCGTGTTTTTTCGCAAAGGACTGCACCGCCTTTCGGTCGATCGGGATCTTCCCGAGCGGCGTCTCGTAGGCATCCGCATCGAGGAGGGCCATCCCGGCGATCGGGGCGCGGTGCGCCGGGGCGATGACGATGGCGCGCGTAAAGCCGCGGTCCTGGAGCTGGCGAAAGGCCGCCCCCGCCACGACGCCCGAATAGCGATACCCCGCATGCGGCGAGATGACGCCGATCACGCGCCCGTCATAGGAGCGCCGCGGGGCTTCGGCTAGGAAGCGACGCACCTGCGCGCGCAGCTCCCTCTTCGATGCCGGGTAGAAGGTCCCGGCGACGACGGGTTTCTGTACCCGCTTCGATTTCGCAATGAGCGGAGCGGCGATGAGGAAAACGATAAGCACTGCCGTCGCGCACATCAAAAGGAGTCTCTTCATCATACACCTCCTATCCCGCCAGGTGATCGGCGCGTCGCCAGAAGCGCGCGCGATTGGATGAGGCCGGTACGCGCGGCTCCTCCCCTCGACGCCGGAGCCACCACCCGCCGAGGAGGAAGGACGCGATCGTCCCCAGAAGCCCCAGGCCGAACTGCCGTCGTGTCATCCGCATATCGTCCCCCTTCATTTCCATATCCCCGGAATACGCTCGCCACATGCGGGACAGCGTCCGTCGCGCAGCGTCACCGTTGGCCGGAGATAGCCGCGCCGCCGGATGACGACCTCGCCGCACGCAGGACAGATCGTGTGCTGAAAGCGATCGGTGCGCAGGTTCCCCACGTAGACGTAGTGCATCCCCATCGCCTGCGCCGCTTCCGCCGCGCCGAGGAGCGTCTCCGCCGGCGTCGGATAGAGGTGCGCGAGCTGATAGGTCGGATGAAAGCGCGAGAAGTGCAGCGGCGTATCGGGTCCGGCGAGCTGAAGCACCCGCTCGACGAGCCAGCGGATGTCGGCCTCCGCGTCGTTGAGCGTCGGGACGATGAGGTTCGTGAGTTCGACAAAGACCCCCTCCTCCCGACAGACGCGAAGAAAGCGCTCCACCGGTTTGAGCTCGGCGCGCACGATCTCGCGGTAGAATGCGGCGTTGCCCTTGACGTCGAGGTTGGCCGCATCGATGACGCGACAGAGCCGGCGCAGTGGTTTTTCGTTGAGGAACCCCGCTGTGACGAGCAGGTTCTTGAAGCCCCGCTCGCGTGCGATCGCCGCCGTATCGTACGCGTATTCGTAGAAGATGTTGGGGTCGGTGTAGGTATAGGCGATCGAGGCCGAGCGGCTCTCGCGCGCGCCGGCGACGACCGCCTGCGGGGGGAGGTCGACGTTGTCGGTCTCCTCCGGCGGGCGCTGGCTGATCTCCCAGTTCTGGCAGTAGCGGCAGTGTCCGTTGCAGCCGGCGGTGGCGATCGAGAAGGCGCGCGAACCGGGGAGGACATGATAGAGCGGCTTCTTCTCGATCGGGTCGACGTGCACGGCGCAGGGCTTGCCGTAGACGAGGGAAACGAGCTCGCCGTCGCGGTTGTAGCGCACGCGGCAGTCGCCGCGCCCCCCGGGCGGAATGCGGCAGAAGCGGAAGCAGAGCTCGCAGCGCACATCCCGCGTCATCGTCCCTCCTCGACCGGCTCCCAGTAATCGGCGCGATGGTCGGAGAGCGCGCCCGATTCGATCATCCGTTCGGTCCGCGAATTTCCTCGGCGCTCGCGGCGCTGCTCGCGACGGCGTTCACGCCGCTGTCGGCGAAGGATCTCGACCGGCTCCGTGACCTCCTCCTCGATGACCGGCGCCGGGACGGGGAGCTCGCGGACGACCGGCGCGATCCGAAAGAGGGCCGGTTCGCGGACGGCCAGCGCCCAGCCGGTGACGCCCAGCACCGCCCCGACCGCGAGCGCCAGGAGCGCGTTATGGTGCCTCGTTCGGTTCACAATTCTTCCCTTTCCTCCGGCGAAAGAGGAGGTGACGGATCTTCGCCCCGAACATCGCGATCAGATCGAGAATGAGCCCCGTCGGACAGAAGAAACGGCACCAGATGCGTCGGAAAAAGAGAGCCAGCAACAGAATCACCGCCGTCTGAACGATCGTCGTCACCCCCGGCCAACGCGAGAAGAGAAGGGCGAAGGGTTCGATCGTCCGGAAGGCGCTGCTGCCGATGACCGCGATGGCGTAGATCGTGGCGATCGCCACGATCCAACGCAGCCAACGCAGCGCGCGTATCGCGCGATCGGAGGGCGCGCACTTCGGCAACCCGACGGCGGCCGCCCCCTCCTGGAGCGCCCCGAAAGGGCAGACGAAGCAGCAGTAGAGGTTGCCACGTAGGAATGCGGCAACGACGGCAAAGAGGAGGAGCAGCAGCGGCAGGCGCGCGAGCGAGGGGAGGGACCCGTTTCGAAGGTCGACGAGATCGCCGATCGTGATCGGGGTATTGAACCAGACGCCGACGACGGCGACTGCGGCAATCATCGTGACGACGCGCAGGATCCGGTCACGCGGACGGCGCAGGCGCATGAACGCAAGCGCCAGGACCAACAGGACCGCGACGCTCGGGAGCCAGGGGATGCTCGTGCGCGGGCTCGGCCCTTCGAACTCCTCGCCGGAGAGCATCGCCATCACGCGCTCGTGCGCGCTCGCGATATCGTCGATCATCGCCCGCGAGGTGATCGTGGCACCGGTGATCGCCTCGACCTGCGCATGCTCCGCCGCATTCCGGCCGACGAAGGCGCCCAACAGACCGCTCGCGACGATTCGGTCGACGTAGTCGGGTGACTCCTCATGATCCAGGAGCTGCACGGAGGCGACCCGCCCCTCGCGGTCGATGCCGACGAGCAGGTCGATCTCCCCGCGATACGCGGTGATCTGCGGCGGAACGCTGGTGGTGACGAAGGCGACGCCGATGCGCGCGCCCGCCGCGTCGAAGAGCACGTAGTGATCGACCGGCCGCAGGATGTGCTCGAAGCGATGCGCGCCGGGGACCGCGGAGAGGAGCGCCTCGTTTGCGGGAACGACCGTCGCTCGAAGCTGTGCGGGCAGCAGGAGGAGTGCCGCGAGGAGGAGGAGCGGGAGGGCTCGTCGCATCCATCCGGACATGGCGGGACTATACCGAAAAAGGGCTTGTCATCACACGAATTTCTTTGCGATGCAGGGGGTATGAAGGCGGTGCTCCAGCGCGCGAAGGAGGCCCGGGTGACGGTCGAGGGACGTCCGGTCGGAAAGATCGACCGGGGGCTCGTCGTCCTCCTGGGCGTCGTCGCCGGCGATGGCGAGCGCGAGGCGGAGGCACTGGCGAAGAAGTGCTGCGAGCTGCGCATCTTCGCCGACGATGACGGACGGATGAACCGCTCGCTCCTGGATGTGGACGGGGAGCTCCTCGTCGTCTCGCAGTTCACGCTCGCCGCCGATTGCCGGAAGGGGCGGCGCCCCTCGTTTACCGGCGCCGCCGATCCGGAGGCAGCGCGCTCCCTCTACGAACACTTCTGCGAGGCCTGCCGCCTGCGCGGCGTGCACGTCGCCACCGGTGAATTCGCAGCGTTCATGCAGGTGCGGCTCACCAACGACGGCCCGGTGACGATCCTGCTCGACACGCAGGAGCTCGGCGGATGAAACGAGCGGCCTGAATCATCCAGGCCGCTCGGGGCATACAGCACGTGGATATGCGCGTCATTCTTTTGGGAACGGCGCTTCGGAGGGAACGCTCTCTTCCTGATACTCCATCTTCATCTCCACTTCCGCATCCTTGAAGACCGTATTGAAACCATAATCCTTCATGGACGATTCCATCTCGATCATCGATTTTTCCTTCTCCTCGCAGGCATCGTCCCGTTCCAAAAGAAACCGCTGGATGCGCATCGGATCAAAGATATCGAGGCGCAGTTTGACCAGCGACTCCAGCGCCAACTCGCCGGCGGCAAATGTGTTAAAGCCGGCAAAGGCCAACAGCTTTGCTTCCTCCGTCGCGGCGATATCGAGCGCCGCCACGAGGATCGCCTCTTCGATCTCGACGCTGGTCATATAGTTGATCGCGGTCGCCGGCTGGACGCCGAAGGGCCAGTCATCTCCCTCGCGTTCCAGAAGGCGATCGATCTCGCAGAGCAACTGATCCTCGCTGGCCTCACTCCCTTCGAGCGGCGCCGCTTGTAGGCATGCCAAGGCCTCCAGGATGGAGGGGTCGAAGGAGAGCCACTCCTTCCGATACGGGCAGGAGTCCGTAGCGAGCTTCGCCTGTGTATCCTTCGCCGCATAGAGGGCGTATCCGGGCGTTCCCATCGCGACACGATCTGCACCGACCGAGATGAGTCCGAGCCCCTCCTTGTCCATCGGATAGATCTTGCCGAATTCGGATTCGATCGCCGGCAGTTTGGAGAGATGTTCATCGAGCAATGCGCTGTCGATCGTCCCATCCGCGAACTCCAGAATGACGACGAATTCGGCACAATCGGGCAACATCCCGTCACGCCGTTTCGGCACGTCGGCGCTCTTGACTTCCTTGGAGACATCGTACTCCGTTTCTTTTGCCGCTTTTTGCTCCATATCCTCCATATGAATCCACCACCGACAGGCAAAGCAGACTTTCGTGAGCTTCCGATCGGCGATGGGATTTTCGACACCCAAAAACTGCTGAAGCATCTCATCGAGCTTACCCAATTGCATTCCCAAGAGCCCCATCCCAACCCCAAAGGCATCGTTGTCCAGGGCCGCGTAGAATCGATCGGCGTCGAAGGCCACGACGATGTCCGGCGGACGAACGGTCACCGTCTTGGTCGAAGAGACCTCTTCCCCTTCGACCTCTCCTGCCGCCGCCTTTTCCGTCATCACCACCTTCGACATATCGATGGTGATCTCCACATCCCGATCACTCGGCGGGAGGAGTCGATTGCAGGAGGGGCATTCCAATCCGGGATCCGGCGGACGCGCCTCGCAGAAGTTCTTCTTCAGAACCGCATCGGTCACCTCCGGAGTTCCCATGCCGACGTCAACCTGGGGAATCTTGGAGGTATCGATGAGCTGTTCGAGTTGTACACCCTCTCCCTCCTCCCCGGCACCTCCCATACGCACCTGTCCTCCGGCACAGTTCGTCAGGAGTGCCAGCATGAGAAATGCAACCGGCACGCCGATCATCCTCCAGTGTCGTGAACGCATCATTAGGACCTCCCTCTTCCGTGAGCAGGGCTCTAAATAGCAAGTCGCATGCCAGGTGGATAAATTCTGAAAGGCATGATTTTATTAAGAAATATTTATCAATCCCGCGCCGTCCCCCTCTCAGAATGAGAACGGTCTCATTTTGGGGGGGCGAGATTTTGACACCGTCCCCGCCCTGTGTTTGAGGAGGCCTCATGACCGCAATCCAAAAAACACTGGAGGGGCTCTCTTCGGCCGATCGGCTGATCTTCGCCGACGACGATCGGATGGAGAGCTATCGCGAGGACACGATGATGCGCGCCGAGCCCGATGCGGTGCTCGTGGCGCGCGACGAGGCGGAGATCGCCGAGGCGCTTCGCTCCTGTCACGAACGGGGCGTACCGATCACGATCTGCGGCTCACAGACCTCGATGACCGGCGCCTCCGTCGCCGACGGGGGGTTGCTCGTCTCCACTGAAAAGCTCGAGGGGATCGTCGACATCGCCGAGGAGCATGGTGAGCGCATCGCCTGCGTGCGCCCCGGAATGGTCGTCGCCGACCTGCAGCGCACCCTCGCCGAGCATGAGCTCTTCTACCCGGTGGCGCCGACCTCGCGCGACGAGTGCCGTATCGGCGCGAACGTGGCGACGAATGCCACCGGCGAGGATTCCTACAAGTACGGACCGGTGCGCCGCTACGTCCGTCGCCTGGAGATCGTCCTGCCCACGGGCGAACGCCGCACGCTCGAGCGCACCGCAAACGAATGCATATCCGATGAGCGCAACCGCGCCGGCTATTTCGTCGATTGGACAAACCCCATCGATCTGATCATCGGCTCGGAGGGAACGCTCGCATACGTCGATCGCATCTGGCTGAGCTGCCTCGAGGGGATTCCGCGCTTCTTCGCCGCACTCCTCCCCTTTCCCTCGAACCGAGCGGCGCTCGACTTCGTCGTCGACGTTTCACTCGCGCGCGACGACCTCAATCCGCGCACGCTCGAACTGGTCGACTCCGGCGCGCTCGAACGGATGAAGAGCGCCGCCGGTTTTCCGACAATTCCCGACGAGGTCGCGGCGCTGCTCTACATCAAGCAGGAGTATGCGGACGACGGCGAAATGAACGCGCATTTCGAACGCTGGTATGAGGCGGCCTCTTCAGCCGCCGGAGCGGAACTCGCCGAACAGATCCTCATCGCGACGACGCCGACGCAGCAGGAGGAGTTTCGCCTCTGGCGCCATCGCATCCCCGAGGCGGCCAACGAGGTCGGGCGCGCCGCCTGGGCGGAGGGGGGCGGCAAGGTGGGGAGCGACTGGTGGGTGCCGTTGCCAAAAATTCACGAGATGCTCGAACACTTCTACGAAGTTGCGGGAGCGTCGGGGATGCCCTTCATGGCCTACGCGCACATCGGCAACGGCCATCCGCACACGAACCTGCTCGCACGCAACGCCGACGAGAAGCGCCGCGCGCTGGAGATCCTCGCCGACTGCTGCCGAAAGGCGGTCGCGCTCGGGGGCGGCGTGGCGGGCGAGCACGGCATCGGCAAGCTCCATGCCGACCAGCTCCCGCTCCAGCACGATGCGGCGACGATCGAACGGATGCGCACGTGGAAGCGCGAATACGATCCGAAGAATATCCTGGGACGGGGAAATATCTTTGCCGAACGGATGGTCGTCTAGGAAATCCTACCAGGTGCGGACGGGGCCGACATCAACGTGGACGAAGCCACTGCGGGGATAGACGCCGACGCCACCGATCGCGATCTCCCGCGCATAGCGTCCGATCTTGAACTTGCTCACGCCCGGCATGCGGATATCCATCGCCATCCCCTTCATATGCAAGCTGTCGTGCGCCACACGCCGCGAGCGTCGGCGCAGCTGCGCGTTGTACTCGGGGCTGCGATAGCCGGAGATGACGCGAATCTCCTCCGCGCCAAAGTGATCCTGGAGGTGGTCGACGAGTTCTATGAGCTTGAGCGAGATCGGAAAGACCTCGTCGCGCCCGTGGCAGCGCAGCGTCCGGTCGATCGCTGCGAGCGCGGCGTCGTCATAGCTCCCTTGCCGGTCGCGGTAGACGACCGCGATCCGCTCCTGCGTACGCGGATCGGAGAGGACAAGCTGGCCGTCGCCGCCGACGCGGAAGAGCGACTCGTGCTGGACCGCCGTCTCCAGCCGCTCCGCCGGGAGGAGGAGCAGGCCCAGAAAGAGGAGTGCTGCCGCCGCTGTTGTGCGCCGCATCATATCATGGTTATTATCGGCAGGCGGGGGGGCAAGTTTCCGGTTTTTTGCCGAAAAAGAGGGGAAAATGCCAAAAATAGCGGGAATCGTTGCTGTTTTTTTGCTTTTTTTTGCGGCCAGCGTCGCAAAGACCGCCGAAAAGGGGGCCTCTCCGCGTGGCGACGGGACGATCGCCCTCTATAACTATCATGAGCGCGAGTTCGCCGAGATCGTCTTCCGGCGCAACGGGAAGCTCGATCCGGCAGCGCTCAAACGCATCGCCCGGGCGATGCGCTCCCGCGACGGAAAGACGCACCCCATCGACATCCGTCTGATCGACCTCATCGACCACCTCCAGGACCACTTCGAGGCCGAGACGGTGGAGATCATCTCGAGCTATCGCAGCCCGAAGTACAATCGGGCACTGCGCATGAGCGGCCGCGGGGCGGCGAGCGAGAGTTTGCACACGAAGGGGGTGGCCGCCGACATCCACCTCGACGAGGTCCGCGAGGAGGCCGTCGCCGCCTATGCCCGAAAGCTGGGCGCCGGGGGGGTGGGGCTCTATCCGCGCTACGCCTTCGTCCACGTCGACGTCGGCCCGGTACGCAACTGGGACGAGCCCGCGCCGAAGCGCCGCGTCCTGGTGGGGACGAAGAACAATCCCAACCCCGTCTGGCGGATGACGACCGACAAGAACCTCTACGAACGGGGGGAGGAGCTCTCGCTCGCGATCATCAACGAGGCCTATGAACGACAACGCCTGCGCAAGCGCCTGTATATCCAGCGCTTCCGACGCGGCGACTGGCAGGAACCCGACGAGCTCGCCAAGGGGGGTCGGCGATTCGCCCTCGGCGCCGGGGAATCCACCGCCTTCTCCTGGACGATCCCCGACGACCAGCCCTACGGGAAGTACCGTCTCATCCTCCGCACCGGCACAAAGGAGTGCCCCCCCGCCTTCTCCAACGAGTTCTACGTGAAGCGCCCGATCGAAGATGTGCGATAGCGATCAGTCGAGGGTAAAGCGCTGCTGCTCGATGATGCCTCCCTCGAGCTCGACGAAGGTGACGGCGAGCTGCGGGCGATCGATGTCGAGGATCGCAAACGAGGCCGTGTTCCCGCGGTCCTCTGCCGCCTTGAGGTGTCCGGGGCTGATGATGATGCACCCCTCCTGCGATTCGCGCGCATGGCGCTGGTGGGTGTGGCCGTGCAGGAGGACCTCGATCTCACGGCGGGAGCAGGCCGCGGTCGGATCGATATCGCCCGCGCGATCGTGCGGATCGCGCGTGGGGGTGTGCGAGAGCAGGAAGGTCGTCCCGTCGAACTGGGTGATCAGGCGGTGGGGAATATCCTCCCGCTCCCAGGCGGGCTCGAACATCCCGGGGACGGCGTAGACCGGCGCCCCTGGCGTCTGTATCTTCTGCGCATCCGCGTATTCATCCCCAAGGTGGATGAGGACCTCGCATCCGAACTCCTCCACCATCCGCTTCGCCGCGCGCTGCATATACAAATGATTTCCATGGGTATCGCTCATCACGCCCAACTTCATCGATGACCTCCGCTCATGGGTGAGGCAACAAGATGCGGCATCGGGTGGGATAAAATCAACTCCAAATTCTGTCAGGGGACGAAATTTCTTGCCCTCCCCTCCAAACGGAGGCCTTTACTCCCCCGCGCCATCGGACTATAGATTCGCGCCATGCCAAAGAAGCCACCGCAGAAGAAGGCCGCTTCTCAGAAGGTCACGATCGCGCTCGCGCAGATGAACGTGGGGCCGGATCGGAAGAAGAATCTGCGCCGCGCCCTACGGTTGGTTGCCGACGCAGCGAAGGAGAAGGCCGCGATCGTCTGCCTCCCGGAGCTCTTCGATTACATGGGGTCGTTCAAGAAGCCCAAGGAGATCGCGGAGACACGCCGGGGAGAGGCGATGACCGCCCTGCGCGAGGCGGCGGAAAAACACGGCCTGTATATTGTCGCCGGGTCGATCCTGGAGAAGAACCCGCACGACCTCCCTGCAAACGCCTGCTATCTGATCGACCCCAATGGGGACTTCGCCGCGCGCTACGCGAAGATGCACCTCTTCGACATCGAGGTCCCGGGAAAGATTCGCTTTCGCGAGTCGGAGTATATGC
The DNA here is from genome assembly GCA_964410765.1 of uncultured Myxococcales bacterium. Classification (GTDB taxonomy): domain Bacteria; phylum UBA10199; class UBA10199; order 2-02-FULL-44-16; family JAAZCA01; genus CAYPII01. The sequence continues at coordinate 21,774 of CAYPII010000003.1, read as the reverse complement.
GGCCTGGCAAGCATGTCACCGTCGCGGAGATGCCGATTCGCCTGAAGGATGGAACGCAGAGGCGCACGACGATCGGCCTCGGCATCTGCAACGACCTGCGCTACCCGGAGCTCTTTCGCAAGATGGCGCTGGCGGGCGCCAAGCTCGTCTTCCTCCCCGCGGCGTTCACGAAGTTCACCGGACGTGACCACTGGCTCTCGCTCATCCGCGTGCGCGCGATCGAGAACCAGTGCTTCGTCTGTGCGGTCAACCAGAGCGGGAAGAACGCCGACGGCGTGCGCTTCTTTGGGGCCAGCTGCGCGGTCGACCCGTGGGGGAAGGTGCTCGTCGAAGCGCCCCCGAAGGGCAACGCGCTCGTCACCGCGACTATCGACCTCTCGCTCGTCGACCGGATCCGCCGCCAGCTCCCGGCGCTGCGCAAGATCCACCGCACCTATCCACTCCGCCGCTGTAAGGTCATTTCGCGTTAACCGCCCAGAATCGTTCAATATATTTCGGACAACTTCCTCGGATTCCTGCCGATAATAAGGATGGAGGGAGAACCCATGTTGGCACCGGAGATCATCGAGCGGATCAGACGCGAGCGCCAGGAGCGCGAGGAGCGCAATCGCCCCGCCCTGCAGATCCCCCTGCCGGCCCCCGAGATGGACCCCCGCGCATGGGATGAGGAGGAGCGCACCGAATCCCGCCGCGTCATCGAAATCGACCTGGTTTAACAGTAACCTCATGTAATCACATGATTTATATGATTTCCTGGAATAGGGAGGAAAATTATATCTGTCTTATTAATATTTAGTGATTTTAGATAAACTGTGTTAACTTCAGTTCATAATGGATCCGCGCACCAATCCATATGCACCGGGCGCTGGCACAATCCCCCCTGAACTCGCAGGACGTGATGGCATCATCGAAAGGGCATCCATTGCCCTGGATCGATGTCGCAACGGACTCGCATCGCGCGGACTCTGCCTCGTCGGACTGCGCGGCGTTGGGAAAACCGTCCTCCTCACGCGCATCTCTCAAAACGCCGAGGCAGATAACTTCATGGTCGTCTCCATTGAAACTCCGGAGAATCGTTCCTTGCCAGCACTTCTCATCCCCGCTTTAAGAACCGCCTTGTTAAAATTCGATCGGATATCCGCGCTCGGCGACCTTGGGAAACGAGCGCTGCGCGTATTGGGTGGTTTCATCAATGCCATGAAACTCAAATACCAGGACATCGAATTCAGCATGGATTTGGGAAGTGAACTGGGAATCGCCGATTCGGGCGATCTCGAACAGGACCTCATCGCACTCTTCGTCGAAATCGGGAATGCCGCAAAACAAAAGAAAACGGCCCTAACACTTTTTATCGATGAAATTCAATACATCGAAGAAGAACAATTCGCTGCGCTGATCATGGCTCTACACAAATGCTCTCAGAAACAACTTCCCGTTATACTGATCGGTGCTGGTCTCCCTCAGCTTGTTGGTCAGGCGGGACGCGCAAAGTCCTATGCGGAAAGACTCTTCGAATATCCAAACATCGGTCCGCTTGAGGCCCCTGCGGCGAAGAAAGCGCTTGAGGCCCCCGCAGAAAAAGAGAGTGTCTTTTTCCAAGAAAGGGCCCTGGAAGAAATCCTCTACCGGACGCAACGATATCCATATTTCTTGCAGGAATGGGGAAAACACAGCTGGCAGTGCGCAAAGAAATCTCCTATCACTTTCGATGATGTTAAAGTAGCAACTGAATTGGCCATTTCAGAGCTGGACAGCAATTTCTTTCGTGTCCGTTTCGATCGGTTAACCCCTACCGAAAAGAAGTATCTTCGCGCTATGGCGGAGCTCGGCGAGGGGCCTCATCGCTCTGGAGATATCGCTGCTGAGATGGGGAAAGAAGTGCAGACGGTAGCTCCTATTCGCGCAAAACTCATCAGCAAAGGTATGATCTACAGCCCATCCCATGGGGATAATCATTTTACTGTGCCGCTGTTTGGTGATTATATGAAACGAGTTATGCCACATCCACACTCATAAAGAAGGAGGGGGACATGAAACGCACGCTCTTCATCGTCGTCGTTCTCGTCGCTACGGTCGCCATCGTCTATCAGGCACAAGCGCGCACGGTCGTGTTGCAGGGGAAGGGGGCGGTCGAACACACGATCACCAGCCCCGTTCTCGGACCGACCGTCCAGGTCTCCAAGACCTACCGCAATGCGATTCGCTTGAAGAAGCTCCGCGACAAGGACATCGCCTACTGGAACCCCAACGGGGGAAAGTACATCGACGACGGCGAATACGCCTATCTCTGGTGCGCGATCTTCAAAAAGGGGAAGGGCAAGCCCTCGCACCACTGGGTGGCGATCACCGACGACGCCCTCTATCAGGCGCTCGATCTCTCGCACACGATTCCGCAGGGGGGTACCGCCTTCTTCCGCCTGGTCAAACAGGGCAACGCGATCGCCCTGCAGGCGGTCACCTACGATGCGCTGCACGGCATGATGCAGGGCCGCGCGGTGACGACGGTGAAGGAGTAGTTGTTCGGTCACGGCAAAGAAAACGGCGCTCCGAAAGGAGCGCCGTTTTTGTATCCGGAGAGAGAAACGCTAGATCAACAACGGTGCGATAACCAACGAAAGAACACTCATCAATTTGATCAGGATATTGAGCGACGGGCCGGCGGTGTCCTTGAACGGATCGCCGACCGTGTCGCCGATCACCGCTGCGGCATGACGCGCGCTCCCCTTGCCCTTGCCGGCGGCCGGGTCCTTCGGTTCCTCCTCAATCTGCTTCTTCGCGTTGTCCCACGCCCCGCCGGCGTTGGCCATGAAGATCGCCATCATCACGCCCGAGACGGTCACACCGGCGAGGAGGCCGCCGAGTGCGGAGGCATCGCCCCAGAGCCACTTCGACCCGAAGCCGACGACCACCGGCGTGAGGATCGCGAGCAACCCCGGCCGAATCATCTGCTTGATCGCCGCCGCGGTAGAGATGTCGACGCAGCGCGCATAGTCGGCACGCGCGTTGCCCTCCATCAGCCCCGTGATCTCGCGGAACTGGCGGCGCACCTCCTCGATCATGCTGTTGGCCGCGCGCCCCACCGCGCGCATCGCCATCGAGCTGAAGAGGAAGGGGAGCATCCCGCCGACGAGCAGCCCCGCCATCACATCGGGGCGCGTGAGGTCGATCTCGTGAATCCCCGCCTGCTCGCGGAAGGCCGCGAAGAGCGAGAGCGCGGTGAGTGCGGCCGAGCCAATCGCGAAGCCCTTGCCGATCGCGGCGGTCGTGTTGCCGACCGAGTCGAGCGAATCGGTGCGCTGGCGCACCTGCTCGCCCAGCTCGCTCATCTCCGTAATCCCGCCGGCGTTGTCGGCGACCGGGCCGTAGGCGTCGACCGCCAACTGGATGCCGGTGGTCGAGAGCATGCCAAGCGCGGCGATCGCGATGCCGTAGAGGCCGGCGAGCTGGTAGCTCACCAGGATCGCGATGGCGATCGCGATGAGCGGAAGCGCAGTGGAACGCATGCCGACCGCGAGCCCCGCGATGATGTCGGTGGCAGCCCCCGTCTTCGTCGCTTCGACGATCTCGTTCACCGGGCGCTTGTTCTTCGCGCAGTAGTGTTCGGTGAGCAGTCCCACCGCGACGCCCGCCGCGAGCCCTGAGGCGACCGCGCCCCAGATGTGCAGCGGCGTGACGAAGCGCCCGCCCATCGCAAACCCGTTTGGCGCGAGCCAGTTCACCACGAAATAGGCGCCGATGACGAAGAGGATCGCCGCGAGAAATGTACCGAGGTTGAGCGCGTTCTGCGGGTTGCCCCCCTCCTTCGTGCGCACGAAGAAGGTCCCGATGATCGAGGCGATGATGCCGACGGCGGCGAAGGCCAGCGGCAGCGTCACCGCGGTGAGCCCCGCAACGGTGCCCAGCACCATGGCCGAGACGAGCGCGCCGACGTAGGACTCGAAGAGGTCCGCGCCCATGCCGCAGACATCGCCCACGTTGTCGCCGACGTTGTCGGCGATCGTGGCTGGGTTGCGCGGGTCATCCTCCGGAATGTTCTGCTCGACCTTGCCGACCAGATCCGCTCCGACATCTGCCGCCTTCGTGTAGATGCCACCACCCACGCGCGCGAAGAGCGCTATGGAGGAGGCGCCGAACGAAAAGCCGGCGAGGATCGGCAGCACGGTGCTCTTGAGCGCCGCTGTGTCGAGGCCGTGCATCGCGGAGAAGAGGAGGAAGAGGCCACCGAGCCCCAATACGCCCAGCCCCACGACCGAGAGCCCCATCACCGCGCCTCCGTGGAAAGCGATGCCGAGCGCGCGGTTGAGCGAGGTGCGCGCGGCGTTGGCGGTGCGCACGTTCGCCTTCGTGGCGACGCGCATGCCCAGGTATCCTGCGAGCGCGGAACAGAAGGCCCCGGCAACGAAGGCGACGGCGATGAGCCGCACGGCCCCCTGGTTTACCAGCGCGAAGATCACGGCGACGATGACGACGAAGATCGCGAGCACCTTGTATTCGCGCGCGATGAAGGCCATCGCTCCCTCGCGGATCGCCTTCGCCACCTCGCGCATCCGCTCCGTCCCCGGATCCTGACGCGAGACCGAGCTAGCGAGAATCGCCGCGTAGATGAGTGCGAGCGCCGCGCCCCCGAGTGCCAACCAGACCACCAGCATATTCATACCCATACGAAGACTCCTTCCCTCTGAAGAGAATCCATTGTTCGGGCGGCTCCATCGCCCGAATGAAGCGAAAATGCAAGCTTACAGGAGGAAGAGGCAGACGAAGCTGAAGACCGCATACGTCTCCGGCATGGCCGCCGCCACGATGCCGTTGCCGAGCGTGTTGCGCTCCTCGCCGATCGCCCGCACGCCGGCAGCGCAGACCTTCCCCTGGTAGACGCCGCTGATGAGACACGCGATGCCGACGAGCAGGAGCAGCCCGCCGATCGTCGGGTTCGTCGCGAAGTCCTCCTTCTTGAGGATTCCACCCAGCAGCGCGTAGATCCCCTGCGTGGAGGGGAGCACCGCCAGCGGCAGGACGCCGAAGAACTGCCGTTGTCCCACGCCGAGCGCCGCTTGGAAGGCGATCGAGAGCCCCCATGCGGAGCCGGCGAGGCCAAGCCCCACACCGATGTAGAAGGCCAACTGATTGAGCACGTTCATATCCATCGTTCCTCCTTATCGAAGACGTTCGTTATCGGCACAGCGGCTCATACGGACGGCCGGTGAGCTCGACACATTTCGGAAAGGCCTCCACCGCATGCAGGCGCGCCGGGTGCACGAGCGCGCTGATAATCCCCATCGTCAGGTTGAAGGCGTGCCCCGCGAGCAGCACCAAAACCGCCAGGACGATCCCCGCGACCGGCACCGCCTCGCGCACCTGCCCAGCGAGCATGTTGACGACCGAGGCGATCGCGCCGGTGGCGATGCCCAGGCCAAAGAGGCGCGCGTACGACATCACGTCGCCCAAGAGCCCCGTGAGGCCGTAGATTCCCCACAGCCCCAGTCCGATGCGCGCGAAGGGGTTGCGCGCGTTCGAGCTGAAGAAGAGGATGAGCGCCAGCCCCGCGCCCAACACCAGCCACCAGTACGGGAGGTGCAGCAGTCCGAAGACGCCCCCCCACATGACGGTGAGCACGCCCAGCCGCTCGAAGCGCCGGTGCCAGTGGTGCGCGGCGAAGCACGCCATCAGCAGCGCGATGCTCAGGTGCACAACGCCGAGGCCAATCGAGATCTTGAAGAGGAGCATCGGATCGCCGCCATCGGAGGAGACGTCCAGCGGGATCCAGTCGCGCTCCTTGAAAACGATCCCGAAGATCGACCCGGTGACAAGCCCCCAGATCGTCGTCGCGATGCCGAAGAGCAGCGTCATGTTTGCGACGAAGCGCATTCCGGGAACGCGGGCGAGGAAGTGCCGACGCATCACCCACGAGGCGACCAGCAGCATCAGGCCGTAGCCGGCATCGCCCAGGCAGATGCCGAAGAAGAGCATCATGAAGGGGGCGAAGAAGAGCGCCGGGTCGATGCCGCGGTAGTCGGGGCGGCCGAGCAGGTGCAGGAGCGGCTCGAACATGCGCGCGATCCAAGTGTTTCGCGTCTTCACCGGCGGCTCCTCGTCGGGGAGCACGTCGCGATCCTCGACGACGACCGGCGCCCAGAAGCGCACGAGTTTGTCGCGCGCCTCCGGGAGTTCGTCGACGGGGATCCAGCCGCCGAATGCCGCCACCGCTTCATCGTCGAAGGCACCGGCGAGCGCGACGCGGAAGTCGTGTTCCTTGACCAGCTGCTCGTGCTCGTGGCGAAAGCGCGGGAGCTGAAGCGCCGCGCAGCGAATGCGCCGTGAGAGCTCGTCGGCCTCGCGTTCGAAGATCGCACGCTCCTCCTCGAGCGAAATCAAACTCCGCTCGGGGATGTCCACCTCCGTCGCCCCCTCGATCGCGATGCGCTCGCCCTCGCCGGCGGTCGCGAAGAAGCGCCGCTTCCCCTCACGGGAGAGCTCGCGTACGACCGCGCCGTCGGGGAGGGCGTCCTGCGCCACCGCGCCCTCGTCGGCCTCCCAGAGCTGGATCTGCACGCCGCGCTCGGCGAGGTACGCCACCTGTTGCGGTTCGAAGGAGCCGTAGATCGCCTGGCGCCGGACCGCCGCGGTAATGCGCGCGATGCGCTCCTCGAGCGTGCGCCGCTCGGCGAGCCACCCCTCCACGCTCGCGAAGGAGGTCTCGTTGCTGACCGTCGGGCAGGGGAGCTCATCATGCCGCGGTTTCTCCGCCTCCAGCGCGTGGATCACCTGGCGCTGGACGTGCAGCTCGTGCTCGAGGTGATCGACGAGCTCGTTCTCGTCCACCGCCTCGACCGGCTCGGGATGGAGGACGCCGATATCTTGCAGACGGCGCAGCAGGGCCTCCCCCTCCTTGGCGAGGGTCGCGACCGTCACGCGCTGCATCTTCACGATGGCCATATCTTCAATCCGGAATGTGGACCGCGGCATGCAGAATAAAATCCTTCTGATTTTCTATTCTGAATTCCGCACTCCGCATTCGGCTATGCCGACTCGAAGGCGCCGTGTTCGGCGAGGCGCTCGCGCTGCGCGATCTTCGCCACCATCACGCTCGCGCGCTCGTTGTCCTCCAGGCGCCCCTTGATGTAGCGAATCTCCCCCTCGTATTGCGGGATCAGCCGCTTCTCGAAGAGGTTGATCCGCTGGGTCGTCACCATCAGCTCCTCGAGAAGTATCTCCAGGGCACGCCGCTTGTACGCCAGGCGCTCCTGCTCCTCGAGCAACTCGCGGCGCAGCGAGACGAAGAGGTCGAAGGAGGGCGGGGTGCTGATGAGCGAGAAGCGGATCGGCGCGAAGCGCACGCGCTCCACTTCCTCGAGTAGGACGCCCGCGACGTTCGTCGTCTTCGTCTCCACCCCTTCGACGGAGACGATCTTCTCGATCACCGCATGCGGGTTCTCCCCGAAGCGGCGCTCCAGCTCCTGGGCGGACTGCGCCGCTCGCTCGACCTCCTCCTCCCAGGTGAGGATCTCGCGGTTGAGCTGCTTGCGGCGCAAATCGAGCGTCGGCACGGCGCGCATCAGGCGCCCGGCCTTGAGCTTTGCGGTCCGCAGCGCTCCCTTCGAGACGGTCGTCATGCGTCGACTCCCTCCCCCTCGCGCTCGCCCTTCTCCCGCGCCTCCTCGCTGCGATCGACCGCGTGCTCGGTGCGCGCCTTGTAGCGCTCATCGAGCATCTCCTTCTTAATGCGCAATACGCGCCGCGGCAGGAGTCCGATGAGCTCCCAGCCGAGATCGAGCGTCTCGTCCATCGACCGATCCTGGTTCGCCGGGAGGAAGCGCTCCTCGAACTCGTCGGCGAAGCGCAGGTAGGCCAGGTCGACCTCGTCGGTGATGGAGAAGCCCATCTCCCGCTGCTCACGCAACGAGAGGGCGTTGGCGTACGCCGAGACGCAGGCATCCATGATCGGCCCGTGGTCCTTGCGCGTCTCCTTGCCGACCACGAGGCCCTTGAGGCGCGAGAGGCACTTCATAATCTCGAAGCGGCCGTGCTCGATCGGCAGCTGACCCTCGGTGATGTAGCCGGTGAGGTTCGCCACGATGTGCGAGAGGTCGTTGTCGGGAACGGAGTTGACCCCGATGATCGTCACCGACCCGCGCGGCTCGCCGAAGTTGACGGCGCGCTCATAGATGCGCGCGAGCCGCGAGTAGAGGTCGCCCGGGTAGCCGTCGCGGCTGGGTATCTTGCCCTGCGCGTTGGAGACCTCCATGAGCGCATCGGCGTAGCGGAGCATGTCGGTGATGATCACCAGCACGTGCTGACCGACGAGGGCGAGTTGCTCGGCGATCGCACAGCAGATGTGCGGGACGTTCAATCGCTCGATCGGCGACTCACTGCCGAGGTTCACGCACATCACGGTGCGCTCCGCCGACTCCTCCAGGACGTCGCGGAAGTAGAGGTACTCCTCGTTGAGCAGGCCCAGCCCGCCGAAGACGACGCTGAACTGCTCCTGCCCCGCCACGCGCGCCTGCCGGATGATGCGCGCGATGACGTGGTTGATGTCCTCGCCCGGCAACTTGTAGATCGGGATCTTCTGCCCGCGCACGATCGTATTCGCGCCGTCGATCGAGGGAATCCCCGTCTCGATGTAGCCCTGCCCGAGCGCGCGACGATACGGGTTGACCACGGGACCTTCGACCAGCACCTCCTCGCCGGTGATCTCGGGGCGCCCGTCGCGCGGGCGGCCGACGCCGTCGAAGACCCGCCCCATCACGAGCTTCGGGTCGAAGGGGAGTTCGAAGGGGTGGCCGGTGAACTCGGTCTTCTGGGTCGTGAGCACGCCCAGACTCCCCTCGAGTGACTGCATGAAGGCGGTATCCCCCTGGAGCTTGACCACCTTCGCCAGGCCGTAGCCAGGGAGCAACGCCTCCTCGCCCATGCCGACGTTGTGCACGCCGCGCACCTGCAGGATCGGTCCGTCGATGTTGACGATGTCGCAGTAGACGACCTTCACGTCATGCCCCTTTCTTCAGCTTCTCCAGGATCGCACCGTACTCCTTCTCGTAGTCCGCCGAGAAATTCGCCTGCGTGATATCGAAGAGGACGTCCTCCTGCAGCCGTCGCATCGCCTGCTTCTCCTGCTGCGGGAAGACATCCATCAGGTGGACGAGGAAGTGCATCATCTTATAGTGCCGCTCCAGCGAGGTCGCGCGATCATTCTCATCGAAGGTGTTTTGGTTGAGATATCCCTTCTGAACGATGTCGCCGAGCAACAGCCGGCGGTACTCCTTATCGCCGATCCCCTTCTCGCCCAGGATCTCCATCTGCGCCTTGATGCGCTCGCCGTCGACCACCGCGTCTCGAAGCTGCGAGACGTATTTCAACCAAAGCGGAAGCTCCTGTGCGTCGAAGAAACGCTGCAGCGATTCGACCGAGGAGTCGAGGTACTTCGAGTGGCACTCGAGCGGATCGAAGGCGGGAAAGAGGCGCGCGCTCGCCCGCTTGCGCGAGAGGATGAGCGCGACCTTCGCCGTCTGGATCGCCGCCTGCGTCGGCGGGTCGCCGGCGATGTCGCCACCGTCCGGCGAGAGCGCCGCCATCGTCGTCATGCTCCCGGTGCGCCCGTCGTTCCCCCGGCAGATGACCTTGCCGGCTCGCTCGAACCAGCGCGTGAGGTAGGCGCTCATGTAAGCGGGGAAGGCCTGCGGCCCCGGGATTTCGCCGAGTCGCCCGCTCATCTCGCGCATCCCCTGCGCCTGGCGCGAGAGCGAGTCGGTCAGCAGCAGGACGTCGTAGCCCATGTCGCGGAAGTACTCGCCCACCGTCGCACCGACGAGGATCGATCCCTCGCGCGCCGCTACCGGCATCGCGGAGGTGTTGACGAAGAGCACCGTGCGCTCGAAGAGCGGACGCCCCGTCTCCGGGTCGGTGAGCTTCGGAAACTCCTTGATGAGCTCCACCATCTCGCCGGCGCGCTCGCCGCAGCCGACGTAGATGACGATCTTGACCCGGGAATGCCGGGAGAGGTCATGCAGGCACATCGTCTTGCCGGTGCCGAAATCGCCCGGCACCGCGGCGGTTCCCCCCTTCATTACCGGGTTGAAGCTGTCGATTATCCGGATGGAGGTCTGCAGCACCTCATCGAGTTTCAGGCGCCGGCGCGTCGGGCGCGGCTGACGGATCGGCCAGCGCTGCATGAGCGTGACCTCGTGCTCGTTCCCCTCCTCGTCGGCGAGCGTCGCGACGCGATCGGTCACCGTGAACTCCCCCTCGGCGATCGCGCCGATCGTTCCGGCGGGGAGGTGAGGCGGAACCATGATGCGGTGCTCGACGAGCTCGGTCTCCTGGATCGTCCCGATGATATCGCCGGGTTCCACGCGCGCCCCCTCCTCGACCGTCGGCGCGAACTTCCACTTTTTCTCGCGGTCCAGCGACGGAACGACCTTGCCACGCGGGAGAAAATCGCCAAAGCCGTCGAGCGAGTTGCCCAGGCCGTCGAGCGTGTTGCCCAGCAGCCCGGGACCCAGCTCGATCTGGACGAGGTTGCCGGTGAGCGTCGCCTCGTGCCCGATCATGAGCCCCGTCGTGTCCTCGTAGCACTGCAGGTCGGCGTGCGAGCCGCGCACGCGGATCACCTCGCCGCGCAGGTGCAACGGGCCGATGAATACCTCCTCGTTCATCTTGCAGGGGATGCCGCCGGAACCGGCGCTCTGCAGGTCGATGACCACCAGGTTGTCGTCGATCATCACGATTTTAGCGGTGCGTTCCTTCATAGCTCATTCCTTCAGATAGGCGTGCTGCTTCAGGATGATGAATTGCACGACGTAGCCCATCAGCTCGTCGAGGTCGAACGAATAGGGGGGCGCCCAGTCGCGCGCGCGATCGAGCATCCGGCCGACGACGAATCGGTCGCGCTCGCGCCAGTCGCCGTCGCGCTCCTCGATCGAGGTCAGCCCCTCGACCGCCGTCTTGTACTCGCGCTCCGGCAAGGCGGGGAGGCCGGCCGGCACAGCTTGCTCCGGATCGATCTCCATCGCGCGCGCGCGGTGCACGGCGAGCGCGGCACGCAGCCCCCCCTCCCACGGGATCCAGCGCATCAGGAACGCACAGCCGATCGCGCTCGCGCGGTCGAGGGCGTGGCGATAGGCCGCCGACCAGATCGCGTCGAAGGCGAAGCCCTCCCCCTCCTCGCGCTCGATTGCCGCGAGCGCCTCCGCGAGCCAGTGCGGCAGCCCCTGTCGATCGGCGATCGCCTCCGGCGAGAAGAGCGCGGTCTCCCCCGGCTCGCCCCCCATCGCGATGCGCTCGAGCGCCGCGAGGTCGAAGCGCATCAGCAGCTCGCGCCCGAGCACCCCCGCCGCACCCCCCTCGAGCCGGAAGGCCTCGGCGAGCGCGCGCGGCTCGACCGACACGTCGCCACCGAGGCGCGCGGGCAAAGGAGGGAGTGCTGCGAAGAGGTATTCGTAAGCCATAATCTCTTTTTTGCCTTCGAGGACAAGCCCCGATAGAATCACTCGGTGATGACAAGCATCAGTCCTTTGGCAGCTTTCCCTCATCCAGCAGATAGTGAAAGCGCTCCGAGATGAAGGGGCGCAACAGCTCGATGATCGACTCGTCATCGACGACCAGCTCGCCCCCCGCCCCCTCCGCGGAGAGCTTGAAGCCGTGCAGCCCGCGCTCTGTGTGGAGCCCCGCGTGCAGGTGCAGCTCCTCGCGCATGAGCTTGATCCACTCCGTGACGAAATCCTCGCGCATCTCCTTCGGGATCGTGATCTGGATCTGATGTGACTGCGGCGCGTCGGCGCGCTTCAGATACGTCTGCACGATCTCGGCGATGAGCTGCTTCATGAACTGCGGATCGGCGAAGGCCTCCTTCGCCTTCTCCCGCAGCGGCTTGATCGCGATGAGCTCCTCGAGCTGCGCCTTCGCCTTGAGCAGGAAGTCGCGGAGTGCGAGCGTGAGCTGCTGCTCGAGTCGGTCGTTCGTCTCCTGCGCCTTGCGGTGCGCCTCGGCGACGAGCGCCTCCGATTCGGTGCGCGCCTCTTCGACGATCGATGCCGCCTGGCGCTTTGCCTCCTCGATGATGCGCTCCGCCTCACGTCGCCCCTTCTCCACCCCCTCGTCGCGCAGAGCCCCGATGAGTCGATCCAGGTCGCCGCGCTCCGCCGTCGTCTTCTCCTGTCGTCCGTTCACGTCATCCTCCTTCGTGTGCATCGATCACCTTGCCCGCGGTGACGAAGACCTGTATCGCGGCATGCGTCACCTCCGCGCATCCCATGCGCACCTCCAGGGCGTGCCGCCGGCCGGGGTCGTCTGCCGTCCGATAGCGCACGACGCCCGGCACGAGCTCGGTGAGCAACAGGTCGTGCCCCGGGAGCACCGTGCGCTCCCCCGCGCAGCAGGGGAGCGTCACCGCCGCGATCTCCGCGTCGACGAGCAGCTGTTTTTTCGTCATCACCCGCAGGTGCACCATCCCCCCCTATCCGATCGAGAGCTCCTCGGCCCGCGCCCGCACCTCGTCGATCGTCCCGACATTGGCGAAGGCCTGCTCCGGGATGTGGTCGAGCTCGCCCTCCAGAATCTCCCGGAAGCCGCGCACCGTCTCCTCGAGGCGAACGGAGGTCCCCTTCATCCCGCTGAAGGACTCCGCCACGTGGAAGGGCTGCGAGAAGAAGTTCTGTATCTTGCGCGCACGCGCCACCGTGCGCTTGTCCTCCTCGGAGAGCTCCTCCATGCCGAGGATCGCGATGATGTCGCGCAAATCCTTATAGCGCTGCAGGACCTCCTGCACCCTGCGCGCCACGGTATAGTGCTCGCGCCCGATGATCTCGGGGGCGAGTATCCGCGATGTGGAGTCGAGCGGGTCGACCGCCGGGTAGATGCCGAGTTCGGCGATGGAGCGCGAGAGGACCGTCGTCGCGTCGAGGTGCGAGAAGGTCGTCGCCGGCGCCGGGTCGGTGAGGTCGTCGGCCGGGACGTAGACCGCCTGCACCGAGGTGATCGATCCCTCGCGCGTGGTCGTGATCCGCTCCTGCAGCGCCCCCATCTCGGTGGCGAGCGTGGGCTGGTAGCCGACGGCGGAGGGCATGCGCCCGAGCAACGCCGAGACCTCCGAGCCCGCCTGCGTAAAGCGGAAGATGTTGTCGATGAAGAGGAGCACGTCCTGATGCTTCTCGTCGCGAAAGTACTCGGCGATCGTCAGCGCCGAGAGCGCCACCCTGGCGCGCGCGCCGGGGGGCTCGTTCATCTGCCCGTAGACGAGCGCGGTGCGGCCGAGCACCCCCGACGCCTTCATCGCAAGCCAGAGGTCATTGCCCTCGCGCGTTCGCTCGCCCACGCCAGCGAAGACCGAGGTCCCGCCGTGCTCGAGCGCGACGTTGTGGATGAGCTCCATGACCAGCACGGTCTTGCCCACCCCTGCACCGCCGAAGAGGCCGATCTTCCCGCCGCGCGGATAGGGGGCGAGCAGGTCGATTACTTTGATGCCGGTCTCGAACATCTCGATCTCCGGCGCCTGGTCCTCGAAGGCGGGGGGATCGCGGTGGATCGGCATGCGTTTGGCCGCCGCCACCTCCTGCCCCTCGTCGACCGGTTTTCCGATGACGTTGAGGACGCGGCCGAGCACCCCTTCGCCCACCGGAACCTGGATCGGCGCGCGAGTGTTCGTCACCGGCATCCCGCGCTCGAGGCCGTCGGTCGACTCCATGGCGATGCAGCGCACCGTGTACTCGCCCAGGTGCTGGCTCACCTCCAGGACGAGGTTCTCCGGTCGCTCGTCGATGGCGGGGTTGGTAATCAGGAGCGCGGTGTTGATCTCCGGCAGGTCGCCGGGGCTGAAGCACACGTCGACGACCGGCCCCATCACCTGCACCACCCGCCCTTTTCCCTTCATCTTCGCGTGCATCGCCCCATCCCTTCGTTCATCGCGTCGCCTGCCGCAGCGCCTCCGCGCCGCCGACGATGTCCATCAGCTCGCGCGTGATCGCTTCCTGCCGACGCCGGTTGTAGAGCGACGTCAGGTGCGCGACCATCTCGTCGGCGTTGCGCGTTGAGGCATCCATCGCGGTCAGCCGGGCGCCCAGCTCGGAGGCGCGGGATTCCAGCAGCGCCTGCCGGATCGTCGTGATGAGCATTTCGACGGTCAGGTAGTCGAGCGCCGCCTGTCGCCCCGGCTCATATTCGTATTCGAGGTTGCGTTCCTTCGAATCGCCGTGCTCGTAGAGCGGCAGCAGGTTCCAGAAGGCGATCTCGTGGTTCGCCGCCGTGACGAAGCGGTTGAAGGCGACGTAGCCGCCCGCGCTCTCGCCGTCGCAGTAGCGCCCGATCATGCGAGAGAGAACCCAGCTGACGATCTCGCGCGAATCGCGCCCGGCGGGGACGATCTCCACGTCGAGGTCGCGCCCGCGGAAGTAGCGCTCCCCCTGCCGGCCGAGGACGTAGAACTTGATGTCGATGGAGTGCATCGCGTGCTCGACGTAGCCCTCCTCCACCGCGCGGAAGAGCTCTTCGTTGAAACCCCCGCAGAATCCGCGGTCGGAGCTGATCACCAGGACATCGAGGCATTCGATGCGCTGCGGGCGCCGCCACATGACGGGGGCGCGCGGCCCGAGCCGCTTCGAGATGCGACGGACCGCGCCGTGCAGCCCAGAGGCGTAGGCGCGGGCGTCGAGCGCCTCCTGCTGGGCGCGGCGCAGCTTCGCCGCGGCGACGAGCTTCATCGCGCGCGTCACCTTCTGCGTGTCGCGCACCGCCGTGATCCTGCGCCGGATGTCCCTGAGCGACGCCATCGTTGTCAACGCTCCCCGGGGAGAAACTGTTTGCGAAATTCGTCGAGCGCCGAGTTGAGCTCGCGCACCTCCTGTGCGCCCAGCTCGTCGGTGCGCTCGATGCGGCCGAACAGCTCCGGGTGCCGCTCCTCCACGTGATGCAAAAAACCCTGCAGGAAGGGGACGACCATCCGCGGCTCGATCTCGTCGAGCTTTCCGGAGACGCCCGCGTAGAGCTGCACCACCTGCACCGCCATCGGCAGCGGGTCGTACTGCCGCTGCTTGAGGACTTCCACCAGCCGCTCGCCGCGAACGATCTGCTGACGCGTCGCCTCGTCGAGCTCCGCGCCGAACTGCGCGAAGGAGGCGATCTCGCGGTAGCGCGCCAAATCGATTCGCAGCGATGCGGCAACCTGCTTCATTGCCTTCGGCTGTGCCGCCCCGCCCACGCGCGAGACGGAGAGGCCGACGTTCACCGCGGGGCGCACACCCGCGTAGAAGAGCGCGGGCTCGAGGTATATCTGCCCGTCGGTGATCGAGATGATGTTCGTCGGAATGTACGCGGAGACGTCGCCCTCCTGCGTCTCAACGATTGGAAGCGCGGTGAGCGACCCACCGCCGCGCGCCTCCGAGAGCTTCGCAGCGCGCTCGAGCAGGCGCGCATGCAGGTAGAAGATGTCTCCCGGATAGGCCTCGCGACCCGGCGGCCGGCGGAGCAGGAGCGAGAGCTGGCGGTAGGCGACGGCATGCTTCGAGAGATCGTCGTAGACGATGAGCGCGTGCCGCCCCCCGTCGCGGAAGTATTCCCCCATCGTCACGCCGGCGTAGGGAGCGAGGTACTGCAGTGTGGCCGGGTCGGCCGCGCCGGCGACGATCACCGTCGTGTACGCCATCGCCTCCTCGGCGGTAAGCTTGTCGACGACGCGCGCCACCGTCGAGGCCTTCTGCCCAATCGCCACGTAGAGGCAGTGCACGCCCTTCCCCTTCTGATTGAGGATCGTGTCGATCGCGATCGCCGTCTTGCCCGTCTGCCGATCGCCGATGATCAGCTCGCGTTGGCCGCGACCGATCGGGATCATCGAGTCGATCGCCTTGAGGCCGGTCATCAGCGCCTCGTGCACCGGGCGGCGCTCGATGATCCCCGGCGCGCGGCGTTCGATCTTCGCGAGCTGGACGTTTTCCAGCGACCCTTCCCCGTCGATCGGATTGCCGAGCGCGTCGAGGACGCGGCCGACCACACCGTCACCGACGGGAACGGAGGCGATGCACCCGGTGCGGCGCACCTCGTCCCCCTCGCGCAGCGTCGCATCCTCGCCCATGATCGCGATACCGACGAGGTCCTCCTCGAGGTTGAGGACGATCCCGGCGATCTCGCCGGGGAATTCGACGAGCTCGCCGGACATCGCACCGGAGAGGCCGTAGACGTTCGCGATGCCGTCACCCACCGAGATGATCTGCCCGGTCTCGCTGGCGACCGGCGCGGAATCGTAATCGCGGATCTGCTCCTTGATGATCCGGCTGATCTCGTCCAGACGTATCTCCATAGCGCGTGTCCGATCTCCCGACGGTTTCCCCTACAGGAGTCGCTCCTTCATCCGGGCGAAGCGCCCCTTGACGCTCGCGTCGAAGTGTTCGTCGCCAATCGCGACGGTGAAGCCCCCGATGAGCGAGGGCTTCTCGCGCACCTCGCAGCGCACCCGGCCGGCGAGCGCCTCCGAGAGCGTCTCCTCGAGATGACGCGCCAACTCCGGGGCAAACCGCCCGTCGGCCACCTGCGCGTGCGCCAACAGGAGGCGCTCACGCGCGCGCAACCGCGCCGCGATATCGCGCACGACGGCGGGGAGGAGTGCGGCGCGATCGCGCTGCAAAAGTACCAACGCGAGGTTGCGGCCGATCGTCCCCAGCCCCAGATCGTCGGCGATCGCGCGCGCGACCGCTTCGCGGCGAACGCGATCGACTCGCTCGTCGGAGAGCGCGGCGACGATCGCCGGCAGCCCTTCCAGCGCGGCATCGAGACCAGCGATATCGCACGCGAGCGCCTCGACCGCCCCCTCCTCGATCGCGAGCTCGAAGGCGGCCTTGCCGTAGCGCTGTGCGACAGCCGGTGTGCGCATTATCGCTCCCCCTCCGTTCCCGCCGACACCGCGAACGGTCGCTCGCGCACGAGCGCCTCGATCCCCTGTGTGACAAGGCGCTCGGCGAGCTCCGGTGTCATCTCGTCGCGCAGCTCACCCTCCGCGCGGCGGAAGGCGTCGATGAGGATGCGCCGCTTCACCAGCTTCATAGCGCGCGCGCGTTCGTCCTCGGACTGGCGGGTGGCGCCCGCCAGAACATGTTGCTGTTTGCGGCGCGCCTCCACGAGGATCGCCTCGCACTCCTTTGCGCACCCCGCCTCGATTGCGCGGCGGCGCCCGTCGATGTCACGCTCGAGCGTCTCGTCGCGCTCGCGACAACGGCGCATGCGGGCCTTCGCCCGTTTCAGCGCATCCAGCGAGCGCTCGATCTCGCGTTTGATCTGGTTGCGGCGGGCGAAGAAGAAGTGCTGTGCGATGGGACGCAGCAGGAGGAAGACCACCCCGGTGAGGAGCAGGAAGTTGATCCAGCCGTAGAGGAGGCTCGACTTGCCCACCACGTATGGATTCCCCCGTCAGAACTCAGTGCGCCGCAAGAGGCCGCCCCTCGACGATGCTCCGCTTGATCTCCTGCGCCAGCTCCTCGGCGCGAGCATTCATCTCGGCGATGATCGACTCCTCCGACGACTCGATGAACATATCCGTCGTCTCCATGAACCACTGCGCTTCCTGGCGCGACTCCGCCACCATCGCCTCCGCCTTCAGGTGCGCGTCGTGAATGCGCCGAGCCCGACCGGCCTGGAAGCTTATCAGCGCCTTGGAGACGGCATCGTCGTGCCCGGCCTCCAGCGCGTCCGCCTCGGCCGTCAGCACCTCGGCCTTCGCCGTCGCCTCCGTCGTCATCCGTCGCCGCCGGTCGAGGACCTTGAGCGCCGGACGAAAGACCCCGTAGTGCAGGAGCGCGAAGGAGGCGAGAAAGATGGCGAGCTCGACCGCCAGCGTCCAATCGGGGACGATGTGGAGCGTGTGTTCCATCACATCATCAGCGAGTCATCCCCCTCCTGGAGGAAGACCCCGTCGCCCTCGGTCGGCTGCCCCGCAATACCCTCGCACCCCTCCTCGAGCATCCGGCACTGCCCGTGGAAGATCGCCCCTTCGTCGATGACGAACGAGGGCGTGGCGACCTCGGCAACGACGCGGCTGCCGCGGCGCATTTCGATGCGCCCCTTCGCCTCGATCGTCCCGGAGATGTTCCCCTCGACGATGACGGCGTGGACGTTGATGCGCCCCTCGATTTGCGCCTCGTTGCCGACGACGAGCGTCCCGTCCGAGAGGATCTCCCCCTGGAAGTTGCCGTTGATCTGCACGGCGCCGTCGAAGGTGAGCTTCCCCTCCAGCGTGCACCCGCGGTCGATCAGGCCGTTGAGCTGCTGTGTATCCCGGTCACGTTTCATCACCCCTCCTCGGCGGATCGCCCGTTCACCCGGTGATACACCGGACGACGCGGTTGAGATCCTCGCCCGAATAGAACTCGATGATCAGCCGGCCGCCGCTGCCCTTCTGCTCCAGGGCGACCTTCGTGCCGAGCGTGCGCTTGAGCTCCTCGATGACGGCGTTCATCTGCGGCGAGAGCGGCGCCGCCCGGCGGACGCTCTTCTTATCACCCGTCCGGAACGACTGCACCATCTTTTCCACGTCGCGCACCGTCGGAACCTCGCGAATGATGCGCTCGCGGAGCTTGAGCTGCTCGTGAAGACCCTTCACGCCGAGGATCGCGCGCGCGTGCCCCGCCGAGTAGCGGCCGTTGGCGACATCCTCCTGCACGACGCGGGGGAGGGTGAGCAGGCGCAGGCTGTTGGCAACCGCCGCGCGCGAGCGGCCGACGCGCTGGGCGACCTCCTCCTGCGAGCAGTCGAATTGATCGACGAGCTCCTGAAAGGCGCGCGCCTCCTCGATCGGGTTGAGGTCCTCGCGCTGGATGTTCTCGATGATAGAGAGGGCGAGGAGCCGCTCGTCGTCGACGTTGCGGACGACGACCGGCACCTCCTCGAGTTCGGCGAGCCGCGAGGCGCGCAGGCGTCGTTCGCCGGCGATCAGCTCATAGCGGCCGTCTGCGCGTTTTGTCACCGCCAGCGGCTGAAGGACCCCCTGCTCACGGATGGAATCGGCGAGCTCGCGCAGCTTCTCCTCGTCGAAGACCGTGCGCGGCTGCAGGCGATTGGGGACGACCGCAGCGATCGGCACGAAGCGATAGCCGCTCCCCTCGTCTGACTCGGACTTCGTCTGCGTGACGGACGGCGGAATGAGCGACTCGATGCCACGGCCCAGGCCTCTCTTCTGTTGCATGAAACCTCCAATAGATTAATGATATCAGATAATTATGCTATTCCGCCGTCGCCAGGACCTCGCGCGCGAGCTCGAAGTAGCTCTGCGCCCCCTTCGACGTCACGTCGTATAAGAGGATCGGCTTGCCATGGCTCGGCGCCTCGCTCAACCGGACGTTGCGCGGGATGACGACCTGGAAGACCGCCCGTTCGAAGTGCTCGCGCATCTCCTGCTGGACCTGTCGCGCGAGGTTGTTTCGCGCATCGAACATCGTCAGGACGATCCCGCGGACGGCCAGGTTCGGATTGAGGCGGTTGCGCACGAGAGCGATCGTCCGATGAAGGTCGGCCATCCCCTCCATCGCGTAGTACTCGCACTGGACGGGGATGAGGACTGAAGTCGCCGCCACAAGCGCGTTGAGGGTCAGAAGCCCCAGTGATGGGGGACAGTCGATTATGATGTAGTCGAAATCGCCGGCGACCGTTTCGAGCGCACGCTGCAGACGTGTTTCACGTGAAACACTCCCGACGAGCTCGACCTCGGCCCCGACGAGCGATGTGTTTGAGGGGACGATGCGTAGGTGCTTGAGCTCTGTCTCGCGCATGATCGCAGGAAGCTGTGATTCTTCGAGGAGGGCGTGGTAGATGCTCTGCTCGACGGTGTGTTTATCGATCCCCATCCCGGTCGTCGCGTTTCCCTGGGCGTCGAGGTCGATGAGGAGGGTCCGCCGTTCGGCCGCCGCAAGCGCCGCCGAGAGATTGATCGCCGTCGTCGTCTTTCCGACGCCGCCCTTCTGATTGCAGATCGCGATGATTTCGGCCATGGGACCTCCACGTGGAGTTCGTTTTAGAATCCGAATGGGAAAAATTCAAGGTCATTTGTGCAATACCAGAAGCAAAAGTGGCCCGCTTTTTGCTCACGAATCGGGAATTGTTTCACGTGAAACATTTTTCTCAGCGAGAAACGTCCGCCATTCTCGAAATGTTTCACGTGAAACAATTTCGGGAGATTTTAGTTTTTTATTAATAATTACAATTACTTACTTGGTTTCGAAGCAGAGGATCGTGCGTGCGCCCCCGTCGCCGACGATGGCGTAGTCGTGTCGTTTTCTTAATTGATATCCAGCACTTGCAATGATTTCGTCTGCCGCCGCCAGCTCATCCTCACAGCGTGGGCCCTTCAGCGCAAAGAGCGCGCCCCCCGCCCGGCAGTAGGGGCGTGCAACTGTGAGATAGTCTCGCAGCGACCAGGTCGCCCGTGAGACGATCGCATCGAAGCTCCCCAGGCGCTCCTGCACCGCCACCTCCTCCGCACGCCCCTGTTCGGCGAGAATTCCCGTGAGTTCCAGATCGCGGATCGCCGCCTCGCAGAAGGCGACCTTCTTGCGCGTCGCATCGAGCAGGACCACGTCGCACTCCGGCTGGAGTATCTTGAGCAGGATGCCGGGCAGCCCCGCACCGCACCCCAGGTCGACGAGCGTCTGCGCGTCACCCAGGAGCGGTGCGAGCTCCTCCGCGTCGCGCAGATGGCGTCCTTCGAACTCCTCCCACGACTGCACTGCGGTGAGGTTCATCCGCCGATTCCATTTCTGGAGGAGGGCGAAGTACTGTGCGATCTGATCGGACATGGACGAAGGAAGAAAGCTCAGAGGAGGATCGTCTCCCCCTCGCGTGCGACCGAGCAGCGCACTTTCGAACGCCGCTTGCGCAGCCAGGCGCGCGCGTCGCGCTGCACACCGAGGATACGCCGGTCGTCGTCGGCTGGGTCGAAGTGGAAGAAGACGACGCGCGGGATCCCCGCTGCCTCGGCGAGTTCCAGCGGATAGGTGTACGGGCTGTGCCCCCAGCCAATGTGCTTGGCATACGTCGTCGGCGTGTACTGCGCGTCGTGGATGAGCAGGTCGGCCTCGCGCATCCAGCGCACCAGTCGCGCGCGGTTCTTCGCATCCCCCGGCTCATCGTCGGTGACGTGGACGAGCGTCTTGCCATTCGGAAACTGGAAGCGCCAGCCGAGCGCACCGCCGGGATGATTGACCTCCGCCGGCACCACCGTCACCGGCCCGATGCGAAAGCGCCGCGTGCCCAGCGTGCGGAAGCGCACCTTCGAGGGAATTGCGCTGACCGGGATCGGGAAGTAGGGGGGATGCATCACGCGCGAGAGGGCGCGTCCGAAGGGCTCGCCCGCCGCGCGCGGGCCGGCGATCGTGAAGCGGTTCTTCGAGCTGTAGAGCGGAACGAAGAAAGGGAGCCCTATATAATGATCCCAGTGCAGGTGCGAGAGCATGATGAAGGACTCGCAGCGCTTCCCCTTCATCCGGCGCTGTAGATCCTGCCCCAGAGGGCGAATGCCGGTGCCCGCGTCGCAGATGATGTGCGCGCCGTCGGCCGCGATCTCGACGCAGGCAGTGTTGCCACCGATCTTCACCGTCTTCGACCCGGGGGCCGCCATCGATCCGCGCACCCCCCAGAACTTGATGCGCACCTTGGCCATGGCGGAACGGTAACACACTGTCATCCTGAGCGCTAGCGAAGGATATCCCGACCCGCTTCCGAAAGGGGGATTCCGCAGCGAAGCATGTCCTGAGCTGTAGTAGTCACGATATGATCGTGCAGGAGAGGCGAGGAGTGACGATGCAATCG
>CAYPII010000002.1:48226-56309 GCA_964410765.1 uncultured Myxococcales bacterium | reverse complement strand
CAGCACTGAGGCAGCGTCATCGTTGCTCAGAGCAAAGGGTTTTTCGCAGTAGACGTGCTTGCCGGCCCGCAGGGCGGCCCGATTCACCTCGGCGTGGGCGGCCGGGATCGTCAGGTTCAGCACGATGTCGACGTCATCGCCCGCGAGCAGATCCTCGACGGTCTCGGCACGTATGCCCTGCTCGGCCGCCGCCGCCTTGGCACGCTCGTGGTCGAGGTCTGCGCAGGCAACCGGCTGAATGCCCTCGAACAGCGCCGAACTGCTCCGGCAGGATGTCGCGACCGCCCAGCCCCGCGATGAAGCCGACGACCTCGGGGCGGTTCGGCATGTCGTAGAGCGCGCTGCGCACCTCGGAAGCCACCGGGCCGCCCGGGCCGCCCGAGGAAATGCAACGGTCGAGCACGATGACCTTCTTCGCCTTCGCGACCGCCTGTTTGAGGTCCTCGAAGGGGAAGGGGCGCCAGAGGCGGAGCTTCACCTGCCCCACCTTCTCGCCGCGGTCGCGGAGCGTATCGACGGCGACCGACGCCGTCTGGCTGTAGCTGCCCATGGTGAGGATGAGCGTCTCGGCGTCATCGGCCTTGTAGCTCTCGACCGCTTTGTAGTGGCGGCCGAAGTGGTCGCCGAAGGCCTTCCACGCCTCGTCCAGATGCGGGCGGATGGCGAGGAAGTCCTCCTCCTGCGCCTTCTTGATCTCGGTGTAAATCACCGGCGGCGCGAAGGTCCCCATATTCACCGGCTTCAAGGGATTGAGCGGCAGCGGGTACTGGTGTGCCGGCAGGAAGGCGTCGACCTTCTCCTGCTCCTCGATTTCGATCGGCTCCACGACGTGGGTGAGGTGGAAGCCGTCCATGTTGATCATGACCGGAAAGAGGACGCGCTTGTCCTCCGCCGCCTTGAAGCCCCAGATGACGTGGTCGAAGGCCTCCTGGCCGTTCTCGACGAAGATCTGGATCCAGCCGGTGTCGCGCACCGCCATCACGTCGGAGTGATCGCCCCAGACGGAGAGCGGCGCGGAGAGCGCGCGGTTGGCCACCGTCATGACGATCGGCAACCGCATCGAGCTGGCGCAGTAGACGACCTCGTGCATGAGCTCGAGCCCCTGCCCGGCGGTCGCCGTGAAGGTGCGCGCGCCCGCCGCCGAGGAACCCAGGCAGGCGCTCATCGCCGAGTGCTCGCTCTCGACGCAGACGAACTCCGCATCGAGCTCGCCGCTGGCGACGATTTCGGAGAGGTGCTCCACGATGTGCGTCTGCGGGGTGATCGGATAAGCCGCGATGACCTCGGTGCGCGCGAGCTTCGCCGCCTCCGAGACCGCCAACGAAACCTCAATGCCAATGCGCTTTCCCATATCGTCTCCCAAAATCCGTGGCTACTTCTTCTTCGCCTTCGCCGGCTGCTTCGTCTCTGCCGGCTCGCCCTTCGCTTCCTCGGTGCCCGGCTTCTCGTCCGGTGCGGCGAGGTCGACCATGCCCAGCGCCCCGGTCGGGCACTCGCGCGCACAGATGCCGCAGCCCTTGCAGTAGAATTCGTCGACCTCGATCGTCCCGTCGGCCAGTACCTTGATCGCGGCATCGGGACAGTAGATGTAGCAGACCCCGCACCGCACGCAGCGGTCGCGATCGTATTGCGGTTTCTGGCTGCGCCAGTCGCCGGTGCGGTACGCCTTCGCGCCACCGGGGGTGTCGACGATGAAGCCGGTCTCGATCTCTTTCCAGGTCCGTTCCGCCATGGTGTGCTCCGTCTCGTTCAGCCCTCGATGGCCGTCTCTTTGTACGCGCGCTCCAGTGCCTTGACGTTGCGCTCGGCGAGCTTCGGATTGAAGCGGTGCTCGATCTGCGGGATGAGGCTCTTCAAGGGTACGAGCTCGCTCGACTTGATCAGCGCCCCGATCATCGTCGTGTTCGTGATCGGCACCTTGAGCGTCTCGAGCGCGATGGTGAGCGCATCGATCGTCGCGAGCTTGCCCTCGTAGCGCATCGCCTTTCGCAGCTCCTCGTCGGACTTGCGCGTGTTGACGACGACGAGCCCCCCTTCCTTGAGCCCCGCCGTCACATCGAGAATGTCGATGAGGCCGTCGTCGAGGACGACGACGATGTTCGGATGGGTGATCTCGGCGCGCACGCGGATCATCTCGTCGGAGACGCGCAGGAATGCCTGCACCGGCGCACCGCGCCGCTCCGGTCCGAAGGAGGGCATCGATTGCGCGTACTTCCCCTCCGAGATGGCAGCGAGCGCCACGAGCTCCGCGCTGGTCACCGCCCCCTGTCCGCCGCGTCCATGGAATCGGACTTCGATCATATGCAGACTCCAAGTATTTGAAATATAAGGTTTTTAGAAGCTGCCGCGAAAGGCGGGCGCACGTTCTCTCTTTTGAGGCCACATGTCAAGGAGGAATCCCCCTGCGGAGGGGATAAATCCCGTTTCCCATCGCGCAGTTATAGTGCTGACAGCCCGAGGAGCTCGCGCGCCTCGGGCGGCGTCGCGATCGGGCGTTTGACCTTCCCGGCCATACGGGCGACCGCCTCGACGAGTTGCGCGTTGCTCTCCGCGAGCACCCCCTTTTTGATGAAGATGTTGTCCTCGAAGCCGACGCGCACGAAGCCCCCCTCCGCGACGGCGATCTCGGCGAGCGGGAGTTCGAAGCGCCCGATGCCGGCGACCGCCCAGGAATCGCCCTGCTCCGGCTCGATCGATTCGCGCAGGAAGTCGAGGTTGCGCCGTGCTCCGCTCATCCCGCCGGGGACGCCGAGCACAAACTGGTAGTGGATCGGATGGGCGAGGATCCCCTCGCGCACCAGCCGCTGCGCGATCTCGACGTGCCCCGCCTCGTAGACCTCCACCTCCGGAACGACGCCGAGCGCGCGCATGTTCTTCGCGAGTTCTCGCACCTCGGGGAGGGGATTGAGGAAGACCTCGTCGCCGAAGTTCATCGAGCCCACGTTGAGCGAGGCCATCTCGGGGGTCAGTTCCACGATCGGGCGCATGCGCTCGCGCATCGGCACGCCGACCGCCCCGCCGGTGGATATCTGGACGATCGGCACCGGATCGCATGCCGCGCGGATCGCCTCGATCGCAGCGCGGAAGTGCGCCAGCTCCTGCGAAGGGGAGGCGCCCTCGTCGCGCACGTGCAGATGAATGACCGCCGCCCCCGCCGCAACGCACTCGGCCGCGGCGGCCGCCTGTTCCTCGGGGGTGATCGGGAGGTTCGGGTTCATCTCCTTCGTGGTCTCCGCGCCGGTGATCGCCGCGGTGATGATGAACGGTTGCATCACGCCTCCTCTGTCGCGGTCCCCCGCCACGCGGCGGGATCGACCCGGTAGTAATCCTTGAGCACCTCGTAGAGCGAGGGGTGCCGACGCCGCATCTCGTGCGCATTGTCGAAGAATGTCTCGGTGGCGACGGCGAAGAACTCCGCCGCGTTCGTCGCGCCGTAGGCGTCCATGACGTCGCGCACGTGGTGCTGCACGTGCGAGACGAGGTCCTCGTACTCGTGCGTGAGCACGCGCGCCCAGACGGCGTAGGCCTTGCGGCTGCCCAGGATCGGCGTTCCGTCACCGGCGCCGTCCTCCTGGTCGAGCTGGTGGGCGAACTCGTGCAGGACGACGTTGTGGCCGGTACCGACGCGCCGCCCCTGGGCGAGCACGTTGTCCCAGGCCAGCACCACCACCCCGCGCATCCACGACTCGCCCAGGCGCGCCGAGTCCTCCTCCACCTCGACGAATCCGACGCGGCGCTTCTGCGGCGCGACATAGGCGGAGGGATAGACGAGGATCGAATCGCACTTGGGGAAGTAGTTGGTCGACCGGTTGAGGATGAGCAATGCCGCCTGCGCGGCGATCGTCACGCGCATCTCCTCGGTGAGGGCGAGCCCCCCGCACCCCTCGAAGTGCTTCTCGACAAGGAGATTGCGCGTATGCCCGGCGTGCTGCTGATGCAGCTCCGGCGGCAGAAAGGCGTAGAGCGCCACGTTGCGCCGGACGATCGCCTCCCACTCCGGCGGGAGCGGGCGGGACATGTTGCGCTGCCGCCGCGCGCGACGGCGCATCCAGCGGCCGGCCAGGAGTGCCGGCACGGCCGCCCCCGCGACGACGATGCCCAACGGTCCGATCATCGTTCCTCCTCCCGAATGCAGGGATATCTTCCACAGCGGCCGGCGTTCTGCAACGCCTCTGAGAAGTATCGTTATTATTCACACTCTCCGTGGAAGAGCAATAAAGTGAAGTTCTCGTCTCGGATTGAAACAGCGATCAGGATCACGATCAGGATCATGATCGCTGAAGAGCAATCTCGAAGGCGATCCACGATTACGGAAGCTTCGAGAGCATCCGCACGACCTGGAGCAACATGTCCTGAACCTCCGCTCCCTCCGCCTCGGGCATCATTCGATAGGCCACGGCGATATCGATACACGCAGCCACCTCGGCGGCCGATGCCCGAGCGATCGTGAAGAACCGGGCCCGCTCCCGGGGACTGCTCCGGGCATTGCCCTCCGCCGTGTTCAGGAGCACGCTCGCCAGAGCCCGCTTGAGCTGATCCTCCAGATAGCCCGACCCCTTGGGCCATCGTCCCGTCAGGGCGGGCATCCGTTGTGCCACTTCCAGCGCCATCCGATAGCATCGCAACCGCTGGTGATTGAACATGCTGCACTCCTTTCGCTGTTGTTCGCATGCCTGCCTCCTACCCGGGTGAGAGGCAGGCACGCGAACAACAGCGCAGAGGAGGTCTGTGATGAATCACCAGCGGTTGCGATGCTACGGGGTGCTCTTGGAGGTCGCACAACGACTACCCGCCCTGCGGGCAGGGATGCGTCGTCGGGATGGCTATCTGGAGGATCAGCTCAAACGGGCGCTCTCCAGTGCACTCCTGAATCTGGCGGAGGGGAACGGGAGAACGAGTCCCAAGGAGCGGGCCCGGTTCTTCGACTTTTCAATCGCTTCGGCCGACGAGGCGTCATCGGCGATCGATCTGCTGGAGGCCTTCGGCTTGATCCCGATCGGCGAGGGCTCGGAGCTGCGGACGAAGCTCGCGGTCGCTGCGGCGATGATTCGGAAGCTTCGGAAATCGTGATTCGACATCGAGATCTGAATCTGAATCTCTTTCTCGTATCCTTTTCTGGTGCGCAGAGCGCATAAAAAAACCCCGCCGGCAGGCGGGGTCTTCGGGCACGGCTCGATACGCTATCCCTTCTTGATCGCCTCGACCGGGCAGGCGTCGACGCAGGCACCGCAGTCGGTGCACTTCTCGGCATCGATGACGCGCTTGTCGTCCTTCTCGCTGATCGCCTCGACCGGGCACTCCGGATCGCATGCGCCGCAGTTGATGCACTCGTCGGTAATCGTATAGGCCATGGTCCCCTCCTGGTTGATGGTGAAATCGGCGCGGATGTAGTTGTTTTTGCGGCCGAACGCAAGCGTTCATTGAACCGGCACCGGCGACGTTACCAATAGGATTTCAGCGGCGAATCGGGGGTCCCCTCGAGGATGCGCATCGCCAGGGCGTCTATGCTGCACCGGAGTTCCTGCGCCGTGGCGAGGAATGCCCCGTCGTGGCGGGCGAGGACCGCAGCGACCGCCTCGTCGCTCATCTCGCGCAAGCGCACGATCTCCTCCGCCGCGACGCGCCGGCGAAAGACCTTCCCGTCGAAGTCGAGCTCCCCGCCGAGCCGACCGCGCCGGCGCTGCGACAGCTGGAGGGTCTCCGACTCGCGTGCTCGCGCCAGCATCTCCCCCTCGCCGACGATGCGAAAGCGCACCGGCGCCCGCAGGGCCGGGTTCGGCTTGGGAGCGGGCACGGACGCCGACGGGCGCACCGCGCGAGGGCGCGAGCCCTTCTGCACGCGCATCGCCTCGACGGCGGCGTGGCCCTCCTCCGAAGTGCCAATCGTCGCAACGCGCTTCGCTAACGCGTCGTGCGGCTGCCGATAGCGGGAAAGCGGAGAACCGCGCTCCGCGCGACGGATGCGCGACAAGATCGTCCCCGTGTCCGCATAGCCCAGCGCCTCCGCCGCTGCCGAAACGTCACCACCGTATCGGTCGAGCGTCTCGACAATCTCATCAATCGAAGCCGCCGCGCGCTTCGATTTCGGCGCAGTGCGAAAGGCGACCAGGGGGGAATCAGACTCCGCGACTCTGATGCGCCGTGCCACGCTCTCCGATGCATAGCCGAGCACCTTCGCCGCGGCCCGGCGATTCCCGCCGTGCTGCTCGAGCGCTGCAGCGATCTCCGCATCGGTCCATCGCTGCGAAAACTGCCTCCCGGGGAGGTGCTCCTGAAAACGCGCCAGCGGAGAGGAGGGAGGAGCGGATGAGACGCGTTGGCGAACGGAACCGGGCTGCAGGTCGATTTCCTGCGCCACCGCGGAACAGTCCACGCCGTGTCGGTCGAGGAGTTCCGCCAACTCCTGATCGCTGACCGTGCGCGGTCGCCCCGCCCTGCGCGGCGGCATCTTGCGACAGGCGGCCAGCGACGTCCCCTCCGGCGCGTTTTGCACGCGATAGCGGATCATCGCGGCGCTCACGCCCAGCTCTTTCCCCGCACGCTCGAAGTTCCCCCCGTGACGCTTGAGCGCCTCGGCGATCGCATCGTTTGCGGGGAGCACCTTGCGTCGGCCACTGGATGAGCGGGCACCGCGATCGACCGCCGCCTCGATCGTGCCCTCCTTCCCACCGCCGGCGGCCGACTGCAGGAGCAGGCCGCCCCGCGCCAAATCCCACCAGGGGCCGAGGACCATCGCCCCCTCGCCGGCCGTGACGACGACACCCCCCTCGGCCATCGCCAGCGGACGCGCGGCGGCCAGCGACTCCGCGGCGGCGTTCATGCCGCCCCCGATCCCGCGCAGTCCCGCGTGCACGCCGGCGCCGAAGAGGACCAGCGCGCCGAGCTTGAGTCCCGCCTCGCGCGCAGCGGCATAGGGTTCACGCGGCGCGCGGCCATGGGTGTAATCGATGAGGAGCGTGCGCGCCTCGACGATCGCGTGTCGCGCCCCCTCCACCATGAGCTCCGGCCCCTCGTGCAGGAGCACGTTCGCGAATGTCGGCAGACCGGCCGTCAGGTGCACGAAGAGCGTCCCCGATGCGGAGAAACCGCCGGCGGCATAGCGCGCCGCCTTGGAGAGGACGATGGGATTGACGAATCGGTCGAGCCAATCGAGGTTGCGGGCGATCGCCGGCACGGCGTAGGGCTCCAGCGCGGCGGTCGCCGAGACGAAGGCGTTGTGCACCCCCCCTTC
The DNA here is from genome assembly GCA_964410765.1 of uncultured Myxococcales bacterium. Taxonomy (GTDB): domain Bacteria; phylum UBA10199; class UBA10199; order 2-02-FULL-44-16; family JAAZCA01; genus CAYPII01. The sequence continues at coordinate 49,078 of CAYPII010000002.1, read as the reverse complement.
GACCGTCTCGAGGAAGGTGTGTTCGGCGTACCAGTCGCGGTAGAAATCGACACGGTCGCCGAGCGCGTCGGCAACGAGCCGGACATGTTGTTGAAGGGAGAGCCCCATCGAAAACGCCTCCGACATCAATTCGAATCGTCGGAGGCGTTATCGCACTTCACGTAGAATAGTTCCGAACTTCTCGCCGGGCGGTGGACTTTCTGCAGACAGCTGTCTTCACTTCAGCTTTGCCCAGATCGTCTTCGCGCCCGCGGCGCTCGGCGTGCTGTGGTCGATCGCGATGCGCGTACCGTCATCATTATAGACGAAGACGGTGGTCTTGCCCTTCTTCGCACCGAGCTTGGCGCGCAGGTCGCCATTCTCGTCGAGCAGGAGGATGACCGGATCGCCCTCCTTGTAGTCCTTGCGCATGCTGCTCTTCGCCATCCCGTCGAAGTGCGTTGCCGACATGTCCTCGAGGAAGACGAGGTGCGCATTCTTAGGCTTGGACTCCTCGAGGTAATCGCTCCAGCCACGCTGCGACTTCTCCTGCGAGAGCGTCGGCGCCGTCGCGACGATCACGAGCCCTCCCTTGACGAGCTCCTTGCTCGACCAGGCCTTGCCCAGCGGATCCTTGAGCGTGAAGGAGGGAAGCTTCGGCCCCACCTTCGCGGCCGGCTTCTCCGCTTTCTTTTCGCAGCCGACGAGGACGATGGAACAGAGCGCGAGACAGACGATCAGGCGACGGAACATACTCCCCCCTTTCGAATCGAATGAAGGACGACGCCCCTTTGACGATCAGGCCGCGTAGATAAGCAAGACGCCGAATACGATGACGACGATCGCCATTGCACGCAGCACACCGTCGGGACG
>CAYPII010000002.1:44903-48216 GCA_964410765.1 uncultured Myxococcales bacterium | reverse complement strand
CGCCTTCCACCACTCGAGCAGACGGACGATACGATCGCGCCCGACGAGGAAAACGGTCACCCCGCTCACGACCGCCAGCGCGCCGATGATGCCGGGGATGAGCGGCACGGCCGCGAACCACGCCGCCCAGAAGAGTAGGGCCCCCAGGATGATCCGAACCGCCCCGCCGATATAACCGTGATAGCCCTTCTCAAAGAAGTCGATCACACGGCGCATGAAGAGCGGTCGCGTCGCGTACATCGCGCCGGCCGCAACCATCAGAATTCCGATCGCCTTGATATAGTAGAGCATGGCATCCCCCCTTTGCGAACGGACGCAGCTTAGCAGAAAGCGGCGTCGGCGCCCACCGAAAAGCGGAAGGGAGTACATAATTTCACCAGTAAAAACAATGTATTGGACTTCTGTCCGGCCCTGCGTACTCCTCCCGCCACTCCCAGTGGGATACGCATTTTGGAAGCATCCCTTGAAGGATGAGGGCGGAACATGCTAGGAGCCCCTCCCTTCACATCATCGATTGGAGGAACGGATGAGCTGCACGAACATGCGCATTGATGACAAGATGCCGGATCGCATCGACGGGAGCTTCACGCTCGTCGATTTCGACGACGAGAATGATGCTGCGGACGAGAGCGCAGCGACCGTCACCTGCGGCGGCTTCGACCTCCTGGAAACCGATACGTTCGACATCGCCGGATACCGCGATGGGCATCGCTACCACGTCGAGATCGCCGTCAATAGCGAGAGCCGTGTCGGCCTCTGGGGGGACGGTCGCATCCTCATCGACTACAATTTCGCGACCGGCCACTGTCAGCTGCAGGGCTACGCCGGCGTGACCCCCTGGGCTTTCCAGAACATCAATGCCGTCATCGATCGGATGATCGATGGCCTGATGTGCCTCGCCTACAACGAGGATGTCGCGGAGGAGTACGATTTCCCACTCCACAAGATCGCCTGCACACTCGAAAAGGACCGTGGCTTCCTCACCGCAAAACAGAGTGTCATTCGTCCCGAGAACCCCGTCACGGCGATGATGTCGGAACCCCGATAAAGAGCGCCAGCCAGATGCTCTGTTCCGTCTCGCTCGTCCGCTCCACGCGATGGCGAACGCCGCCGGGGATCAACAGGTAATCGCCCGGCCGCATGGGGCGTTCTTCCTTTTCCCCCTCGAAGCGCAACGCCGCTGAACCGGTGAGCAGCACCACCCACTCATCGCGCGGATCGACGATCCACTCGCCCGCAGGCGTCGCTTGCCCTTCCGAGACGATGCGCTCCACGTGAACGCTCTCGCGCTCCAGGAGCGTCTCCACCAATTCCTGTTCCGAATTGGTCAGGTCGTTCTGAAAGAGGTTCTTCATGATAAGCGGTTGCCTTCGTCAGAACCGAGCAGTATCGTGCGAGGGACAAGAAAACAAGGAGGGAGTATGCGCGCGATCCTTCTCACCCTTCTCCTCGTATCGCCAGCAATCGCACAAGCAAGCGATCCGATGATTGCGCCGATCCCCGACCAGTGGATCGACCCGAACGACTCCACGCCGGTGCTCACCGTGCGCCTCTCCGACAACGAGACGCCGGCGGACGAACTGACGCTCACGGCACGGTCGAACAACCCGGGCGTCATCCCCGACGGGAACATTGAGCTCGGCGGATCGGGTTCGAATCGGACGGTGCAGGTGGCGGCGGGCGAGCAGTGGGGGACGGCGGTGATCCTGATCACGGCGACCGATCCCGACCGCGACGTCGGCCAGGAATCCTTCACCGTCGAGGTCAATCAGCCACCGCAGTGATCGTCAGATCCAGGTGGCATCGACCGGACGCCGGATCCCGCGCACGAAGCGTACCTTCGGATACCCCACGATGAGCGAGAGGGAGACGCCGTTCTCCTCCGGGATATTCAGTTCCCGACGCGCCACCGGCGTGCGCTCGACGAAGGCGGGGACCATCCCGATCATCGTCGTCCCCAGCCCTTGGGCCTGCGCCGAGAGCATGGCGTAGGTGCAGGCGATCACCGCGTCGGCCTGTGTGCTGATGCCGCTGCGCGGGCCGTGGAAGATCAGCAACAGCGGCGCCCCCCAGGTGAAGGGATCCCTCCCCGTCCCGTCGTAGTACGCAAAGAGACGGTCCATGATCGGCAGGAAGTCGATCATGGCGCGGTACTGATCGCGACCGAGGCGAGGAGGCGGTCGACGACCTCCTTCTCGACCGGGCGCTCCTCGAAGCGGCGCACCGACCGGCGCGAGAGCAGGAGCGCCTGGAACTCCTCGTAACCGATCCCCTCTTCGGGCAGGAGCGGGAAGGCCGTGTCGGAGAGCTCGTCGATCGCGATGGCCTCCTCAGGACAGGCGGCGATACAGTGGCCGCAGAGAAAGCAGTACTCGTTGGCCTCGTCGACGAAGCGCATGCAGCGCGCCTCCCCCTCCCCCGTCGGCTCCATCAGGTCGCTGCCGCAGACGGCACGGCACATGCCGCAGAGGGTGCACCGGCCGGGATCGATTCGTCGGGTCATGATGCCCCCTGTCAGAATATCTTGTCGGCGATTTCGAGCAACCGCTTCGCTATCCGCTCGTGGCGCTCTTCGTCGTCGCGGATATGCTCGATCGCCTTCCGAAAGTCGGGATGCTTGAGACGACGCGCAAGCGCATCGTAGAAGAGATAGGCCTCATGCTCGCTCTCGGCGAGCTTCACAAAGTGCTCCTTAGAGATCACGGTTATCCTCCCGATCGATCCGCTCGATCAGCTCGCCGATGACCTGACGATGTCGCTTGGTGTCTTCCCCGATTGTCTTGAGGAGCTCATGAAACTCACGCTGCTCCTCCGGCGTGAGCGCCGCATCGAAATCGAACTGCTTCGCTTCAAACTGGATCAGCGTCGCGATCGTCCCCGTGATCGACTCCTCGAGGAGTGCGGCCTCCTTCATCTGTCCCTTGAACTCGTCGATGAACATGAGGTTTCGTTGTAGCGAAATTCTTCGGGAAACTCAACAACGACAAAAGAGCATCGGTCGGTAAAACGATATCGTACGCCGCCGAGACGACGAGGGGACGGTTCGGCTGCGCCGTCGGGAGGCATGAGCCGGCGCTCCCATGGAAGGACCGCTGGTTGCGCGGGACAATCGGCGGGGGAACGAAGGGCTCAAACGGCGGCGCCTGCCTCCTCTCCGAAAAGAAGTGGGGGAGGAGCGATCCGTCCGAGGCGCGCTCCGCGACGATCCGGCCGGCGGCGGTGCGCACGAACGAACGGCGCTCGCCCCCCTCCTCGACCGCCGCGACCTCGCCGAAACCGTTGTGCTCGATGGTGACGTTGTTACCGTCATTGC
>CAYPII010000002.1:0-44893 GCA_964410765.1 uncultured Myxococcales bacterium | reverse complement strand
CATTGCGGCGGATGCCGATTGTCGCCCCATCGTCATCGCGCTCGGCGCAGCGGCGCCCGCCCCCTCCCTCGATACAACGAACGCGGCCATCCGGATCGTACTCCCAGTGCCACCCCCTCCCGTCCGTGCCCAGCGCGGTCACGCGATCGCGCAAATCGTATTCGACGGAGACGGACCGTTCACCACCCCGGATCGATGCGATGCGATCGGCGCCATCATACGAGACGCGCAGGGGCGTGCCCTCCCCCTCGAATACCTCTCGAAGATTGCCGTTCGCATCGAAGATGAAGCGCCGCGCCGACTCCCCTTCCGCACGAGCTGCACGAACGCGATTGAGGGCATCGACGCCGTAGGTCGTCACCGCGCCCCCCTCCGCGCGACGCACGATGTTTCCCGCCGGATCGTAGACGAAGCAACGTCGCCGACCCCCCCGCTCGAGGCAGGCGAGCCATCCCCCCCCCTCTTCGTCTCGCTCCGCTGCACTGTGCAGAGGAATGCCATCGCCGTCGGGATCACGCGCGGAATGATGGGTGAAGCGGGTCACCCCACCCTCAGCATCGACCACCTCGCGCAGCTGACCGAAGCGATCGAAACGCCGCCGCTCGAGGAGCTGCCACGGGGCGTCGGCATCGCTGCGCCGGCGCACCTCGACGAGCTCCCCCTCCGACGTCGACCGGGAGGTCCATCGCGTCTCTGTGCCGTCGGCCTCCCGGCGTCGCGTCAGCCGTCCGAAGGGATCGTCGAAGGACTCCTCCGTCATCCGTCGCGGCACACCCGCGCCGGGCACCGTGACGATGCGGACGCGGCCGGTCCCCCGCCCCCGCCAATGCCGGCAACGCCCGGAGGGGAGACAGTCCCGCATGCGCTCGCCCTGCGCGTAGGCGTACGCGCGCAGCAGGTGATAGCGCTCGCCATCCCAACGCCAGCGGCGCAGCAGGTGTCCCTCGGCGTCGTGCTCGGAGAGACGGGTCACCCCGGCGGCGTCGGTCACCCAGGTGCGGCCGGCGACCACCCCCGCGCCGGGGCCATAGACGACGCGGCGCCACGGACCGCCGTGAACGCGCTGCGCGACGATTCGCCCGATATCGTCATAGCGGTTCTCGAGGAAGCGTCGACCGGCCGGATCGCTCGCCATCGCGAGCAGATGTCGCGCACCATCCCCCGCGCCGTCGACATAGCGATAGGCGATCGCGAGTCCCTTCGGATGGTCGTCGGTCGCGGGGAGGACAACGGCCGAGAGCTCGCCCGACGCGTCGTATCTATAGGAGAGCACGCGCCCCGCCGGGTCGACGATGCGATCGATGTGCCCGTCGGCGCGGCGCTCGATGCGCACCGCGCGCCCGAAGGGATCGACGACGGCGGCGAGCAGTCCCCGCGCATCGTAGCGAAAGCGCAGGCGGTTGCCGAAGCGATCGCGCTTCTCGCGCATCCGTCCTCGCGCATCGAAGGTCGTCACGAGACCGTCGCGGCACACCATGTGATAGCCCGCACCCTCGCGCACGAGGCGCGCGTCGATCCCCGGCGGCGATCGAAAGCCCCCGTCGGTCTCGACGAAGAAGAACTTCCGCCCGCGCTCGGTGATGTGCGTCACCCCCGACACCCCCTCGCGCTCGATAAGAATCAAACGCTCGGCATAGCGGTGCGTCCAGCGCGGACCGAACTCGGGCGGGAGATTCGCCCGCGCGCGGTAGATGCGCGTGAACTGCAGGTCGAGCCCACGGCCGGGGAGGAGGAGATCGTCGACCTCCAAAAAGAATTCGCCGTTGTGCGTGAAGACCGGGTCGAGCTCCTCCGCGATCGCCGGATGCTTCGCGGGAACGCGTTCGACGTCGAGGATACCGCCCAGCTTCTCGAGAAAGCCGAAGGCATCGACGACCGCCACGCCCGCGGCCGCGGCCGCACCCGCGAGGTCGTCGCCGATCGCCTCCAGCGCCTCGCGCGGGCGGATCTCCCGCAACTCCTCCCGCAGCGCATCGTCGATGCCGAAGGCCTCGTGCAGCTCCTCGCCGGTGGGGAGCGCCTCGCGCACCCCTTCCACGACGGCGTCCGCAGCGGCATCGAGCGGCCGCTGCAGCTCCTCGCGCAGGCGCTGCAACTCATCGCGCACCGGGGCGACGAACGCCTCCTGCAGCGCCGTCAGTTCCTGCTGGAGCGCCGCCGCCATCTCGCGGAGCTGCCCCTGCACGATCGTCACCGGCCGCAGGGCGAGGCGGTCGATCTCGTCGGCCAACCGCTGGATGCGATCGAGCGCACTGCCGATCTCGCCCTCCAGGCGGTCGACGAAGGCGCCGGCGCCGAAACGCCGCGCGATGTCGCGGCCGAGCTGCCCCAACTGCAGGATGCTGATCGTGATCGACTCCTTGTTGCGCAACTGCCAAACCATCACGCGCGTCACCTCCGCGCCGCGCTTGAGTTCCTGCAGGTCGACGGTCGGCCCCGCAAAGGCGCGCGCGTAATGACTCGCCGCGCTCGCCGAAAGGATCGCCGCGTAGGCCGTCGAGGGGAGCTTGATCAGCGGACGGCCGAGCAACTCGTCGGTGAGCGCGCGCAGGCGCGCACCCGGGAGCTCGCCCGAGAGGCGTACGACCGCCCGATCGAACGCGTGCGGCCCCTGCCAGATTGCCTCGAGCACGTCCGGGGGAAGCCGTCCGGCGAAGGCCTCCTCGACGCGCCCGCGAATCGCCGCGACGGTCGCATCTCCGATACCGCCCGCGAGTTCGCGCAGGCCGATGCCGGCAAGCGTCCCGACGTCGAGGACGCCGCGCAGCGATCCCTCGAGATCGCGCACCTGCAGCCAGGAGAGCCCCGGCACGCCGCCAACGCGCTGCTGCAGCCGCTCGGCCGCGCGGTCGAGGAGGCGCTCGGCGCAGCGCCCGACGATCGCGTCGAGCGATCCCTCCATCTCCTGCCAGACGCGCTCGGCGATCAGTGCCGCCTCGCGCGCCGCCTCCCCGTCCGGGACGTTGCCCAGCAGATCGCCGTGGATGAGCTCGCGTACCTGGCCGGGGAGCCACGCCTTGATCCGGCGCTTGAGCACTGCGCGCACGCGCGGCCTGAAGGTGGGATCGATGGGGGGCGTCGGGGCGCCCTCGCTGCGGGAGCGCTCTTCGGCACGCACCTCCTCGACCGACTCGGCGATCCAGCGCGCGCCATGCTCCTGCAACCCGCGTGCGAGCGCCGGCTCGGCGCGGCCCTCGACGTAGCCGGCCACGCCCTCCAGCATCTGTGGTTCGCGGGCCGCCTGCGCCCCCGGAACGAGGGCGATGGAAACGATCAGGAAGGGAAGCGCGCTGCGGCGCAGGATGTGGCTGAAAGGGAACACGACCGTCGGGAGATGCAGGAAGCGCGCCACGGATGACCACATCCTGGCGCTGCGTTACGTCGACCGCAGCGCCGCCACGGGGTCGGACCGCCCTCCGGGGGGCAGCGTCTATTCGAAGAGCTGATCGAAATCGATGCCGAAGAGGACGAGGTGGCTGACGTGCGCCTCGGAACCGATCGCGCCGATACCGAAGCGATACTCCCGGTTGTCGGCATCGGTCATCCCGGGGAATTCACGGTAGACGCCCGGAGAGATCTCGGCGCGGTAGCCGATGTGCGCCCCCCAGCTGGTGATCGCGAGCATCGGCGCGAAGTAGAAGGCGCTCATGTGCAGCGATCGATCGAAACCGCGCGCGCCGAGGTCGTAGCCCGACCCATCGAAGCGCTTGCCGCCGATCGTCGCGCCGAAGTCGATGCCGAGGTGCTTTCCCAGGATGGCGTAGTGCCCGATCGCCCCCACCCCGCCGCCGCCGTGCGCGAGCCAGTCGGGGCGCGCGCCGTCGTCGGGTTCGCCATGGATTCGTGGCGCACGCGCCGGCGTGAAGCCGCCGAAGAACTCGGCGCCGAGGGAGACGTTGAGTTTCGGGTTCCCAAAGGTGATCGGGAAGTAGGAAAGCTGAAAGCGATGGCCGACCGGGTTGGTCTCCGTCACGTATTCGTCGACGAAGGGATTGATCGATCCGTCCATCCCGGGATGCGTCTCCGCAGCAATGCGATCGCCGAGGACGAGCGCGTAGTCGAGGCGCACCTTTGACCAATTCAATGTCACCATTCCGGCACCGATCATGGGGTCCTCCCGTTCACACCGTTCCCCTATCATCATTATCGGTCGACGCCGGGAGTTGTTGTCGATCGAAGGAAAAGATCGTTCTCGCGTGAGAACGCTTCAGCGGCAAGTGAGGGTCGCATCGCCGGCGAAGGCGGCCTGGCAACGCGCATGCGCACCGCCGACGAGCTGCACCGAGCGGCTGACGCGGCGTCCGGTCGGCGGGTGGAGGACCGTCACGGTATACGCGCCGGGCTCGAGACGGGCGAGCGTCACCGGCGCCTCGCGCCGCGAGAGATGTCCGGGGACGGTGACGATCCCCCACGGCCGCGCCTGCACCGAGAGCTGCGCCGGGTCGCGGCGCACGAGCGCAATGCGCCGCACGAAGGCGGGGTTCGCATCGGTGAGCGTGAAGGCGTGCTCGAGCGCGCGATAGCCATCCGCGCGAATCGTCACGCGCCCCTCGACCGCGTCTGCAATCGCGATGTCGTCGACGGTCATCGGCGTCGTCCCCTCGTGCCGCGCATCGCCGATCGTCACGACGGCGCGCTGTCCGCTGGGAATGCTGTCGATCGCGACGACGCCGCGCGCCGCGGGGAGCGGCGCCTCGGAAACGGCGGCCTGCACCGCCGGCACCCTCCGGGCTGCAGCGGGACGGCGCCCCTGCGACGCGGGGATCGGCAACAGCAAGGCGATGAGGAAGGCGATGCCGGCGGCGCGCGCGATGGCCGGAATGCGCGCGCGGCTCCGTCGCACGCCGTCGAGGAGGACGCGCGTCGCGCGCGTCGCCTCGATGGGATCGGCGGGAGCGATGCCCGGCTCCGGCGGAAAACGCTCGTGCAGGTAGGCGGCGATCTCCAGCGGCGAGGCCTCGGCGCCCAACTGCCGCGCGGCGACGCGCACCGCGGCGAGCATCGCCTCGGCGCTCTCGTAGCGCTTCTCCGGCTCGCGCGCGAGCGAGAGCAGGAGCACCGCGCGCAGCGGCGCGGGCAAGGCCTGCAGATCGTCGACGGGGAGCGCCGCCTCGCGCACGCGCGCGAGCGTCGCGCACTCGCTCTCGGCCTGAAAGAGGCGACGCGCGCAGGCGAGTTCGAAGAGGACGACGCCGGCCGCGAAGAGGTCGGCGCGATGATCGATCGGCTGCCCCGCCGCCTGCTCCGGCGCCATATAGGCATACTTGCCGCGCAGCTGTCCCACGGCGGTTGCCTGGCTGCGGTGCGCCCCCTTCGCGATGCCGAAGTCGGTCACCTTCACCTCGCCGTTGCGCGAGAGGAGGATGTTGGAGGGGGAGATGTCGCGGTGGACGATCCCCAGCGGCCGCCCCGCCTCGTCGGCACAGCGGTGCGCGAAGGTGAGCGCGACGAGGACCTGTTCGGCGATCGCCAGCAGGATCGGCATCGGCAACGGTTCACCGTCGTGCAGGAGCGCGCGGAGCAAGCGCGCGCAGTCGATCCCGTCGACGTACTCCATGGCGATGAAGGGGACGCCGTCGACCAGCCCCATGTCGAGGACGGAGACGATGTTCTGGTGCTGCAGCCGCGCAACGACGCGCGCTTCGTCGACGAGCATCGCCTGGAGTTCGTCGTTCGCACACCAGGCGGGGAGCAAGCGCTTGACCGCCACGGTCTTGGCGAAGCCCCCCGCCCCCTCCAGGCGCGCGCGCCAGACCTCGGCGGTCCCGCCGTTGGCGATCTTCTCGATGAGGGAATAGCGACCGAATTGGGAGACAGCGCGCATGCGGCCCTCTGCGGTGAGGATCCTGGGTAAGCAAGTCGCGTGCCAACGAAATCAGGTATGATTCTCAGCGATGCGCAAACGCCCTGTTCCGATTTCGGAACAGGGCGTCCATCGATCGAACACGGCATGCACCGCGATCACATCTTGAAGAGCAGGTCCGAGGGCTCGTAGTGCCGAACCGGACGCGTCGAGACGAAGGTGAAGAGCGAACGCTTGAAGAGAGCCCAGGCGCGGTCGCTCCAGGCGATCTCTTCGTCCTGCTTCAGGACCGCCTCGCCGACCTTACAGCGATACAGCCCTCCGCAGTGTCGCGTGTAGTGGTCGAGCGTCTCGCCGAACCAGGCAGTCCTCGCACCGCGTTTCGTCCCGCGCGCCGGCCCGCAGACCGTCTCCGTCGTCGTCGTCCCCTTGCGAAAGACGTGCCGGACCGTGCTGCTCCCCGGCATGCCGCTGGGGATGCGGACGACCTCGTCCTCGGTCCGCACCATCCGGACCGGCGAGCAATACTGATAGATGTTTCCGTCGATGCGTCCTTCTCCGGCTCCGATCATGGTCTCCTCCTTTGTCACAAAACATTTATGGCCGATCCAACAGCCCCAGCTCCCAGCGGTCCAGCGGATGCAGCTCCGAAAAGAGGCCGAAGAGCGCCGCGCCGAGCTGCAGCGTCCAGACGCTCCCCTCCCGAAGCCGCTCGTCGAGGCGCGTGATCAGCAGCACCCCTTGCGCCAGCCGTTCGAGCTCTTCGACGCTGATCGCCCCGGCGGCACCACCCCGCCGGGCGAGCGAACGCTCGAAGAAGATCCGCGCAATGCGCCGCAGAACCACTGCGCCGAGCTCCGTGCCCGGATCGAACCGATCGGCCTCGGCCTGCAGGTCGTCGAGGGGGAGGTGCTCCAGGATGCGCGTATAGAGGCCGAAGGCGTAGCGCACGCGCGAGCGGTCCCCCTCCCGCTCGGCGCGCATCATCCGGGTACGCCATTCGAACGCGCGACGCAAGCGCACCTCGTTCGGAATCTGTGCCATCATGCGCTCGTAGAGCGAGAGCCCGCGCACGGAGATCTGTTCCTGGTCGAGGAAGCGCTCCATCGCTATGATGATCTCGGAATCTTCTGCGCTTTCCTCCTCCTCCAGGAAGCCGAACGCCGCCTCCATGAGGGCGACCCGCGACGCGATCGGCACGTCACGGGAAAAGGCCCGCCGCACGAGCGTACCGCGCTCAGCGCGAAGTGCCTCCGGGGAGAGGATCGACGCGAGATCCCCCATGTCCATGAGCGCCTGCGCGCGCTCCTCCTCGGTGGAGGCGTCCTCGATCTGTCCGCGCAGCAGCGCCCCTTCGCGCTGCAGGATCGCAGGCGAGAGGTGCGGCAGGATGGCGAAGTAGAGATCCCCATACGGGCGGCGTTCCCCCATCAGATACCGCTCGCCCCAGTCGTAGGCGAAGGCATCCTGCGCTCGCTTCGGCAGATGGGCGAAGAGGGCGTTCAGGGCCTGCATGAGGGGGGCCGCGGGCACCTCCTCGTGCTGGAGCGCCTCCGCGATGCGCTCCACACCGCGCTCCACGTCCATCGGCTCGAATCGGTCGGCGAGCATTCCGTAGGCCTCGACGACCTGCAGCGCACGGTGGAAGAGTCGCAACTGCATTAACCCCGGATGGGCACCCATCACCGCGGGGCGAGTCCCTTCGCCGATGAGACCAACGCCGATGAGCTGGCGCAGGCGCGCGCCGTTCCACGCCGGCCGCCCCTCGCCCAGCGCGCGCACCGACGCCACAAAGAGATCGCGCACGGTCGTCCCGCCGACGTCCGCCGACGGATCGAGCAGGCGCTGCTGCATCGCATGCGCAAACTGCAGGAGAGGAACGCGCGCCACCTGGGACTCGCTGTCGAAGGTGAAGCGGCGCAGGTTCGCAAAGAGGTCGACCAGGCGCTCCGGCGGCAGCGCTTCGACGAAGCCGCGGATGACCGCGTCGCTCAGCGGCGCATGATGCTGGCGGGGGAGCAACAGCAGCAGCTCGCGGAAGGCGCCATCGAGGATGACGCTCTCGTCCGCGTTATCCACCAGGAGGATGCGGCGGAAGAGCGCCTTGCCGGAACGCATCTGCTCCCCCACGGAGAGCTCGCCGGTGCGCAGCGCCCGCGAGAGGAGCATGATCCCCGCGACGCGTTCCGCATAGGACGATGAGCCGAGAAGACGCCGCGCCCGTCGCGCCATCTCCGAACCGGAGGGCGTTCCTCCGGGACCATCGCCCGCACCGCCCCCCGCGCCATCGCCGCCGGCCGCTCCCCGCCCTCCGGAGATCGCCCGCAGCGGCGTGCGAAAGAGCCCGGAACGCCCGTCCGTACTTCCGCCGTGGAGGCGGATGCGTTCGCGGCCCTGCCGCGCGGGGTCATCGGCGAATCCGAAAAAGCGGGATTCGGAAGGAATCACACCAGCGCTCCGATCCTCCGGGGAGGTAGCAAAGGGCGAGGCCTGTTCCGCTTCGGCAGCATATCCGAGCTGCTCCGCCCACAGCAGGAGCTCATCGCCCTCCGCGATCTCCGGCGCCAGGAGCAGCGCATCGAGGAGGGCAGGATCGGGCGGCGCCCCCCAGGGAAGCGACGGCAACGACGGCACCGTTCCGGAAAGAGCGGGACGCGCGGGGAGTGCACAGGGATTTTGACCGGCAGCGAGCATACAGACCTCCGCAGAAGCATACACGACGTCTCGCCTCCCTATCGTCGATCGGGAAAGATTGTCCTCTCCTTTTCGGAAAAACTGTATTCCGCCGGATACACGGCGCGGGGGGTCACGAACGAATGAGACGGCGCAGGAAGCCCAGATTGATCGGGTCGCGTTCCTGCCCCTCCACGACCTTCGGCGTCTCGATCACCATCGGCAGGTGCGCGAGGCGCGCGTCATTCATGAGGAGGCGAAAGCCCGCGCGTCCGATCCGGCCCTCGCCGAGCTGCTCGTGCCGATCGCGCCGGCTTCCGAGCTCCGTCTGCGAGTCGTTCAAGTGCAGGGCCACGAGGCGCTTGAACCCCACGGTGCGATCGAACTGTTTCCAGCTCTTCGCATAGCCCAACTTCGTGGCAATATCGTAACCCGCCGCGAAGGCGTGGCAGGTATCGAAGCAAACGGCGACGCGGCGCTTGTCCCCCACGCGATCGATAATCGCGGCGAGCTCCTCGAAGCGGCCACCGAGCGTGCTCCCCAGCCCCGCCGTCGTCTCCAGCGCGATGCGCACGCGGCTTCCCGGCGTCTTCTCGATGACGCGGTCGATCGACTCGGCCACGCGCCGAACCCCCCAGTCGCGCCCGCGATCCTTCGGCGCGCCCGGATGGACGACGACGAAGGGGAGTCCCAGCAACTGCGCGCGCTCGAGCTCGCCGACCATCGCCCGGAGCGAGCGCGCATGCACGCTGCGGTCGGGCGCGGCGAGGTTGATGAGGTAGATCGCGTGCGCGAAGGCAACGCGCACACGGGTGCAGCGCATGTTCTCGCGGAAGGCCGCGGCGGAAGCGTCGCTGATCGGGTGCGGCCGCCATTGCTGGTTGTTGGTGGTGAAGAGCTGGATCGCCGTGCAGCCGAGCGCATCGCCGGCAAGCGGCGCGTTCTCCACGCCGCCGGCGATCGAACAGTGCACGCCCAGGAGCCGCCCCTTGTTCGGATCCTTCGGCATGGCGCCCTGATGGCAGAGCACACGCAAGATGACAAGGGCGCAGCGCAGAAAAAAACCGGGGGCGCACGCGCCCCCGGAAAACTCCCGATCGTTCCTTCGCTTACTTGCTGGCCTGCTGCATCGCCATCCGCTTGATGTCCTTGAGGATGATCGCACGGAAGTTGGCTTGCACGTCGCCCGCGGTGTCGGGGCTGGTGCTCGTAATCGTGTGCTCGCCCTCGCGGATGAGCTTCGCCTGGACCGGCGTGAGCCCCAACTCTTCGACGAGCTCCTTGTCGGCCTTGTCCTTCACCTTGTACTTGATGATGTACTCCGTGCCCTGCTGATAATACTCGTAGGTCACGTTGAGCTTGGCCAGCGCGCCGTGCTTGATCTTGATCTTGACGTGACCCTTCGTCTTGTCCGCCGTGTCGATCTCGGTCTTCTCCATCTTCACGTTCTTCGTCTTGACCTTCTCCTCGATCTTCATGTCGCCGGAGGCCTTCGTCGTCACCTTCTCCTCGGCCTTGATCTTCTTGCCAGCGCTCGTCTTCCCCTTCACCGTCGTCTTCTCGACGACCGTACCGTCGCTGCGGGTCTTGACCTTCGTCTCCTCCTTGAGCTCCCCCGCCGACGCATTCAGCGCGAAACCCAGCGCCGCAATCGCCACCGCCGCCATCAGCTTCTTCATCGTCCCCCTCCTTGTGGTGAGTGGTTGTTCGTCTGTGGAGGCGAAAATATAGTGGGGCGTCGCCGGAAAGTAAATACAAAGAATGCCTCGCCTTTTCATGCGTTTTCTCCACTCGTGCGTCGCCGTATCCTGCGCGAATACGGAATCTGCGCGCCGCCCCTTCCCCGCCCGGAGCGATGGCGTATGCTCCCCGCAGGAGGTGCTCACCATGGGTGGCAGCATGCGATTGGAACCACAGGCACTGCGCTTCTACCGCGATCTCTACTCGAGGACCTGCGGCGAGCAGCCAATGTCGTCGCAGGAGGCCGAGCGTCGATTCCGATCGGCGCTCGACCGCTTCTTTCAGATGGCCGGAAGGATCGAGGGCCGCCTCGACGCGTATCGACCCACAGCGCAAACGCACGCGATGTGGCGCGCGCACTTCGAACGCCTCTTCGACTTCGGCGGCGACTGCCCCCCGGGGAGCCCCGCCTACGAACGGGCGCTCATGCCGTCGCTCGACATCTGGCGCGCCTGGCAGGCAGAGCGGGGAGAGATGCCCCTCGATGCCCGGCGCATCCGCGCCGGCTTCGAGGCGCTTCGCACGAACGGCCTCTTCCGCTACGACGGACGCGGAAACGCGCTGCGCCCGTCGACCCCCCTCCTCCAGGCCGACTTCCGCTCGCTCGCATCGGTCGAGCAGCTGCTCACCCGGTTGCGCTATCGCAAGACGACGTCGCTCATCGACGGCTGGCTCAATCGGGATGAGATGAATGCCGTCTCTTCGACGGGGACGCAGCTCTTCATCTCGCTGTATGCCGCTCCGCCCGAGGGCCCGGCGGTCCCGCGCCACGAGGACCTGATCATCGCGATTACGACGCCGCTGCCGCAGGGGGAGGGAAAGATCGTCGTCGGAATCGTGCGCGATGCGTCGGGCCGTGCGCAGTCGTGGAGCTGGACGCTCACACTACCGCGCTTCTCGATGCAGCACCCCTACCCCGATCCGCGCTATCCGCTGGTGCTCTCCGGGAGCGGACATCGTCCCTGAACAGATTCCCTCTACACGCGCGCGCATGATACCGACGAGCCCGGCAATTGGTGCCAGTGCCCTCGGCACTGTGCCGGGCGAAACGGCCGAGACCCCGGCCTACTACTGAGGCCAAACGCGTTCACCGAAAAGGCCGCCCCTCTCCGGGCGGCCTTTTTTTCGCTCCTCCCCCGCAGCGCCGCTACTGCAACGGCACGACGCGGATAAACTTCGCGCCGAGAAACTTCCCCTTCGTGTCGAAGTCGAAGGCGAAGCGCGCCGTCGCGAGCTCCTGGCAGGCGCGGCAGCCGTCCCGGAGGCGGTAGTTCACCGCGAACCACTGCCCCCCCTGGCGCAGGCGCTCCATCGTCGGCTGCCCCATCGTGAAGCGGTCGTCCGGCCAGAGTGAGATGGCGGGATACTTCTTCTGGAGCTTCGCGTAGAGCGGATCGAGCGGAAGCTGATCGATCGGCAGGAGCTTCTGATCGTCGACGTCGATGATCGAGGGCTTGCCGTTGACGAGCAGCGCCCCCGCGTTCTCGTTCGCGCGGAAGGGGTAGGTGACGTAGGCGATGTCGACCGGCCCCATGCCAACGAGTGCGCGCAGCCAGCCGAAGGTCGGGAGCTTCTTCGCGAAGCGCACCGCCACGCGCGTCGCGCCGTGCTCGCGCATCCCCTTGGCGAAGCAGCGCTCCACCTTTTTCGCATCGGCACAGTCGGCCTTGATCGCCTCGACCGCACCGGGCGCGGGGCTCCAGACCGCATCGGGCCCCACCCTCGCCGCCGTAGCAACGGTGGGAACAGAGATCACAGCGACCACGAGCACCACGAAACGCTTCATAAATGCCCCCTCTCCTTGCCCACATCGCGTATCACCGTCGGGCGGGGGGATCAAGAAATGGCCGGCGACCCTTCAGAGATATCGACAAGGGAAGGCCTCTTATGTTCCAGTGCGCTGCATGAATCCCCTGGGCATCGCCGCCGGACTCGCCACCGCCATCGCCTGGGCGGTCTGCGCCATGTTCTTCACCTCGTCGAGCCGGCGCATCGGCGTCTTCGCCATGAACAACTGGCGCGTCCTCTTCGGCTTTCTCCTCCTGCTCGTCACCCAGATCGCGCTGACCGGTTCGCCGATCCCGCGGGCGAATGCGACGCAGTGGTGGCTGCTCGTCGCCAGCGGGTTTTTGGGCGTCTACGTCGGCGACACCTTCCTCTTCCAGGCGCTCCACGACGTGGGGCCCCGGCTGGGGCTCGCCCTCTTCAACATCATGCCGATCACGACAGCACTCCTCGCCTGGCCGATCCTGGGCGAGAAGCTGGGACTGGTCGCCTGGAGCGGCATCGCCCTCACCGTGGCGGGGGCGACCTGGGTGCTCGCCGAGGAGCATCGCGGGGATCCGGCGGTGCGGAATCCAAAGATCGCGCGCGGCGTCCTCTGCATCCTGCTCGCCGCCCTCACCTGCGGGTTCGGCTACATCGTCGCAAAGCCGGCGATGGAGGGGCCCGACGGCGCAAGCCCCATGACCGCTGCGCTCATCCGCGTCGGCATCGCGGTCATCTGCTTCTGGGCGACCTCGTTCGCGCGCGGACGCCTGCGCATCGTCGCTCGCGCGGTGCGCGATGTCCGCTCCACCTTCTACCTCGCCGGCGGGGCGGTCGCCGGTCCCTTCATCGGCATCTGGCTCTCGATGATCGCGGTGCAACTCGTCCCAACCGGCATCGCCTCCACCCTCTTCGCCACGATGCCGCTGATGATCCTCCCACTGGTGATCCTCTTCTACCGCGAGCGCGTCTCCTGGCGCGCAGCGCTCGGCGCGGCGCTGACCGTGGCAGGCGTTGCGATCCTGGCGAACGCGTAAGCGATGCCGCCCTATCGAGTTGATTTCCTTTCCCTTTCTCTATAGAAGGGGGGAGTGAACGATTCCCCCTCCATCGAACACTCGATCGAGACGAGCGAGGATTCGCGGCGGCGCCTCTCCGCGGTGATGTTCACCGACATCAAGGGCTTCACCTCGCTCATGGAGAGCGACGAGACCACCGCGGTGGGGCTGGTGAAGCACCAGCGCGAGGTCGTGCGCCGGCAGGTGGCGCAGCACGGCGGCGAGGAGCGCGAGACGATCGGCGATGCGCACCTGGTGATCTTCGAGAGCGCGGTCAAGGCGGTAGCGTGCGCCATCGCCATCCAGCGGGATCTCTGGGAGTTCAACCAGCGCAAAGATGCGGAGAAGCAGGTCTGGCTGCGCATCGGCATCCACCTGGGCGACATCCTCATCGAGGAGGGATCGATCTTCGGCGAGGGGGTCAACCTCGCCGCGCGCGTGCAGGCGCTCTCGAAGCCGGGCGGGGTCTGCATCACGCAGCAGGTCTACGATCAGATCAAGCACCAGCTCGACGTCAAGGCCCACCGGCTCTCGGTCAAGGAGCTCAAGAACGTCACCGACGTCCCGAACGTCTATCAGCTTCAGCTCTCCACGATCGAGCCGGAGGGACCGCCGACGCTCGGCGAACGCATCTGGCGGACGATCGGCACGCCGCCGCGGCTCGCGGCGATCGGCGGCAGCGCGGGGCTGGCGATCGCACTGCTCCTCTACTGGCTCTTCTTCGCGACGACGACGATCACCGCGCGACAGGTCGCCTTCGTGCACCACCGCCCCGTCCCGCGCTTCACGATCGGCGCGGGCACGGCGAAGAAGCTCGACCGCTACTACGCGTTTACCCGCCGCGGGCGTCACATCGTGAAACTCGAGCTCGTGCAGAAGCCCGCCGCCCTCCCCGAGGACGCGCTGGCCGCCTGGAACTTTCCGCTGCGCAAGGAACCGCGCCACGACTTCCCCGTGCACACCTACCGCTATGACGGCGGGCGCGTCGCGCGCGAGCGCATCGCCGACGCGTTCGGCTTCCTGCAGTACATCCTCGACTACGGCGACGGGGGGCGCACCGCCACGGTGCACGACGAGCAGGGCTACGTGAAGACCTTCGAGAACCAGATCTCCACCTTCGGCTTCGCCTTCGACAAACACGGCTTCATCGCCAAGCGCGAAAACCGCAACGCCTTCGGCACGCTGCGCACCGACATGAACGGTGCGGCGAGCTACCGCTACCGCTACGACGCGAACGGCCTCCCCATCGAGATCGGCACCTACGACGTGAACGGAAACCCCGTGGAGGACAAGGAGGGGACGGCGGTGACGCTGATCACGTACGATGCGCGCGGCCTGCCGACCAAGCGCGCCCTCCTCGATCGCTACCGCGCGCCGGAGGAGTCGGTGCACGGCTATGCGATCGTCGAATACGACTACGACGACGCCGGACGACTCGTCCGGGAGCGCTACGCCGACGTGGCGGGACGCCCCGCCGCGAACGACGACGGGATCTGCGCGAAGAAGATGACCCATGATGAGGAGGGATTCCTCGTCGCCGTGACGACGCTGAGCTGTTCCGACACGCCGAAGGCGACCCGCCGCGGCTACGCCACGACGCGCTTCACGATCCAGGAGGGACGCGTGATCGCACAGCGCTTCCTCGATGAGACGGGCAAACCCACCGTCAACGACGAGGGGGTCTCGCTCATCAAGGTGACCTACGGCCCCCGCGGGCAGGTCGCCTCGCTCGCCTTCTTCGGCCTCGACGACAAGCCGGCCACGAACAAGGAGCAGTACCACGCGGCGCGCTTTCTCTACGACGACGCCGGCCGACCGATCGACCGGCTCTTCCTGGGGCCGGATAACAAACCGGTCATCGCCGGCCGCGGCTACGCCGAGGCGCGGCTGCAGTACGACGAACGCGGCGAGCCGACCGAGTGGAGCTACCTCGATACGCAGGGCAACCCGGTCAACAGCCACGAGGGGTATGCGACGCTGCGCAACGAGTACGATCAGTTCGGGAATCTCATCTCGCGCAGCTTCTTCGACAAAAGCGGGCAGCCGGCCTACGGGCGCGACGACACCTGCCACCGCATCACGATCGCCTACGATGACAAGGGGGACCTAGACGAGACGCGCTGCTTCGACGGCGAGGGAAAGCTCACGCCGGGCATCAAGAATTGCGCGATCAGCCGCTACGAATACGACCAGCTGGGGAAGCTGACGCGCTTCGAGTGCTACGTGGACGAGGGCAAGCTCATCGACCTCCCCAACCTCCCATCGATCCTGGAGATCCAGTACGACAAGCGCGGCAATATGCGCGAAGTCCGCGCCTACGACGCGAAGGGGGAGCTCGCCGAGCGCTACGAGGGAGCGGCCATCTGGAAGGCGGAGTACGACGAGAACGGAAACCAGGTGGAGATTGCCACCTACGACCGCAACGGAAATCGCATCGACAATCCGAAGTACAAGGCGGCGATCTTCCGGCGCGAATTCGACAATCGCGGCAACGTCCTGCGCGTGCAGACCTTCGATCAGAACGCGGAGCCGACGACAGGCATCTGGGGCTTCGCCGAGATCCGCTACACCTACGACGACATCGATCAACAGACCTCAGAGGCCTTCTTCAACGGCGACGGCGAACCGGCCGAGAACCTGCAGGGAATTCATGAGCGCCGGACGATCTACGATGATCGCGGGCGCGCCGTCGAGATCCGCGAGCTCGACGACGAGGGCAAACCGGTTGCCGACAGCACCGGTGTCGCGATCGTGCGCATGAACTACGACCGGTGGGATCGCATCGCCGAGCGTCAGTTCTTCGGTCCGGAGGGAAAGCCCACGATCAATGTGCGCCTGGGCTGCGCGCGCGCCACCTACAGCCGTGACGACCGCGGCAACGTGACCGAACTGCGGTGCTACGGCCTCGACGGCGAGCTCTGTCGTGAAAAGAACTGCATCGCCGTGACGCAACAGCGCTTCGACGCGAAGGGGCGCATGACGCGGCAACTCTTCTTCGATGCGGCGGGGAAGCGCACGACCGACGAACGGGGTGCTGGCGGCTATGAAAACGAATATGACCTGCAGGGGCGCATCGCGGTGCAGCACGTGATCGGCGTCGATGACAAGCACGCAGCCGACGCCGACGGCGTGCACGAATATCATCTCTTCTATCGCCCCGAGCGCGACCAGCTTCTCTGGTTCCTCACCTTCTTCGATGCAGCCGGAAAGCCGACGCGCGCGAAGAGCGGCGGGACGATGCGCGTGATCCTCTACGATCCGCTCTACCGCGAGCTTCCGCGCGCACGCGTCGACACGACGACGGCGGGGGGGCTCAACCGCGTGGAGTGCCTCGACCGCGCCGGCAACGAAACCGGCCGGCGCGTTTGCGTCACCGCCGCCGAGCTGCGCGATCAACTCGCCCGCATCACACCGCTGCTGAAGAATCCTGCACGGGAAGAACAGTACCGATAGCCGATCAAATGCCCCCTTGGGGACGTTCCTCGACTCGTAACTCTTTTCGCCACAATGGTTTTAAACCGCCATTTCCAATTTGTGACGACGACTGTTCCGCCATCTGAACGTTTTCGTGTGCCACCATCGTCATTTCACTCACTTAGCCGCTGGCACCGTTCTTGCTTTCTCCCAACGCCATGCCACGCGGCCCACGCATCCTTCCCACATCCGCCATGCTCCACCTCATCGGGAGGGGCAACGACAGCATCCGCCTCTTTCGTAACCGGCGCGACTTTTTCCGCTTCAAACAGACGCTCTTGCGTTTCCTGCGGCGCGAACACATCGCCATCCATCATTATGCCCTGATGCACACGCACTTTCATCTGTTGGCCTGGGTCCCCAATACCGAGCGCCTCGCCGCCGCCATGAAGGCAATGGCCATCTCTTATGAGCACTCCTATCGGCGGAAGTATCGCCACAAGGGACATCTGTGGCACAGCCGCTACCGCAGCATCGTTATCATGGATGATGCGCACTGGCTGCAGTGCGGGCGCTACATTGAACTCAACCCGGTGCATGCCGGCATCTGTCGCGATCCAAAAAATTTCCCCTGGTCGAGCTACCACTATTACGCGCACGGACGCGAGGATAAGCTGATCCAACCGGAGAAGCATCCGCCGCTCGAGATCATCGGGGAGAAGGAGTGGCGAAGGGAGTATCGTAACTTCATCCTTGCGGGTATCCACATGGACTATGAAAAGATGAAAAAACGGTACGAGCGTGAGTGTTTTCGGCAGTGAGCGATATCGGGCGAATATGGCAATTTCGATCGGAATGAGCGGAAATCCGAGAATCCGAACAGCCGTCGCCACGAACCCAAAATGGCGGTTTATTTCACTTGTAGCGTAAGGACTTACAAGTCGAGGAACGTCCCCAATAGACGTCCCCAATAGACGTCTTGCGGGGGTTAAACTGCCATTACCAATTTTCGTCTCTAAGGATGATCTTCCGCCACCACCCGCAATGATGCCTCGATGATCCGCGCCGCTTCGTCGAGGTCGGCGTCGGTGTGTCGGTGACAGATGTAGGAGTGGTGATAGGGCTGCATGAAGAGGCCGCGCCGGATCGCCTCGGTGTAGAAGCGCGTGCGCCGCTCCTTGTAGCGCTTCTCCGGATCGGGCGGGAAGGTGAAATAGGGCATCGGCGGAATCCCCGCGTACGCCGCCTTCGCCCCGGAGCGCTCGATGATCCCGGCGATGCGCTCCTCGAAGGCGCGGCCGCGCTCCCAGATCTTGTCGCAGACCTTCTCGCGTTCGAGGATCTCGATCGTCTTTAGCGCGGCGACCATCTCGAGCGAGTTGGGAAAGTAGGTTGACGAGATGAAGACCTCGGCGTCGGCGAGCACCTGCATGATGTCGCGCCGCCCGCTGACCGACGCGATCGAATAGCCGTTGCCCATCGCCTTGCCCATCGTCGTGAGGTCGGGGGTGACCCCGTAGCGCGCCTGCGCGCCGCCGAGCGCAACGCGAAAACCGGTGCGGATCTCGTCGAAGATCAGCACCGCATCGTGCGCGGTCGCGAGCTCGCGCACCCCCTCCAGATAACCGGGCGTCGGTTCCACGACCGGCTTCGCCAGCGGGTGTCCGATCGGGGTGATGATGATCGCCGCCACCTTCCCCTTCTGCTCCACCAGGTGCTCCTCGAGAGCGGTCAGATCATTATAGGGGAACTCGACGGTGAGGTCGCAGACGCGCTGCGGGATCCCGCCGTGGACCTCCGCGCACCAATCGTGCCAGCCGTGGTAGCCGCAGCGCAGGACGACCTCGCGCTTCGTGAAGCCGCGCGCCAGGCGCACCGCGGCCGTCGTCGCATCCGATCCGGTCTTGACGAAGAAGCTCTGCTCGGCGCAGGGGACGAGCTCGCGCAGTTTCCGGGCGAGTTCGTTCTGGAGCGGCTGGCAGAGGTTGAAGCAGAAGCCGCGCTTCGCCTGCTCCGCGACCGCCACGTCGATCTCCGACTCGCGGTGACCGAGGACGATCGGGCCGTAGGCACAGAGGAAGTCGATGTACTCGTTGCCGTCGACGTCCCAGACGCGCCCCCCCTTTCCGCGCTCGAGAAAGAGCGGATACTCGCCGGGGACGAAGTTGTAGGGGCGGCGGATGCCGAGCACCCCACCGGGAACGAGGTCGAGCGCCTCCTCCCAGAGCCGGTTCGAGTTCGTGAGCGTGAGTTTCTCCATGGCCGCCTCCTGTCGGCGCCATCATCCACAAAGGACAACGGAGGTCAACGGCCACACGCCTTCCCTATTGCACATTCCCTCCCCTTCTGGTTTCCTGCGCCCCATGGTCTTCGCCCACGACCACCACCGCCTGATGACCCGGCGCATCCACGAGGTGCTCCTGGTCTCCAGCCCCTACGACCTCTACATCATGGAGGAGGAGGGGCTGCTGGCCGACCGCCTCTCGGACGAATACGCCCTGCTGCACCTGACCAACGCCCCCGCGATCACCCAGGTGGCCAGCGCCGACGAGGCGATGGCGATGCTTACGCGACGCCACTTCGACCTCGTCGTCACCGGGCTGCGCGTGGGCAAGAAGAAGAACGTCTTCGAGATGGCGCACGCGATCAAGGAGCGCCATCCCCAGCTGCCGGTAGCGCTGCTCACCTCCGAGACGGGGCGGCTCGCGTCGCTCCGGAAGCGCCGCGATCCGGCGGACATCGACAAGATATTTCTCTGGCACGGCGACACGCGGCTCTTTTTGGCGATCATCAAGAGCTTCGAGGACGAGATGAACGCCGAGCACGACTGCCTCGTCGAGCAGGTGCGCATGATCATCCTCGTGGAGGACTCGCCCACCTTCTACAGCGACTACCTCCCCCTCATCTACACGGAGATCCTCGATCAGACGCGCTCGCTCATCGCCGAGGGGACGAGCGACGAGGAGAAGCTGCTGCGCATGGCCAGCCGCCCGAAGATCCTCATGGCGGAGACCTACGAGAAGGCGGTCGCCCTCTACCACAAATACCGCGAGAAGGTGCTGGGCGTCATCAGCGACATCCGCTTCCCGCGCGACGGCAAGCTCGACGCCGACGCCGGCTTCGCCTTTGCCGAGATGATCAAGCGTGAGAACTGTGACATCCCGGTGCTGCTGCAATCGCGCGACGTGGAGAAGGCCTATCGCGCCTCTGCGCTCGGCGCGGAGTTCGCCGACAAGAACTCGCCGCTGCTGCTCCAGGAACTGCGCGAATTCATCCTGCGCAACTTCGGCTTCGGCCCCTTCGTCTTCTTCACGCCCGAAGGGCAGGAGGTCGGCCGCGCGCACAACCTGCGGGATATGGAGAAGGTGATCGACGAGATCCCCGACGATGCGATCTCGTATCACGCAAGCCGCAATCACTTTTCCAACTGGCTTTTCGCGCGCGGTGAGTTCGGACTGGCGACGAAGCTCAAGCCGATGCGCCTGGAGGACTTCGACACGATGGAGGGTGTGCGCGATGCGCTGAAGGAGGGATTGCGCACCACGCGTATGGTCAAGCGCCAGGCGCGCATCGCGCGCTTCTCCGAACGCGACTTCGACCTCTCCACCCCCTTCATCCGCTTCGGCGAGGGATCGATCGGCGGCAAGGGGCGCGGCATCGCCTTCATGAGCAAGCTGCTGGCCGACCCGCGGACGGCCGAGCGCTTCGACGGCCACCGCATCTTCGTCCCGCACACCGCCGCGATCGGCACCGACATCTTCGACAAATTCCTGCGGCGCAACCGGCTCCACAAGATCGCCATGGAGGAGCTCGACGACGCGGTCATCGCGCGGAAGTTCCTCGAGGCGGAGCTGGGCTCCAAGCTCGTCGGCGAATTGGCCGCCTTCCTCAAGCGGATGAACGCACCGCTCGCCATCCGCTCCTCCTCGCTCTCAGAGGATTCGCTCTCACAGCCCTTCGCCGGCCTCTACGCCACCTATATGCTCCCGAACAATCACCCCGACTTCGAGGTGCGGCTGGCACAATTCCTCTCGGCGATCAAGATGGTCTACGCCTCCACCTACTTCTCCGACCCGAAGGCCTACATGGAGTCGAACGGCATCGCGGTGGAGAGCGAGAAGATGGCGGTGATCATCCAACGCGTCGTCGGTCGCGCGCACGGCGACCGCTACTATCCGGATGTCGCCGGCGTCGCGCAGTCGTACAACTTCTTCCCCGTCGGCTACCTCAAGCCCGAGGATGGTGTCGCGCAGCTCGTGCTCGGCCTCGGCACCACGGCGGTGCGCGGCGACCAGGCGCTGCGCTTTTCGCCCAAATACCCCTCGATCCTCCCGCAGTACAACCGCGCGCGCGACTGGCTCACCCTCAGCCAGAAGGAGTTCGCGGCGATCAACCTCACGCGCCAGGAGAACCCGGTTCCGATGGACGAGGACTACTCGCTCGCCACCGGCACGCTCGCGCAGGCGGAGGATGATGGCGTGCTCGCCAAGCTCGGCGGCGTCTATTCGCGCGAAGACGACGTCGTCTACGAGGGGCTCACGCGCGAGGGACAGCGTGTCCTCACCTTCAAGCGGCTGCTCGGCGGAAACGGCTTCCCGCTCCCGCGCGTCGTGAGCGAAGTGTTGGAGATCGGCAGCGAGGGACTGGGCTGCCCGATCGAGATCGAGTTCGCCTGCAAGCTCGCGCAGGGGGAAGAGCCGCCATCCTTCGCCTTCCTCCAGATCCGCCCGCTCGTCACCGGCGAGGAGGCCGAGGAAGTCAACATCAATGGCGCGAGCGAGGGGAGCTGCATCGCCATCACCGACCGGGCGCTGGGCAACGGGCTCTTCGAGGGGATCAGCAACATCGTCTACGTGAAGCCCGACGCCTTTGAGCTCTCGAAGACGACGGCGGTCGCGCGCGAAATCGGACGCATCAACAAGGAGATGGTCGCGCGAGGCGAGACCTACATCCTTCTGGGATTCGGACGCTGGGGGACGGTCAACCCGCAACTGGGCATCCCGGTGGCCTACGCCGAGGTCTCGCACGCCAAGGTCATCGGAGAGATATGCACGCCGACGCTCGACGTCGAGCCCTCACAGGGAACGCACTTCTTCCACAACATCGCCTCCTGCCGCATCGGCTACCTCTCGATCGACACGAAGCGCCATTTCGTCGACTGGTCGTGGCTGGAGAAACAGCCGGCGGCGACCGAGACGCACTTCGTCCGCCACGTGCGCTGCCCGGCACCGCTGGTCACGCGCATCGACGGCCGCACCGGTCGCGGCGCGATCTTCAAACCCGCCTGACACGTTGTCCCCTCCGTTCGTTCCCACAGACCTTCCGGGGGCCCTTCGTACGGCGCATAAAAGCGCGTTTACGAGTCGAGCGTATGAGGCGTGAAAAATGCGATCGCTTCTCCGACCTGGCGGTCGACGGGGGAGAACGCCAGGTTGGGAAGAAGCGACGCATTTTTCGCGGTGAATAGTGAGCGAGTGCGCCTGCGCCGGTAGGAGGGCCCCCGGAAGGTCCAAAACGAACGGTCAAGCAGCCAAAAACGGATTAGACATTCAGGCGCTCGTCGATGTCGTCGATCCGGTCGGCGAATTCGACGCCGGCCTCGTAGACGCGTTCGAAGAGCGAGGGGTGGAACATGCGCGTCCAGCGCACGGTGCCGTGGAAGGCGGTCGCCTGCGTATTGGGCGGGGCGATGACGATGTGCTGTCCCGAGACGAGTGCGGCGCGTGAACGCAGCCGCACGCCGAGGACGGAGCAGTCGCAGATGCGCGCTGGATACCAGGTGCTCTCGTGGTCGAGGCAGAAGGAGGCGGTCGCATCCACCGCCCGGCGCGGCGCCCGCCGACGCTCCGCGCCCTTGGCCGCCGGCGTCGGAGCACGTCCCGCAGCGAGGCGCGCATCGTACGCGCGGCGTGCATCGGCGTCCGAGAGCGTCTCGTAGGCGACGTTGATCAGCGCCGCCTCGCGCACATCGCCGCCGAGGTCGGGATGCTTGCGCATCCGCGTCATGAGCGTACGGTAGGCGGAGTGAATGACCTCGACCGAGGCGTCGGTCGAGACCTGAAGGATCTCGTAGTATGTCCGGCCGTCATCCATGCGGGCCCCTAGAGGCGGATGCGGCGATCGATGTCGGCGACCGCCTCGTCGAACTCGATGCCGGCCTCGCAGCCGTCCGCCGTCTCCTGCGGCCGGCTCCAGCGAACGACGCCGTAGACGATCGGCGCCACCGGATTGGCGGCGGAGATGACGATGCGGTTCCCCGCCGCGAGCGCCTGTTCAGTGACGAGCCGCATCCCCGGCGCCGCGATATCCCGTAGGCGCGCCGGCTTCCACCGCTGATCGTGATCGATGCAGAAGGCGATGGGCGCATCGGAGTTTCGTCGGACGGCGCGGCGCTTCTCCTCGAAGGCCGCCTCCGCCCCCCGCTGTGTGCTGGTCGTCTTTTTCATGGCACCCTCCTTATCGCGCCCTGGCCGAAAAGGTTGCTAAAGGATTTACGGCAGCGCCCCCCACCCGTCAACCCCCTCAAACTCCTTGATTTTCATTATAAAGTTGATCCCCCCCACGATATCGCTCTACAATGAGATTTCCGATGCCCGAACCGCAGCAAAAAGAGAAGAAACAGATCCTCATCGTCGACGACGAGCGCGACATCTGCATCCTGTTGGGGAAGGTCCTGCGCAACGCCGGCTATGAAACGATCTGCGCCCAGGATGGCCGAGAGGCGCTCAAGCTCATCCGAAAGGAGACGCCCGACCTGCTCATCCTCGACCTGCTGATGCCGGAGCTCTCGGGCTACGCCGTTCTCGACATCCTCAAGGCGAAGAAGTCCCGCATCCCGGTGCTCGTCGTCTCGGCGGTCTCCGACGTGGCGGAAAACCTCGCCGATCAGCGCATCGCCGGCGTCCTGCTCAAGCCCATCGACAGCGAGAAGCTGCTCAACCACATCGAGGCGATCTTCAAGATCGACCGTGCGGCGGCCTCGATTCGCACGAGCATCCCCGAGCTGTGGC
The DNA here is from genome assembly GCA_964410765.1 of uncultured Myxococcales bacterium. Classification (GTDB taxonomy): domain Bacteria; phylum UBA10199; class UBA10199; order 2-02-FULL-44-16; family JAAZCA01; genus CAYPII01. Next base: position 21,428 of record CAYPII010000002.1, on the reverse strand, counting down.
AGGAGCAGGAGCGCTCGCTCGACGAGACCTCCTGGCCCTCCGACAAGGAGCCGCTCCAGCACCCGCCGGAGCCACCGCCCGACGCAGCGCCGGAATCGAAATCCGAACCGACCCCCGAACCGAAGGCGGCGCCAAAGGCCACGGCGCCCGCCAAGGAGGATGAAGGCGCGGGGCCGCGACCGCTCGTCCTCATCGTCGACGACGAGGTCGACTTGCTCAAGTCACTCGCGGAACTGCTGCAGTTCAAGGGCTTCGACGTCATCACGGCCGAGGACGGCCAGCAGGGGCTCACACTCGCGCAGCAGCTCATTCCGAACGCGATCATCCTGGATGTGATGCTCCCGAAGATGGACGGCTTTCAGGTCTGCCGCTTGCTCAAGTTCAACGAAAAGTACCGCGATATTCCGATCATCATCCTCACCGCGCGCAACGAGGAGAGCGGCCACGAGCTCGCCCAGGCATCCGGCGCAGAGGCCTTCATCGCCAAACCCTTCGACACCGATGAACTGATCAACACGCTGCACCGGATCGTCACGAAGCCCTCCGAGCACAAAGCAGCGAAAGCGAAACCACAACAAGAGACCTAGCGAGGAAATCATGCCCACAGAGCGAAGGACGATCGCGCTGGTGAGCGCGGATCAGAAGACGATCGCAGCGCTCACGCCGATCCTCGAGGAGGGCAGCTATCGCGTGTTGACGGGTACAAGCGCGCTGGAAGGCATCGGCCTCCTCAAGCGCGAGGGACCGGCGCTCGTCATCGTCGACCCGCGCCTCCCCGGCTCCTCGACCAAGGCCCTGCTCAATGCGCTGCGCACGGAGAAGGATGCGATCCCCCTCTTCATCCTCGCCACGGAGGTCGACGCCTTCGCCTGGCTCGTCGACTATCCGATCGCGGGACTGGTCGTGCAGCCCTTCGACCCGCCGATCCTGCTGATGCACCTGGCCGGCGCACTCGGCCTGGAGGAGGCCTCCCAATCCATCGAGGAGAGCATCGAGGAGATCTGGCGCAGCGAGGAGCGCTCCCTCGACGAGGGCTCGGAACCGGAGCAGGCGCTCGCCCTCGTCGTGGAGGAGGAGGCGGCGATCGCCGCGGAGGCGAAGGCGACGATGGAACGCCTGGGGATGGCCGTGCTCGTCACCGCCGACGGCGAGGAGGGACTGCACATCGCGCAGGAGCGCTTCCCGAACATCGTTCTGCTGAGCACGACGGCGCCGAAGCTCTCCGGCCATCAACTCTGCCGCCTGATCAAGTTCAACCGGAAGTATCGGGATATGCGGATCGTGCTGCTCACGCGGGAAAACGATGCGGAGGTTGAACGGCAGGCGCGGCGATCGGGAGCGGAGGGAACGATCGCGAAGCCCTTCACGCCGGAGGCGCTGGCGACCGTCGTGCGGGAGGCGATGCACGCGCCGCAGGCGACGTTGCCGCAGCCCACACAGGCGCGCTGAGAACCGTCAGCGCACCACCTTCGCCATCTGATCGAAGACAAACTCCATGAAGCGCTTCTTGTCCTCGACGGGCATCCCCCGGATCATGACGCCCGTCTCGTAGCTCGTGTTCGAAACCTTGTTCTGCCAGACGACCTCGCCATCGGCGTGCACGGGATGCTCCTCGTCCTCGCCCAGCAGGATCTCCAGGTCGAGCATCGTTCCGTTCTCCAGCGAGGTGGGCGTCATCAGACGCAAGCCACCCAAGCTGATGTCGCTGGAGACCGCCTCGCGGGGATCCCCCCCCACATCGCTGGCCTGCTCGGCGACGCGGTAGCTCACCGTCAGCGCCAGGTCGAGGCGTGCGAATTTTCTTCTCTCGGCATCTTTTTGCATGATGAAATCCTCACGATGATTGAACCAGCCAGCAACGCAAGCAACGGAACCAACGCAAGCAACGTTTAAAGTTTTTCATTGCTGGCGTTTCTCGCGTTGCTGGCGTTGCTTGCCTCTATAGTAGCTCTGCTCATCGTTGACAACGCCCTTCTCCCCGACTAGGCGCATCCCCATGCAAAGCTCCATTGCCATCGTCCTCGTCGCGCCGCAGGGTCCGGCGAACATCGGCGCCGTCGCGCGCGCGATGCGCAACCGCGGACTGGACGACCTCCGCCTCGTCGATCCCGTCCCCTATCGTACCGACGAGGCCTTCACCTGGGCGGTCGGCGCGCGCGACCTGCTGGAAGCGGCGCGCCCCTTCCCCACCCTCGCCGCGGCGATCGCCGACTGCACCGCCGCGGTCGCCTTCACCCGCCGCGCCGGCCGGGTGCGCAGCCGGCCCCGTCCGCTCGCGGAGGCGGCGCCCGAGCTCGCCGCACAGGCGGATCGAGGCGGGGTCGCGCTCGTCTTCGGACGCGAGGACGCGGGCCTCACGACGGAGGAGGTGCGCCTCCTCGATGGCGCCGTCGCCATCCCCACCGCGCCGGAGTGCCCCTCGCTCAATCTCGCGCAGGCGGTCCTGCTGGCCGCCTACGAACTCACCCGCCATCGCCTCCCCCCATCGCCACCGGCGGAGCCGCTCCTTTCGCGCGCCGCCCGCGAGGATGCGCTCGATCGCCTGGAGGAGGCCCTGGAGTCGCTGGGCTATCCGGAGCGCCCCGAAAATCCGCTGCGCTCGAAGATCCGCCACCAGCTGGCGGGGCTGATCGGCCGCTCGGGGCTGACCGCCGCGGAGGCGGGCATGATCGAGGGTCTGGCCGCCCGCATCGTGGAACGCGCCGGATACCGCAAAAAGTGAAAAATGGGTTGCAGCGGATGGGGATGTATCATAAGCCCGCTGCACTGGCATCAGGGTGGTCCGATGTCGGGTAACGGATTCAGGTGCAGGGATTGAAGAAAGGACGGTCACGGTATGGCTAAGGGTACGGTCAAGTGGTTCAACGATGCAAAGGGCTTCGGCTTCATCGCTCCGGATGATGGCGGCGAGGACGTCTTCGTCCACTTCTCCGCGATCACGGGCGAGGGCTTCAAGACGCTCAAGGAGGGCGAGGCCGTCGAGTTCGAGGTCGTCAAGGGCCCGAAGGGGCTGCAGGCGACGAACGTGCAGAAGAGCGCCTGAACCGCCGAGACACGATCGTCACCACGCCCCGGCCTCACGGCCGGGGCTTTTTTTTGACCGAAAACGGCTTGAACGCCCTGGCGAAGCATCTATGATGAGGCGCTCGGGAAGGAGAATGTCGTGAGCATTCTGATCGTCGGCGGCGGCGAGATCGGGCAGTTCATCGCCGAGAAGCTGATCCAGGAACGCAAGGAGGTCGTCGTCATCGAGAAGGACGAGCGGATCCTCGACGAAATCGAGGAGACGCTCGACTGCAAGTTCATCGCCGGCAATGGCGCCGCGCCGCAGATCCTCCACGAGGCGGGGCTGAAGAACGCCGAGATGGTCATCGCCGTCACCGACAGCGACGAGGTGAACCTGTTGGCCACGATGCTCGCCGGCATGGAGGCGCCGCAGGCGATCCGCATCGCCCGCATCCGCACTCCCGAGTTCGACATCGAGGGGGAGAAGCTCCAACAGGACCTGCGCATCAACCTGATGATCAACCCCGAGAAGGAGGCCGCCCGCGCGGTCCTGCGCATCCTGGAGATCCCGGGGGCCACCGACCTGCTCACCTTCTTCGACGGGTCCCTCAAGCTCGTCGGCACCACGGTGCGCCGCACCAGCCCCATCATCAACCGCCCGCTCAAGGAGCTCGATCGGCTGCGACAGGAACGCAACTTCCTCATCGCCGCCGTCTTCCGCAGCGGGCAGCTCATCATCCCCTCGGGTGAGACGAAGATCATGCCGGGCGACAACGTCTACTTCGTTGGCCAATCGAAGCACGTGCGCGAAGGGATGGCGTTGCTCGGCCACAAGGAGGAGCGCGCCGGCACGATCATGATCCACGGCGGCACCTTCATCGGCATGAATCTCGCCGAAAACCTCGAGCGCGAGGGGCTGAGCGTCAAGATCATCGAGCCGGACGCCAAGATCTGCTCCGCGCTCAGCCGCGTGCTCGACAAGTCGGTCATCCTCAATGCAATCGCGACCGACGAGGAACTCCTGGAGCAGGAGAACGTCAAGCAGATGGACGCCTTCGTCGCGGTCACGAAGGACGACGAGGACAACATCCTCTCCGCGCTCCTGGCCAAGCGCATGGGCTGCCCGCTGGCAATCGCCCTCTCACACAAGAGTGCCTATCAGCAGCTCATCACCGCCATCGGCATCGACGTCGTCGTCAACCCGCGTGAGCTGGCCAACAACGCGATCCTCCACTTCATCCGGAAGGGGAAGGTCCTGCACGCCTCCTCGCTGCGGGAGGCGGCGGAGATTATCGAGCTGGAGGCGTTGGAGACCTCCGAGCTCGTCGGCAAACCCTTGCACGCGCTCAAGCTCCCGAAGGAGACGATCATCCTCTCGCTCAAGCGCAACGAGGAGCTGATCGTCCCGCACGGCGAAACATCGATCGAACCGGGCGACCGCGTCCTGCTGCTGGGGCGGCGGGATGCGATGCGCAAGATCGAAAAGTTCATCACGGTCAAACCGGAGTACTTCTGATGCGCTTCGGCTTCGTGCTCGCGGTCCTCGCGCGCCTGAACATCTTCGTCGGCCTGGCGATGGCCAGCGCGCTCCTCTTCTCCTGGCAGGATGGCTGGCGCGACGCCGTGCCGATCGTCCAGGCGGTCGTGATCACGCTCGCCGTCTCCGGCATCGGCGCGCTGATCTTCCGCACCCCCAAGGAGGACATCACCCATCGCGAGGGGATGCTGATCGTCACGCTCGGCTGGGCGATGGCCGGCCTCTTCGGCGCCCTCCCCTTCTTTCTCGCCGACATGTTGGGCCCCAAGACGCTCGCCAACTTCATCAACTGCTTCTTCGAGGCAATCTCCGGCTTCACGACGACGGGCGCATCGGTGCTGGGGCAGACCGTCATGATCGAGAGCGTCGGCCGGGGGCTTCTCTTCTGGCGCAGTCTCACCCACTGGCTCGGCGGCATGGGGATCATCGTCCTGGCGGTGGCAATCCTGCCGCTGATCGGCGTCGGCGGCCAACAGCTCTTCCATGCGGAGGCGCCGGGGCCGACGAAGGAGAAGCTCTTTCCGCGCATCCGCGAGACGGCGGCCACCCTCTGGGGCGTCTATATCCTCCTCTCCGCGGTCGAGACGATCCTGCTGATGGGCGCCGGCCTCGACCTCTTCGAGGCGCTCTGCCAGACCTTCGGCACGATGGCGACCGGCGGCTTCTCCACGCGCAACGCCTCGATCGGCGCCTTCGGCAGCGGGCTGGTCGACACCATCATCATCGTCTTCATGTTCCTGGCGGGCGCGAACTTCATCCTCCACTACTTGGCACTCACCGGCCGCATCCGCTCCTACTGGGAAAACAGCGAGTTCCGCTACTACCTGGGCATCATCCTGCTCTGCACCGCGGGGATGACCGCGTGGCTCTTCTTCGGCGGCGTCTCCGGCAGCATCCTGGAGGCGCTGCGCTACGGCGCCTTCCAGACGGTCTCGATCATCACGACCACCGGCTTCGCCACCACCGACTTCGAGCTCTGGCCGATCGTGCTCCAGCTGGCGCTGCTGCTCTTCATGTTCATCGGCGGCTGCGCGAAGTCGACCGGCGGCTCCATCAAGGTCGTGCGCATCGCGCTCCTCTTCAAGTACGCTTACCGCGAGCTCTTCCGCATGGTCCATCCGCGCGCCTTCGCCGCCGTGAAGTTCCAGGGCAAGGTCGTGCACAAGGACATCCTCGAGAGCGTCGCGGGATTCTTCATCCTCTATATGGCGCTCTTCGTCGCCGCCACGATGGTCATGGCGGGGATGGGGCTCGACATCATCACGGCGGCGAGCTCGGTCGCGGCGACGCTGGGTAACATCGGCCCGGGACTGGGGGAGGTCGGCCCGGCGGAGAACTACTTCCTCATCCCCACTGCGGGCAAGGTCCTGCTCTCCTTCTGCATGATCCTGGGACGGCTCGAGATCTATACGGTGATCGTCCTCTTCACGCCGGAGTTTTGGAAGAAGTGAACGTCGTTCATCGTTTGTCGTTCGTCGTTCGAAAAGGGAAAAGACGCTGGTATCCGGTTTTTACGAAAGACGGAGGATAGGATGGGCATGGAACAGATGAAGAAGGCACTGATGGATGCGGGCCTCGTTTCGAAGAAGGATGTCGAGCGCGACAAGGTCAAGAAGCAACATCTGAAGAAAGGTCGGAAGATGCGACAGGACCACATCCGCATCGTCTGCGAGGCCTGCGGCAAGACGGCACCAGACGTCGAGCGCTACGATCATCGCAACCGACTGATCCAGGGGAAGGAGTGGCTCTGCATCCCCTGCGCCGATCAGTATCAGATTCCCGACGACTGTCGACAGACAAATCAGAGCACACAGGCACGCCAAGGAATGTTTATCCGTCAGTACGGCCGCACGAAGAAGTTCTGAGGACGTCGTTTATCAGACGCGTACTACCGAACGCCTCCCTCCTCCAACACCAGCCGTCGTTCGTCGGAATCGATCTGCGCGCGCACGCCGAAGGGGATCGTCACGTTCCAGACCCCGTGCCCCGAGGGAAGGCCGTAGAAGACCGGATAGGGGGCGTCCCGAAAGTAGTGCTTCAGGAAGCGGCGCACCTTGCGCCGATCGCCGTCCAGGCAGTTGACCATCTCGGAGAAGACGATCCCGCTCACGCCGTCGAGCTTTCCCGTGATGCTCAGATGGTTGAGATCGCCGTCGAGCTTCATGTGCCCCTCGTCGACCTCCTCGATGAAGAGGATGCGGTCGCGCGTCTCGATTTCGAAATTCGTCCCGAGCGAACGCAGCATGCGCGTGAGGTTTCCCCCGATGATCCGCCCGCGGGCGCGACCCGGCCGGATGACCTCCAGGTCGTGTCCGAAGATATCGCCCAGACGCGACCGCTTCATGATCGCCTCCTGCAGGGCGATCTCGGTGACCGGCGGCATCCCCTTGTAGATCTCCGAGGCGACGATCGGGCCGTGGAAGGTCACCCAGTTATAGCGCATGTGGAAGTAGAGGAGCAGGATCGTGATGTCGGAGAAGCCGACGAAGATCTTCGGATAGGGGGAGAGGTCGACCTCCTCCAGGAAGGGAATGAGCGCGATGGAGCCGTACCCCGCCTCGGCGCAGAAGATGGCGCCGACCCGCGGGTCCCGGAACATCTCGATGATCTGTTCCGCCTTCTCGCGGTAGCGCTTGCGCCGCTCCGATTCCTTCGGCCGGCGCGAATGCCGCAGTACCTCCGGCGAAACGACCGGATCGAAGCCCCACCATCGCAGCTTGTCCATCCCGCGCTTGAGGCCGCGCCGTTTGAAGGAGGACGCCGGCGCGACGATGCCGATACGATCGCCGGGCACCAGCCGAAAGGGCTTGATGGGAGGACGCTGCCGCATGAATGGCAGTGATTATAACGAGTTAGAGGGCTTTCTGCAAGGTCTCACTCCGGGAGCAATCTCGCATCCTCAGTGTGAGAGGTAGTAGGCGTACTGCATCGTCCACCAGTTCCAGTAGGGATTGTAGGAGCGGTTCCCCTTGCGGTAGGCCGCCGCGATCGCCATCGTCGCGAACATCGGAAAGGGGGTCGGCGCGCTGATGACATGCGGCGGAACGACCGGCGCCTTGTGCATCGCCGCCAGGAGCTTTTGCGTGGCCGGATCCGTCCGGCTCGCCGTCCCCACCTGCGCGGTCATGATCGATCCGCGCACGGGGACCATGCAGCCGTCGAAGGCCGAGAGATCGTTCGCGCGCACGTTCGAACAGGCCCCCGCGAAGGCGGATGCCGAAATCATGCTCGAAGCGGCCAGGGCCGCGATGGCGAGAATCACGCGCTGCATCGATTCCTCCCTCATACGGTATATCGGCAGAAAAGGAAAAAGGTTGCGTCCCCTCGACAATTGACAGCGAGGGATGGAGGGAGCATAGTTCTTCCCGTGCGGGGAAAGCTCAAAAGAACATTATATTTCAAGGGGTTGCTTTTTCTCCCCCTCCTCGCCACAGCACTTCTGCTGCTGGCCGGTCCGGCGCGCTCGGCGGATCCCGCCCCCCTCTATCGCATCCAGCTCGACGACGAGATCATCAACCCGGTCTCGGCGGAGTACATCGTCGATGCGATCGACCGGGCCGAGGCCGACGGCGCCCAGGCGCTGATCATCGAGCTCGACACGCCGGGGGGGCTGCTCACCTCCACGCGCACGATCGTGAAGCGCATTATGAACGCTGCGGTACCCATCGTCGTCTACGTCGCGCCGAAGGGTTCGCGTGCGGGATCGGCCGGCGTCTTCATTACCCTCGCCGCGAACGTCGCCGCGATGGCGCCCTCGACGAACATCGGCGCAGCGCACCCGGTCAACCTCGGCGGCCGGCGCACGACCGGCGAGGCACTGGAGGAGCTGATTCAAAAACTCTCCCGTAAAGAAGAGAAGAAGTCCAAGCAGGGCACGAAGAAAATGAACACCGTGCGTCAGCACCCGATGGAGAAGAAGCTCCTCAACGACACGACGGCCTGGGTGGAGACGATCGCGCGCGAGCGCGGCCGTAACGTCGACTGGGCGCTGCGCGCGGTAACCGAGAGCGTCTCGGCGACCGATGTCGAAGCTAAGCGCCTGAGCGTGATCGACCTGATCGCCGAGGATATCGCGGCCCTCGTAGAAGCGCTCGACGGGCGCCGGGTCAAGCTCCCTGCGGGGACGGTCACGCTGCAGACGAAGGAGGCGCCGCTCACGACGATCGAGAAGACCTTCCGCCTGCGCTGGCTCACGGTCCTCGCCCATCCGAACATCGCCTACATCCTGCTCATGCTCGGCTTCTACGGCCTGCTCTTCGAGTTCACCAACCCCGGCATCGGCTTCCCCGGCATAGCGGGGGCGATCTGCCTGATCCTCGCCTTCTTCGGCCTGCAGGTGTTGCCGACCAATTACGCCGGCGTCGCGCTCATCGCGCTCGCCATCGCCCTCTTCGTGGCGGAGGTGAAGATCACCAGCTACGGGCTGCTCACACTCGGCGGCGTCGCCACCTTCTTTTTGGGCTCGCTCATCCTCTTCCCCTCGCCACTCGAATCGATGCGCGCCTCGCTCCCGATCATCCTCGCCTTCACGATGGCGACGCTCGCCATCGCGCTGGGGCTCATCACACTGGCCGTGCGCGCGCAGCGCCAACGCGCGGTCACCGGCGCGGAGGGGATCGTCGGAAACGTCGGCGAGGTCCTGGAATGGCACGGCGACCACGGAAAGGTCTTCGTCCACGGCGAAATCTGGAATGCCCGCTCCAGCACGGAGATTGCAAAGGAAAACCCCATACGCGTTATCGCAACGGAAGGCATGACCCTCACCGTTGAGTCCGACGTCACCACAAAGGAGGATTCCCCATGTCCACCCCCGTCCTGATCTTCATCGGCTTCATCGTCCTCTACATCCTCTCGTGCATCAAGATCCTCAAGGAGTATGAGCGCGGCGTGATCTTCCGCCTGGGGCGCCTGCTGCCCAAGCCCAAGGGGCCCGGCATCTTCTTCGTCTTCAAGCCGATCGACAAGTTGGTGCGCATCTCGCTGCGCCTGGTGGCGCTCGATGTCCCACCGCAGGACATCATCACCAAGGACAACGTCTCGGTGCAGGTCAACGCCGTCGTCTACTTCCGCGTGATGGACGCGAACAAGGCGATCACCGAGGTGGAAAACTTCGCCTTCGCCACCAGCCAGATGGCACAGACGACGTTGCGCAGCGTCATCGGCGAGCGCGAGCTCGACGACCTGCTCTCCAAGCGCGAGGAGATCAACGCGCAGATACAGGAGATCCTCGACAAACAGACTGACCCCTGGGGGATCAAGGTCGCCAACGTCGAGGTGAAACACGTCGACATCACCGAGGAGCTCAAGCGCGCGATGGCGCGCCAGGCCGAGGCGGAGCGCGAACGGCGCGCGAAGATCATCAACGCCGAGGGCGAGAAGCAGGCGGCTGAAAACCTGGTACACGCCGCCACGCAGATGAAGGACCACCCGATGGCGATGCAGATGCGCTACCTGCAGACGCTCGTCGATATCGCCAGCGGCCACAACACGACGACGATCTTCCCGATCCCGATCGATCTGTTCAAGCCATTCCTGGAGAAACGCTCCTGAGGGAGGACGCGCACCCGTGTCGATCTTTCCCTGGGCAGCGCTCCCCGACGAGGAGCTCCTGCAGTGGCGGATCAAGGACCTTGGCGTCACGATCGAGGGGACCGACCTCGTCGATCGCATCGGCGAGCTCTACGCCGAGCTCGCCGCGCGCGAGTTCGTCTTCTTCCCGAAGTGTTATCTCGGCGACGAGTGGTTCTGCCCCGACGGCGTGCCGATCATCGCGATCCCCTTCTACCTCGCCCACCAGCGCCTCAAGCAGCTCGAACAGAAGTTGATCCTGGAGATCGAGGGAGGGTCGCGCAACGAGTGTCTGCGCCTGCTGCGTCACGAGTGCGGCCACGCGATAAACTACGCCTATCGGCTCCACCGGCGAAAGCGCTGGCGCGAACTTTTCGGTGATTTCCACCGCGAGTACCCCGACACCTACCGCCCGCAGCCCTACAGCCGCCGCTACGTCCGGCACCTGAAGAACTGGTACGCGCAGCTGCATCCGGACGAGGACTTCGCCGAGACCTTCGCCGTCTGGCTCGACCCCGACTGCAACTGGCAGGAGCGCTATCGCGGCTGGAAAGCAATGGAGAAGCTCCTCTACGTCGACGAGCTGATGCGGGAGATCGCGCGCCACCCGCCGAAGGTCGCCGGCGGCCCGAAGCTCTCGGAGGCGCGGCGACTGACACAGCGGCTCTCCACCTACTACGCGCGGCGCCGTCGCGCATTCGCCGAGGAAATGCCCGACTTCTATGACCGAGACCTGCGACAGATATTCACGCCGCACGAAGAGGCCCCCGACGCCCCAGCCGCCTCCTCCTTCCTGCGCCATCATCGCGCACACCTCGTGCGCAGCGTGGCGCGCTGGAGCGGGGAGCGGCGCTTCACGATCAACCGCCTGCTCGCGAAACTCACCGCGCGTTGCGCCGAGCTCAAACTTCGGCGCGCGCGCGAGAAAGCGGATGCGCTCGTCCGCGTCACCGCCTTTCTCACCGGCATGGCGATGACCTATCTGTTCACGGGGAAATTGAAGCGCTATCCGTGAGGGCCTTATGAAGAAACAGCGCGTCGTCGTCCTCTTCGACACCGCCGGCCCCCCGCCGGTCGATCAGGACTTCTCCGCCGACCTCGCGACGGAGGACTGGAAGACCGAGCGCCACATCCTGCGCGCGCTCGAGCGCCTGGGCCACGAGTCCCATCCGTGCGGCATCTACGACGACCTCGCCCCACTGAACGCCGCACTCGCGCACGTGCACCCGGACATCGTCTTCAACCTCGTGGAACACTTCGGTGGTGATCGCACGCTCGACCGCGCGATCGCCGGCTATCTGGAACTCAAGGGCATCCCCTACACCGGCAGCGGATCGGCGGGGATGCTCCTCTGCCGCGACAAGGGGTTGGCCAAGACGATCCTCGGCGCACACCGCATCCAGACGCCGCGCTTCGCGATCTTCCCGCGTGCCCGAAAAGTACGCAAGCCCGCCGCACTCTCCTTCCCCCTCTTCGTCAAGCCGGTGCGCGAGGATGCCTCGCTGGGGATCAGCCAGGCCTCCGTCGTCGAGGACGAGGGGGCCTTGGCCCAGCGCGTCCGCTTCATCCACGAGCAGGTCGGCGACGACGCGCTCGCGGAGCACTACATCGACGGGAGAGAGTTCTACGCGAGCGTGCTGGGCAACGACCGCCTCACCGTCTTCCCGCTGCGCGAGATGACCTTCGGCGACCGGCCCGACGACGAACCGAAGATCGCCACCTACAAGGCGAAGTGGGACGCCGCCTACCGCAAGCGCTGGCGAATCACGACGCGCTTCGTCCCGAACCTGCCCGACGAGACGCGGCAACGAATCGAACGCATCTGCAAGCGAACCTATCGGCTTTTGCGCATCCGCGGGTGGGGGCGCATCGACCTGCGCCTGACGGCGGAGGGACGGATCGTGGTGTTGGAGGCGAACCCCAATCCCTTCCTGGCGAAGGATGAGGACTACGCCGACTCGGCGATGAAAGGGGGCCTCTCCTACGAGGCCCTCATCGGCCGCATCCTGACGCTGGGCCTGAAATCCTGATCGACGAAAGACGCCTCAGTTCCAGGGGAGGTTGACCTTCTCGATCGGCTTCATCTTCATCTCGCCGGTCTTCGGGTCGCGGTAGAGCTGCCCCTCCTTGGGCTCGTAGCACTTCCCCTTCCCCTCGTCCCAGCCATAGCGGCAGTGCGAGCGACGCCGCTTCGCCTCCACGCGGGCCTGTGCGCGGGCATCCATCTCCTCGATCTGCTTACGCTTCACTGCGGGGGGCTGGACTCCGCTGGCTCGGAGCACGATCAGGAACTGCAGGGCGAGGACGACCGCAGCCACACCGACGACCCATCGAAATCCATAAGTGAATCGCTTCATGGCGCCACCTCCTGCCGCCATGAATAGCAGCTCTCCCCCCTCCGCACAAGCGGGTGAAGGGCGTGGACATCCCCTTTTCAATTGAGTAAAGGGGGGCCATGAAACATACACGCATCCTTCTCATCCTGGCGATCACCCTCATCCTCCCCGCGACGGCGTCCGCGGGCAGTGATCTGAAGAAGGTCATCGCGGTCGGCCACGTCAACACCGGCTTCATGGGCTTCTCCTCCATGGACCCGAAGGCGCTCTCGGAGCTCTTCCGCAACCGCATCAAGCAGGCGCTGGAGAAGACGGGGCGCTACGTCGTCGTCCTGCCGAAGGCGAAGGAGGCCGAGGAGATCGACTTCTCCAAAGAGCCGGAGCCCAAGACCGCCTTCGAGGCGATGCAGCAGGCGGCGCAGATGCAGAAGATGGTCCAGCAGATGATGGCGCAGGCACAGGGGCACTATGTCCACCAGCCGGTCGCCGCGCAGGCGCTCTTCAACTTCACGATCGGACAGCGCGAGAAGGGGGTCGACACCGGCGGACTCTTCAGCGAGGCGGAGTACTGGACGGGACTCCCGGTCGGCTCCGCCGATCAGCACTCGGAGTCGGTCGAACTCTCGCTCACCTGCATGGCGCTCGGCCCGGAGAGCGGCCGCATCGAGGGCGAACACACGACACGCGCATCACACACGCGCTTCTACCGCGGCGGCGGCATGTCCTACTATACCGCGAAAAACTCCGGCGATCCGGACAAGGCCTTCAACCGCATGTTCAAGAAAGCGACGAAGAACTGCGTGAAGTGGATCGACAAGCGCCTCGAGAAACGGCCGTGGGAGGGGCAGCTCTTCCAGAAGCGCGGCGGGCAGTTTCTCCTCAACGCCGGATCAAACGCGGGGCTTACGAAGGGCACGCCGGTCCTCCTCCAGGAGCGCAGGGCGGTCAGCGGCAAGGGTTTGGAGCTGGGCGGCGAACTCGCCGTCGTCGGCCGCGGAACGATCACTTCCGTGAAGAAAGAGTACGCTGTCGTCGCGCCCTCCTCCGGTGCGGCAAAGGTCGGACAGATCGTTACGATCGACGCGACAAAGACAACCGATTGATCAGGGGCCATGCCGGCCCTTTTTGGTGCATCGTCCGCAACAAGAGAAAGGAGTCGTGTCGTCCCATGGAAAACACACGCGAGCCGTCCCTCCCCGTCCCCAACTCGGCCACCAGCATCAACGCCTTTGAAAACGCCCTGCAGCAATTCGATGCCGCCGCCAATGTCCTGAAGCTGGCGCCGAACCAGATCGCCGTCATCAAGGAGCCGCGGCGCATCGTCGAGGTGAAGCTCCCCGTCCGCATGGACGACGGCAGCATCGAGGTCTTCCGCGGTTTCCGCGTCCAGCACAACATCGCGCGCGGCCCGGCCAAGGGGGGCGTGCGCTTCCACCCCGACGTCAACATCGACGAGGTCAAGGCGCTCGCCTTCTGGATGACCTACAAGTGCGCCGCGGTCAACGTCCCCTTCGGCGGCGGAAAGGGGGGGGTCATCTGCGATCCGGCGAAGCTCTCGCTCGGCGAGCTCGAACGCCTCGCGCGTCGCTACTTCGCGGAAATGATCGACATCTTCGGCCCGGACAAGGACATCCCCGCCCCCGATGTCGGCACGAACCCGCAGGTGATGGCCTGGTTCATGGACACCTACTCGATGCACCTTGGCGAATACACCCCTGCCGTCGTCACCGGAAAACCGCTGGAGATCGGCGGCAGCGCCGGGCGTGTGGAAGCAACCGCGCAGGGGATCGTCCACTGCATCCATGAGGCGAGCAGACACCTCGACATGCGAATGAACAAGGCAAAGGTCGCGATCCAGGGATTCGGAAACGTCGGCTCCTTCGCCGCGAAGATCCTCGAAGCCGATGAAGAAAGCCGTATCGTCGCCATCTCGGATGTCAGCGGTGCCTACCATCATGAGAAGGGAATCGATGTCCAGGAGGCGATGGAATACGCACGCGAACACCGCACGCTCGCGGGCTTCGAGAAGGCGGCGGGGGTGGAGAAACTCGCCGACCCGATGCAGCTCCTCGAGCTCCCGGCCGACATCCTGGTTCCCGCGGCCCTGGAGAACCAGATCACGAAGGAGAACGCGCCGCGCGTCCAGGCGAAGCTCATCGCCGAGGGGGCGAACGGCCCGCTCACGCCGGACGCCGACCGCATCCTCGACGAGAAGGGGGCCTTCGTTATCCCCGACATCCTCTGCAATGCCGGCGGCGTCACCGTCTCCTACTTCGAGTGGGTGCAGAACCGCGCCGGCTATTACTGGCATAACCAACAGATCCAGGAGGATCTGCAGCGATTCATGAAGGAGGCCTTCAAGGCGATTTTGGATACCTCGCTGCAGCACGGGGTAAACATGCGCATCGCCGCCTTCATCCGCGCCATCCAGCGCGTCACGCGGGCCTCGGAGCTGCGCGGCCTCTACGCCTGAGATACGCTGAAGATCGCAAGGAGGGAAGTCATGTTCCCCGCACCGAATGTGAATACCGGGCACATCCCCCGATCGCTGCAAAATGTCACCGCCGAATTCGATGCCGCGGCAGAACACCTTGCGCTGGACAACCGGCAGACGGCCTATATTCGGGAACCGCGCGCCTCCACGCGTTTCAAGCTGCCTCTCCGACGCGATGATGGTTCCGTTCACAGTCTCAAGGCCTACCACGCCGTGCATTCGGTCATGTGCGGTCCGGCGATCGGCGGTATCCAGTTTCGCCCGGCCATCACTCAGGGGATGGTGGAGGCCCTCGCCTTTTGGGCAACCCATCGCTGCGCACTGTTGGGGATACCGTTCGGCGGCTGCGCCGGCGCGATCGAAGGCGATCCAGCTGATTTCAGCGCCGGCGAGCTGGAGCGCCTCTCCCGGCAATACGCCCTAGAGCTCTCCCAGCACATTCATCCGAATGCCTCCGTGCTGACCGCCGACATCGGAACGAATCAGCAGACGATGTGCTGGATCATGGATACCTATTCGATGAACCGGGGGGCCTATACGCCGGCGGTCGTGCTCGGAAAGCCCGTCGACCTCGGAGGCGCCGCCGGCAGTGAACACAGCACCGCGATCGGTGCGGAGCTTTGCGTGCGAAAGGCCTGCGACCGCGCCCGCATCGAATTGCGCGGAGCCCGGGTCGCCATCCAGGGATTCGGCAAGGTCGGGACGCGGCTCGCTCAGTCGCTGGCCGCCGACGGCGCCCGCATCATCGGCATCGCCGATATCACCGGCGCGTATGTCAACGATGAGGGCATCCCCGTTCGCGAGATGATCTGGCACCAACAGTCCTACGGATTGCTCGACGGCGTCAAGTCAGAGGTCGGCGTGCACAAGCTCGACGACCCCCTCAAGCTCCTCTCCCTCCCCGTGGATGTGCTGATCCTCGCCGCAGTGGAGCTCCAGATCACGGAGGAAAACGTCGATGACGTGCGCGCGCGAATCGTCGCGGAGATCGCCCATGATCCGGTGTCGCCCGGAGCCGACCAACGGCTTTTTGAACGCAACGTTCTCGTCATACCCGACATCCTCTGCAACGCCGGCGGCGTCGCCGGGCACTACTGCGAGTGGGTGCAGGACCGGCTGGGATACTATTGGAATCCAGAACGCATGCGCTCCGAAATTCAAACCCTCGTCGGAAACGCCTTCGACCGCGTCATCGCCCTCTCGGACCGGGAGCGGCTTTCGCTCCGGCTCGCAGCTGCCACACTCGCCGTTCAACGCGTCGCTGACACAGCACGACTGCGGGGGTACTATGCGTAATTCGATGCGACGCATCGGCGACGGATCGCTCGGGGGGAAGGGCGAGGGGCTCGTCCGCCTGCACTCCTGCCTGGAGGAGCTCCGGCAAGAACAGCCCGAGCTGTGTGCCGCAATCGATCTTCCGAAATATGCCTGCCTCTCCGCCGATATCTATCAAACCTTCCTGATCGAAAACGATCTCACGAATGCGGTGCAGGAAGTCGGCCGCGATGCACCATCCGATCCCGCCGCGTTGCAGGAGCGCATACGGCGGGGCATCTTTCCGTCAGCAGTCGAAAGGCAGCTCACCGATCTCCTGGCAACCTGGGAGGGACCGCTGGCGGTCCGCTCCTCGTCACTCCTCGAAGACCAGGTGGGCGCTGCATTTGCGGGAAAGTACGAATCGGTCTTCGTCGTTCCGCGCGGCGAGGGCGATGAGCGTCTTCGCCTGCTCCTCGACGGCATTCGCGAGGTCTATGCCTCCACGGTGAATGCCAATGCCCTCGCATATCGTCGAAAGCACGACCTCCTCGACCGCACCGAGGCCATGGCAGTCGTCATTCAGCCGATCGTCGGAAGGGCGTATGGGCGCTTTTTGTATCCCCTGCTGGCGGGCGTCGCTTTTTCACAAAACGGATATTGCTGGAACAAGCAGATCCAGAAGGGCGATGGCCTGGTGCGCCTCGTCTGTGGTCTTGGAACGCGCGCCGTCGGCCGCGGCTACGTGCGCCTCTTTTCGCCGTCGGCCCCCGGCATGCGCCCGGAGGGTACAGAGGTCACCAGCATTCAGAAATGTTCGCAGAAGCATGTCGACGTCATTGACTTGGACGAGGGGAAGCTTGCAACCGTCCACTTCCGCGAACTCATTACCGACGGCTTCCACTGCCCCGCCGGCGCTCAGGCGATGATCTCCCTGAAGGACGGAAACTACCTCTACCGACCGGTCTCGAACCTCTGGGATGACTCGCACATTCCGGTGTTGACGCTCGACGGCATCTTGTCGGGAAGCTGGATGGGTATTGACCTCCCCAAAACGATCGGATGGCTGCTCAAGGCCCTGGAGGAAAAGCTCGGATTCGCGGTCGATCTGGAGTTCGCAGTCGATGTCGATGCGGAGACAAAGCGGGCATGCCTTTTTCTCCTGCAGGCGCGGCCCCTCTCACAGCGCGCCGGCCACAAGCCACACCCCATCCCGGAGATCGCCCGCGAGCGCATCCTTTTCCGCGCCCAGCGCAACATCCCCACAGCACATGTCCCCGAGATCGAATACCTCGTCTGGGTCGATGACGTCGTCTACCATGGCTGGGCTGCAAACGATCGACAGAGCGTCGCGCGCATCGTCGGAACGCTCAACGAACGCCTTCGCGAACACCGATTCGCACTCGTCGGACCGGGGCGCTGGGGGTCTTGGAATCCCCAGCTCGGCGTCCCGGTGAGCTATGCTGAAATCGCCCATGCTGCACTCCTCATCGAAGTCGCACGACGACGCGCCACGTATGTCCCGGAGGTCTCGTTCGGATCTCACTTCTTTCAAGACCTCATCGAAGACGACATCGCCTACTTGCCGCTCTATCCGGATGAACCGGGCGAACGCTTCAACGAGGATTTCCTTCAACAACAATCGGTCTTTTCAGAGCTCTTGCCGGATGAGTATTATCGGCGATACGATGAGTTGATTCGTGTCCTCCACATCCCTTCGCTCACAGCCGGAAAGATGGCAACCGCCATCCTCAACGGCGAAAGCGGCGAAGCGCTCATCTTTCTCGAACCCTTCACATAAGAAAAGCGCGGGAGCGAATCCCGCGCCTTTCTTCGTTCGTGCGCCGAGCGGTCAGTTGCGTCCGACGGCCAGGCCGTGGCAGACGCCGTCGAGGCACTTGAACTCATCGAAGTCCAGGAAGCTGCAGGGGGGTGCGGGGCAGTTCGGCCCGTACCAGTCATCGTCCTGGCAGAAACGCCTGTTCGCCGTCTCCCGCCGCTCCTTCTCCGCCTTGTTGACGACATCAGGCGTACACGGCGTGGCACACTGACAGTCCGCATCGGAGGTCGGCACGTTGGTGAACTTCGTGGAGGTGCAGTCCGCGTGCGCCGTGCACGGATAGGACGACTTGATCGTGTCGAAGTCCGCCTGCCCCTCCGTCTTGTGCGAAGTCACCGCATCCTCGTAGCCGACCGGCCCTGTCCCCTTCTGCTGCTTCTCCATCTGCTTCGCATAGTGCTCCGCCACCGGATGGGCGCTCGGCGGCGGTGTTTTCGCCGCATCCGCCTGCTCGTCCGGCGGGGGGGACGACTTGCTGCATCCGAAGACGGCGACGACGAGCACGACCGCTGCCAGCACCGCTCCTGCGCGTCCACTCGCTCTCATGGCTTCCTCCTTGGGTTGCGAATGGCGCTCAGGATAGCGCACCCGCCCTCCAACTGCAACCGCCGCCGCTCCCTCGTTTCTTGACACCCTCGCCCCGGCCCAGTACCGTCGGCCAACCACAAAGGGGGGGATATGAGCGCCAATAAACTGATCATCATCATTATCGTCGTCGTCGTCGCCCTGCTGTGCATCCTCAAATACAACACGATCGCCGGCTACGACGAGCAGGTGGAGAACGCCTGGTCGCCGCTCGTCTCGGCACTGGATCAGCGCTATGACGGCGTGCCCAAACTCGTCAACGAGATCATCCTCTATACGGAGCACGAGGACGACGCGACCCGCGCGCTCTCACAGGCGGACAAGAAGTACGACACCGCAACGAATATGGTGGAGAAGGTGAAGGCCGCGGACGACCTCGAGGCGCAGCTCTCAAAGGTCTACATCGAAGCCGGACAGCGCTACCCGGGCATCACCTCGCACTACCAGTTCCAGGCGCTCAAGGAGAACTTCCAGAAGAGCGGACAGGAGATGGCCCAGTCGATGCAGGGCTACAACAAGGCGGTGGAGCAGTACAACACCTACGCGCGCAAGTTCCCGAACAACCTCGTCGCCCTGATCATGGGCTTTCACCACAGCTATCCGTACTTCAAGCGGGAAGGGAATTGACGCGAACACGCCCCAATATGAAAAAGGGCCCCGCGGGGCCCTTTTTTTTATCGCTCGCTCGCGTACTACTGGCGCCCGGCGGCCAGGCCGAAGCAGAGGCCGTCGATGCACTTGAACATATCGAAGCCCAGGAAGTTGCACTGGGGCGCGGGACAGAGCGGCCCGTACCAGTCCTTCTGGTCGCAGAATTTCTTGTTGGCCACCTCGCGGCGCGCTTTCTCCGCCGTGTTGACGACGAAGGGGGTGCAGGCCGCGGCGCACTTGCAATCGCCGTCGTTGGCGGGGACGTTCGCATACTTCGTATGCGTGCAGTCGCTTGCGGAGGAACAGCGGTACTCCGACTTGATCGCGTTGTACTCGATCCCCTGCTCCTTCATCTTGAGGACGACCTCCCCCTGATACCCCACCTCTTCGGCCTCCTTCTGCTTCTTTGCCACGTACTGTTTCGCGGATTCCTTTCCCTCGATCACCGGTCCGCTCGTCGGCGGCGGCATCTCCGCACTCCCGACCGGCGGCGGTATGGCCATCGGGGCGAGCCCCTCCTCGGCCGATGCCTCCTCGTCCGGCAGCGTCTCCGACTTCGTACAGCCGGCGGAGAGGACGAGGGCCGCACAGACGGTCAACACGATGATGGATCCCATTCGACGCATGACTTCCCCCTTGCTCGATGAGTGAAGGACGATATCGCCCGATGGCGCCGGGAAACTGTAGCGAAGGGACGGGAAGACTGCAACGGCCGAGCGTCGCCGGCCGCTTCCTTGACACCCCGCCGCCGGAGGGGTATCTTTCCCTAAACGATTGATAATACAGGGGGAGTTATGAATCGCGCCTGGTGGAGCGGCACCGGAGCCATCATCATCATCATCGCCGTCGTCATCGCCCTGCTCTGCATCTCGAAGTACAATACAATCTCCGAACTCGACGAGAAGGTGGAGACCACCTGGTCGCCGCTGGTGAGCGTCATGCAGAAGCGCTACGACATCGTGCCGAAGCTCGTGAGTGCGGTCGTGCGCTACACCGGCAAGCGCGACGACGCGGTCAAGACGCTCACCGCGACCTACGATCGCTGGAAGGCCGAAAAGGGGATACCCGATCGAGTAGAGGCGGCAAGCGCCATCGAGGCGGCCTACACGCAGCTCTTCATCGAGGCGGGGCAGCGCTATCCGGGCATCAGCTCGAACTACCAGATCGTCAACCTCCGCACCGCCTTCGACCAGACGGAGGGGCCGCTGCTGACGAACGCGGGGAGCTACAACAACACGGTGGAGTCCTACAACACCTATTCGCGAAAGTTTCCGAACAACATCGTCGCCCTGATCCTGGGCTTCTACATGAAGTACCCCTACTTCAAGCGCGAGGCGTCCTGAGGGAATGATCGGAAGGAATGAGAAGAGGCGGGCCGAGCGGCCCGCCTTTTTTATCCGCTTGCGCGAATGTGCCGAAACTCCGCGATGAGCTGCGGGACGATCTCGAAGAGATCGCCGACGAGCCCCCAGTCGGCCATGCGAAAGATCGGCGCGCCCGGATCGCGGTTGATGGCGATGACCTTCTCGGAGGTCTTCATCCCAACGATGTGCTGGATCGCGCCGGAGACCCCGACGGCGATGTAGAGCTTCGGGCAGACGGTCTTGCCGGTCTGCCCCACCTGATGGGCGTAGGAGATCCAGCCGCGGTCGACGACGGTGCGCGTGGCGCCGACCGCTCCGCCGACGGCGGCCGCCAGCTCACGCACCAGCGAAAGGTTCTCCGCCCTCTGCAGCCCCGCCCCGCCGACGACGACGATATCGGCGTTCTCGATCCGCGTCTCCGCCGCATGCTCCTCCACCTCCTCGAGGAGTTGTACGTGGGTCTTGAGCCGATCGCTGGCGATCGTCGCTTCGATGACCTCGCCGCGGCGCCCCGGCGTCGCCTCCGCACGCCGCATCACGCGCGGACGCACCGTGGCCATCTGCGGCCGGCGGCGCGTACAGAGGATCGTCGCCATGATGTTGCCGCCGAAGGCGGGGCGCGTCTGGACGAGGTTGCCCTCCTCGTCGATGTCGAGCTCGGTGCAGTCGGCGGTGAGCCCCGTCCTGAGATTCGCCGCCACGCGCGGGATGAACGAACGGCCGACCGCCGTCGCTCCAGCGAGGATGATCTCCGGGCGGTGCTCCTGCACCAGCGCCTCGAGTGCGCGCGCGT
>CAYPII010000001.1:25911-68304 GCA_964410765.1 uncultured Myxococcales bacterium | reverse complement strand
CAACAGCGTGCGCTTCCCGGCCAGGCGCGCCGCCTCGAGGCGCTCGCGCATCGACCATCTCTTGTTCAGCGCGATCTTGCGCAGCGCCTTATAGAGGTTGCGGCGCGGCTTCGCCGCACCGGCGATCTCTGCTGCGATCTCGGCGAGCAGGGCCATGCGATCGCGATGCTTGGTCAGGCGTTTGAACTCCCGAACGATCGGACGCGACCGCCAGCGCGGCAACAAACGCGTCGGCTCCGATGATACGGTGATCGCCCGTTCGACCGCACGCGCCTCCCCCTCGCCATTCGATCCGTCGCGCTGCATCGCCATCGCGGCGGCTTCGGGCAAACCCGGCGCGCGACGGGTCTGCACGACCTCGACGCGAGGAGCATTTGCCGTCGCCACCGCCGGACGCGGCGGCCGCGCACGACGCTGTCGGCGTCGCTGCTGTTTGAGCTCCGAGAGGTACACGCCGACCTGCTTCGGCGTCGCCGCATGGAGGCGCACGCCGTCGTAGGCGGCATCGATGCCCGCCCGGTTGAATATCTCATTGGCGCGGATCACCGCGTCGATCGCATCGCCCTTCCCGGCCTTCATCTCACGCGCGAGGGTCAGCAGTTCGCGACCGGAGACCTTCTGCGTCAGCTTCGCGAAGTAGAGCCGTGTGGCGATCTCCTTCGCCTGTGCCTCGGCGGCATCCATCCCGCCGCCGCTGCGGCGCGCGCGCGACACGTTCGCCATCGTCTCGCCGATGGAGAGCGCCGCGAGGCGCACACCACGATTCATCTCGGAGATCGTGCGCACCTCGATGCGGTTGCCGGTCATCGCCCCCATCAGCTTCGTGCCGCCGATGAACTGCAGAAAACCCACCCACTCCTCGAGGAGGTGCGGCGGCACGTCGCGCAAGTCGAGGTGATGGGCGATCCCACCGCCGGTCGCAAAGGCGCCGAAGGAACCGCCGTGGTCGAGGACGCGGTGCAATATCTGTCCGTAGCGGTTGAGCGCCGGGGCGGCGGCCCCTCGCACGCCGAAGGTGCGCGTCATCGCGAGCTGTTCGCGCGTCGGCGCGACGATTGTTGCGCGCGCAACGTGCATCAGCCCCACGCAGAGGGCGAGCGTGGCGGCCTCCTTCGCGTAGGACTCGGGGGACCAGTCGACCGGCTGGGTCGTCAGGTTCTCGGTGAGCAGTCGATGGTACCCCGGGAAGCAGCTCATCTCGACGGCGAAGATCGCCGCGCGCTGGCCGAAGCCGGTGAGTCCCGGCGCCAGGCGCCCGACGAGCGCCGCCGCGGTCAGGCGCGAGAGAGCGAAGGCCCCCACCGGCAACAGGAGCGTCGTCGGATCGAGGAGCATCCCCTTGCTGATCTCACGGACGGCCACGAAGTCGCCCGGCCGGTCGAAGAGTCCCTCGCGAACGTCACGCATGGCCCCCCGGAAGGGCCGGGCCTCCCCATAGACGGAGGTGATCGCGGCGATCTGCCCCATCCCCTCGGCGTCCGCCCTGGCGGCGACGAGGTGCAGATGGCCGCGGAGGGCGGCCGGGTCCGGATCGACCTCCTGCAGCAGGAGGTCTGCGATCGTGACGAAGTGCGTGTGCTCCATCTCGAGGACGTGTGCGAGCGTCATGCGCCCGCGCTCCGCCTCGGTGGCGTTCGGAAAACTCAGGTCGATCAGGGCGCGTCGCGCGACCGCGTCGCTCGTCCAGAGGTCCTCGACGATCTCGTCCGAACGATCGAACTGCCCGCTGACGAGGCGCACGGCCCACTCGTTGAGGAGATGTGCGAGCGCTGCCCTCCGGTCGGTGTAGTCGGTATTCGTATAGCCGCCGAGGCGCGACGCCTCGGTCCCCTCCATCGTCGCGATCGCCACCTGCGCGAGTGCTGAGACGCCGGCGAAGGTCAGCGATATGCCGTGCGCGATATGATGTTCGCTGACGACCGTCTCGAGCTGCGCACGCATCGGATGCGACATCGCGATGCCGCCGAGAAAACCCTCGATCGCATCGATATCGCCGCGCGACCAGGCGTCGATCGCTCGTTGAGCGGCGAGCTCGGACTGCACGTCGGCAGCCAGCTCCGCCCTCCCTGCTGTCGTCGCCTTCTTCAGCTTGTGCTCCAGGCGCTCGATCGCCAGGCGGTGACAGCGCTCGACCGAGCGCGGGTGACCGATCTCCGCGAAGAGCGGCGCGGCCTGCTGCAGGAAAAAGAGCGCCTCGTCGACATCCGTCGTCCGCTCCGCCCAAGAGAGGAGCATCGAGGCGATGCGATACTGCTCCACGCGCCCCGCCTCCGACCGGTTGACGTGTTCGCCTGGGCGGAGGAGATCGGCCATCAGCGCCTTCACCCCGCCGAAGTCCGATGTCCGGGCCTTCTCCGCGAGCCGCGCAAAGGTGGCAAAGCACATCGGCCGAAGGCCATGGTGCACGACTCTTTCGGCATCGTATTCGTCACGCTGCAGGACGCCGTCGCGGTTCGGATCGAGCTTTTCCGCAATCGAGGGCTCCTGGCCGTTCGCAATATCGGCGCGCAGATATCGAATGCCTTCCACGCGCTTCTCCCCACCGCTTCGCATACCAGCTCCTCTCGCTACTCCCCCCAGGGACGCTCTTTGGTATTATCGGCATTGTGGGAAAAGCGTTGTCCCGTGA
This sequence comes from uncultured Myxococcales bacterium, assembly GCA_964410765.1. Classification (GTDB taxonomy): domain Bacteria; phylum UBA10199; class UBA10199; order 2-02-FULL-44-16; family JAAZCA01; genus CAYPII01. Next base: position 65,675 of record CAYPII010000001.1, on the reverse strand, counting down.
GCGGGAAAGAGCCATTTTTTTGTATCCGCCGGGATACGGGCGGGAGACGGGGGAGGCGACCCCTCAGAAGCGGCGCTGACGGGCATTTCCGCATCTCTTTCCGCTTGAGGAACGTCCGCCGTTGGCCTAGAATGAGAAGGATTCTATGGATAGACTCCTCCGATGTCCCTTCCTCATCTGTGCGGCGATCGCCCTCCTTCTGACGGCGTCGGCGCCGCTCTCCGCCCAGGACCCGCTCGACCTCGACGAGCCGATCGATGAGGAGATCCTCCCGGGGGACGAACTGCTGGACGAGGAGCCGCTGGACGAGGAACCCTTCGACGAAGAGGAGCCGCTGGAGGAGGAGGCCGCGCTGGACGAGGAATTCGGCGACGAGGAGGATCTCGAGGCGGGGGAGTTCGAAAACCGCTGGGAGATTCGCATCACCGGGACGGTCCGCATGGACTACGTCTTCGCCAACAGCGAGGACAGCTTCACCGTCCGCTACCGCTGGGATCTGGGCGGCGAGGCGAACGCTGCGACGGCGGTCATCCGCGGCGACGCGAACATCGAGGCGGAGGTCGAGGGGCCACTCTCGAAGTGGCCGACCGGCGAGTGCACCCTCTCCATCGCCGTCCCGAAGATCCCCTTCGAGCTCACCTTCCAGCGCACCGACGAGGAGAACTCCAGCCTGCGGCTGGTCTTCCGCAAGGCAATCAACGAGGACTGGCAGTCGCAGTGCACCTTCACCGACGCCCCCGACGCGAAATTCGACACGCGCGGCGAGCCGGAGCGCTGGCTCACGCGCGCGCTCGAGAAGGCAAGCCCGCCGCTGAAATCGCTGGTCGCGAATCTCGACGAGGGCGAGACGACGACCTCCTTCGTCATCAGCAAGCAGATCCTCGACGACGCCCCGCTGGGCAACGGCGAGATCGAGGGCACGGGCGTGGTGACCATCACGCCGGGTGGAGGATGACGGCTCCCCCGGAAATCCGAAATTCGAAGCACCAAATCCGAAACAAATTCAAAACACAAAATCCAAAGTTCAAAACAGAATCGCATTATCCGTCGTTTTGAATTTTGTGCTTCGAATTTTGGATTTGTTTCGGATTTCGGATTCAGACCTTGCTTTGGCTCGTGAGCTTCTCCAAAAGACGCTTCCCCAATCTCGCGCCAATCTCCGATGCATCTTCAACGCGGCCGCTCTCGCGGTCGATCACGAAGTGCGCCTCGTCGGACGTGGTGAGGAAGGCGATGATCTGGATGCCGCTCGGCTTGATCTCCGCATGCGCGGCCAGCGGCATATCGGGCGTTCCCTCCACCGCCTTGAGGAGGCTGCGCTCGGCGCGAATCGCGACGCCGGTCGGCGTGTGATGACAGGCCTTCTGGACGAAGCGGATAAGCTCCTTCTCCTGCGAGCGCACCTCGACGGCGAGCGCCCCCTGGCCGATGGTGGGGATCATCCGATCGACCGGAAGGTATTCGGTGATCACCTTACCGACGCCGAGCCGCTTGAGGCCACAGGCGGCGAGGATGAGGGCATCGATCTGCCCCGCCTCGAGCGTGTGCAGCCGCTCCTCCACGTTGCCCTGCATCGGCACGATCTCGAGGTCGGGACGCAGGCGGAAGAGTTGCGCGCGGCGCGAGGGGCTGGAGGTCCCGACCCGCGCCCCGCGGGCGAGGCCGGAGAGCTTGAAGGCACGCGTCGAGACGAACGCCTCGCGCGCATCCTCGCGCGCCGGGACGGCGGCGATCGCCACGCCGCGCGGCAGGTGCGTCGCGACATCCTTCATGTTGTGCACGGCGACGTCGATGACGCCGGCGAGCAGCGCCTCGTCGATCTCGCGAACGAAGACGCCCTTCCCCCCCTGTTCGGAGAGCGCCACGTCGAGCGTGTCGCCGACCGTCTCGATCGGCTTGAGTTCTACCTCCGCCCCGTTGGCCTCAAGCAGGTGCACGATCGCGCGCGACTGGACGAACGCGAGGGTCGACCGGCGTGTTCCGAGGACGATCTTCAATCAACCCCCTCGGGAACTGGGAACAGGGTTCAAAACCCTGATCCCTGATCCCTGATCCCCGTTCCCGAACTCGCACACTATCCCTTGCAACAGAGAAACCACCTTCGGCGCCAGGGCGTTCATCGCCTCGAGCACCTCCTCGTGCGTCATCGTCCCGGCATGGAGGTCGGCCGCCGGATTGGCGATGCAGGAGAGGGTGAGGACGCGCAGGCCCAGGTAGTTGGCCGCGATCACCGCCGGCACCGTCGACATACCCACCGCGTCCGCCCCCATCTCGCGGAAGGCCCGCACCTCCGCCTTCGTCTCGTAGCTCGGCCCCGAGGTGGCGAGGTAGATCCCCTCCTTCAGCTGAAGCCCCTGCTCGCCCGCGACGCGGCGCGCGAGCGCCTGCAGCGGGGCGTCGTAGGCATTCGTCAGACTGGTGAACTGATCCTGCGGACGCTGCACGGCGATCCCGATGAGCGGGTTGATTCCCATCATGTTGATGTGATCGGTGACGAGCATCACATCGCCCGCCGCGAAACCGCGGTTGACTCCGCCGACGGCGTTCGTCGTAACGAGGACGCGCGCGCCGAGCGCGGCGAGGACGAAGTAGGGAAAGACGATCGCCTGCGGGGCATGCCCTTCATAATAATGATAGCGCCCCTGCAGGGCGACGACCGGCACCCCTTCGTGGTTCCCGAAGACGAGCGCGCCGGCGTGCCCCTCCGCACGGGCGGTGGGAAAATGCGGCACATCGGCGGCGGAGACGACCTGGCGGTCGCGCAGCGCATCGGCGAAGGGGGCGAGTCCCCCGGAGAGGACGACGATCGCGCGCGGCACGATGTTTGTCCGGGCCTTGAGCCACGCGGCGGCCTCGTCGACATGTGCGAAGTAGTGTTGCAGATCCATGGCGCCCTCAGCTTCCGTGCACGATGGCGATACCGGCGGAGGTCCCGATGCGCGTCGCGCCCGCCTCGATCATCGCCAGCGCGTCGTCGCGCGTGCGGATGCCGCCGCTGGCCTTGATCGCACAGCGCCCCTCCACCCCCTCGCGCATGGCGATCACATCCTCGACCGAGGCACCGCGGGGGCCGAAGCCGGTGGAGGTCTTCACGAAGGCCGCCCCCGCCTCCGCCGCGATGCGGGAGGCGGCGACGATCTCCTCCCGGGTGAGAAAGCCGGTCTCGAGAATCACCTTCACCGGACATCCCTCCGAAGCCGCAACGACCGCCGCGATCTCGCGCTCGACCGCCTCGTGCTCCCCCCCTTTGAAGAGGCCGACCGCCATGACCATGTCGATCTCGGTGGCCCCCCGCCGGACCGCCTCGAAGGCCTCGCGCGCCTTGATGTCCATGGTGTTCGCCCCGAGCGGAAAGCCGACGACCGTCGCCAGCCCCACCTCCGAGTCGACGAGCCACTGCGCAGCACGCGCGACGTAGAGCGGATTGACGCAGACCGCCGCGAAGCCGTAGTGGCGCGCCTCGTCGCAGAGCCGCTCCACCTCCTCCGGCGTCGCCTCGGGCTTGAGCAGGGTATGATCGATATAGCCAGCAAGTGTCATCGGCGCCTCCTCATCGCCCGAAAAAATAGGCGAATTCCCCCGTCGGTGCAACCACTTCGGTCGCCGCCCGGCAGCGGGCCGCACCCTTTTTTCGAGTTGACCCGTTGCAGACGCTCCTCTAAGATTCCGCGCTCCTTCGAGGACATTCGCAGCGTTCACCGAAAGGATTGAGGCGATGATGATGCAAGCCGGCGAGACCACACCGGAATTTCCGATCAACGAGGCCCTCCTGGAGGAAGCGACGCACGCCAAGGAGGAGTGGCGCGTCATCCGCGACCGACTGGCCAAGATCGACGAACACAAGGAGAACGTCTCCGAGGCGGTCCACCGCAAGGTGCACGCCGACTACGAGAAACGCCTGTCGGATGCGAAGCAGGAGCTCCTCGCGAAAAAGGCGGAGATCGACCGCGAGCTCCAGACCCTCTACGCCACGCGCGAGAAGATCAACGGACAGCTCGCCGAACACCAGCAGGCGCTCGAGGAAATCAAGTTCCGCAACACGTTGGGTGAATTCCAGGCCGAGGAGTACCAGAAGGCCGCGCGCGAGGAGCAGGAGAAGATCAGCAAGTTCGAGTCAATCCTCTCCGCCGTTGGCAACAACGTCGCGCGCTACGAGTCGATCTTCGAGGGCGAGGAGGAGCTCTTCGCCAAGCAGGAGCCGCAGCCGGCCGCCGACGAGATCTCCCAGGTCGGCGAGATCTCCGGCGTGACGACCGCGCCCGACATCCCCCGAGCGCCGGCGAACGAGCCGGAGACCGACGCCCAGGGCTTCATCCAGGAGGAGGGGGGCCCCGACTACTTCTCGGCGGCCACCGATGCCGATCGCACGAATCCCGAAGTCAGTCAGCCCGCCGCGCCGGAGGCCGCCGCCCCGGCGGCCGAGAGCGACGCCGGGCACCGCTCGCGCGTCGTCATCATCAACGGCGACAACGCCGGCGCTGGCTATCCGGTCAAGGGAACGCTCTCGTTTGGCCGCGCCGACGCGAACACCGTCACGCTCAAGGACGCCAAGGTCAGCCGGCAGCACGCGCAGATCCAGCAACAGGGGAAGGAATTCATCCTCATCGATCTGAACAGCTCCAACGGCACCTTCGTCAACGGCGAGCGCATCGAGGAGCACGTCCTGGCCAACGGCGACGAGATCCAGATCGGCGACGTCCTCCTCCAGTTTCAGATCTGAAACAGCCTTTTTTCGTCCCCTCCAAAGTGCGCCATTTCAGAATTCGCTCTCACCGGAGAACGACATCTCTAAATTGTCATTGATTTCAAATACTTAAGGTGTATACAATTGTTTACAGTAATTTCAAGCGCTTAGCAATCATTCGCCCCTTGCTGCCGATAATAAAAATGACAGCAGCAAGGGAGGAATCAGATGAATACCAAAACCCAGGCAAAGATCCTCGAGAACGTCATCGATGGCGACCTCTCCATCCGCGAAGCGGCCGATGCGCTCGGTTGCAGCAACCGGACGGTGTGGCGGAAGATCGCCCGGTACAAGGAAGCCGGTGCGGATGGCCTCGTCCACGGCCTGACCGGCCGCCCCTCGAACCGCGCGAAGCCCGACGATCTCCGGGAACGGATCGTCGACCTCTATCGCCAAAACGAGGGTGCGCTGGCGATCTCCCGCTTCACACGCAACCTGGTCGACAGCCACGGCATCGAGATCAGCCGCGAGACGGTCCGCAAGTGGCTCATCGACGCCGGCATGTGGGAGGGCCGGAAGAACTGAGGCCCCTTCAAGCGATGTGCCCCGCCCCGTCTTCGACGGGGCTTTTTTTGGTTCATCCGGGAAGTTTGTACCTGAAAGAGGGAAGAGCCCCACGGTTGAAAAGAGCAGTGGTTCATAAGGAGCCCAGCGCGAGGGAGTTGCCTGAGACGAGGCGGCATGAGACCGTTACAGCAGCGTGCGAACGGAGCGCCGGAGCACAACGATCGTCTCCCCCCATCCTCAACGACGGGAGATCGGCTGGGCCTTTGAATGGTGGGGACAAACCTCCCGGATGAACCCTTTATTTAGGGATGTGCGGTGGACCAATCGCGACCGCTGTTGATGTCGACGACGAGGGGGACGGCGAGCTCGGCCGCCCCCTCCATCCGTTCGCGCACGAAGGCCTCCACCGCCGGTTTCTCCTTCTCCGGAAACTCGAAGAGCAGCTCGTCGTGGACCTGCAGGATCATCCGCGCCTCCGCGCAAACACTCGGCAGCTCGCGGTGAATCACGATCATCGCGCGCTTGATGATGTCGGCCGCACTCCCCTGTAACACGGTGTTGAAGGCCGCGCGCTCAGCGAACTGCGCCACCTGTGCGTTCGTGCTGGTGAGGTCGGGGAGGAGCCGGCGCCGCCCGAAGAGCGTGATCACCCGCCCCTCCTCCTTCGCACGCGCGATCACCGCATCGCGGTAGGCCGCCACGCCCGGGTACTTGCGAAAGTATTCGTCGATGTACGAAGCCGCCTCGCCCGGCGTAATGCCCAGCTGCCGCGCCAGTCCGTAGGCGCTCTGTCCGTAGATGACCGAGAAGTTCACCGTCTTGCCGACCGCGCGCTGCTCCCGCGTGACCGCCTCGGGTGCGACGCCGAAGATCCCCGACGCGGTCATCGCGTGCACGTCGAGGCCATCCCGAAAAGCCGCGATCAACGCTGCATCCTCGGAGCAGTGTGCCAGCAGGCGCAGCTCGATCTGCGAGTAGTCCGCACTCATCAGCGCGCCGCCCTCCTCGGCGACGAAGGCGGCGCGGATGCGACGCCCCTCCTCCCCGCGCGCGGGGATGTTCTGCAGGTTCGGATCGGAGGAGGAGAGCCGGCCGGTGGCAGTGCGCGCCTGGTTGAACGAGGTGTGCACGCGCCCGCTCTCCGGATGGATGAGCTTCGCGAGCGCATCGACGTAGGTCGAGGAGAGCTTCGCGAGCGAGCGATAGTCGAGGACGAGCCGCGGCAGCTCATGATCCACCGCGAGCTTCTCGAGGACCGCCTGATTCGTGGAGAAGCCGGTCTTCGTCCGCTTTCCCCCCGAAAGCCCCAGCTTCTCGAAGAGGATCGCGCCCAGCTGCTTGGGCGAGTTGATGTTGAAGGGCTCCCCCGCCGCCGCATGGATGCGCTGCTCCAGATCGGCAAGGCGCTGCGAAAACTCCTCGCCAATCTGCCGCAGCCGCTCGGGGTCGACCTTCACGCCGGCGAGCTGCATCGCGACGAGGACCTCCACCAGCGGCATCTCCAGCTCCTGGTAGAGTGCGGCGAGCCCCTCGTCGGCGAGCTCGGGCAGCAGCGCCTCGGCCAGGCGCAGCGCCACATCGGCGTCCTCGCAGGCGTAGTCGCGCGCCTCCTGTGGTGAGACCTCCGCAAAGTTGCGCTGGGCCTTGCCCTTCCCCACGACCTCCTCGTAGCGGATCGTCCGGTGCCCCAGCCAATCGCGCGCCAGGCCGTCGAGGCCGTTGTCCGCCCCCGCGTCGAGCAGATAGGCGGCGAGCATCGTATCGGCGAAGAGTCCCGCCACCGCGATGCCCTGGTGCACCAGGATCGAGCAGTCGTAGTTGAGGTTCTGTCCGATCTTCTTCACCGCGGGGGCGGCGAGGATCGGACGAAGGCCCTCCCAGACGAGCTCGGCGGGGAGCTGATCGGGGGCGAGCGCCTCCTCGAAGAGTTCGCCGTTGCCCCCCGCCCGCCGATGGCCGATCGGGATGTAGGCCGCGGCACCGGGAGCCCAGGCGAGCGCAATTCCGACGATCTCCGCGCGCATCACATCCAGCGAGGTCGTCTCGAGGTCGAAAGAGAGAAACTCTTTGTCTTTCAGCTCTTTCAGGAGCGATGTGTACTCCTTTTTCTTCGTGATGAGGCGGTAGCCCTCGTAGGAGATCTGGCGGCGCGGGGCGACGAGCTCCAAAAGGCGCGTGAATCCGAGCTCTTCGAAGAGCTCCCGCGCCCCCTCCCCCTGGATCCCGCGCGGGGCGAGATCCTTCAAGTGTTGCGTGAGGGGAACGTCGATATCGATCGTGGCGAGGCGGCGCGAGAGCCGCGCCTCCTCGGCATGTTCTGCGATCCTGCGTCCCGTCGCCCCCTTGATCGCCTCGGCCGCCGCGATGACCGCCTCGACGCTCCCATGCTCGGCGATGAGCTTCGCCGCCGTCTTCATCCCCACCCCGCGGACGCCGGGGATGTTGTCTGAGGAGTCGCCGGCGAGGCCCAGGACCTCGACGACCCCCTCCGGCCCCACGCCGAACTTCTCCCGCACCTCGGCCGGGCCGATCGTGCGCTCCTTCATCTCGTCGCGCATCGTGATGCCGGGGCCAACCAGCTGCATCAGGTCCTTGTCGGCGGAGACGATGACGACCTCCACCCCCTCCCCCGCGAAACGCTTCGCCAGCGTCCCGATGCAATCGTCGGCCTCATAGCCCGGCAGGACGACGGATGGCAGTCCGAGCGCCGCAATCAGCGGCTCGACGAGCGGAAACTGCTCGACCAGATCGTCGGGGGGGGCCTTGCGATTCGCCTTGTAGTCGGCATAGAGCTCGTCGCGGAAGGTCGGCTCCTTCGTATCCAGGCAGACCGCGATGTAGTCCGGCTCGTCCTTGAGCAGCTTGAGCAGCATCTGCGCAAAGCCGTAGAGCGCGCCGGTGGGCTGCCCCCTCCCGTTGGAGAGGTGCGGCAGGGCGTAGTAGGCGCGAAAGAGCGCATTCGCACCGTCGATGAGATAGAGTCGTTTCCTTTTTTTGATCATCAGCACTCCCGGACGATTCCCATAGACGATCGCTTCCACGATGGCAATATAAGCTATCTCCTTTTCATCATTGAAGAATCCTTTTGACGCGGCGCGGCGAGGGGCGTATGCAAAAAACAGCAGCTGAAAGGAGGTGCCGGAAAGAGCTCCAGCGATCCAGAAGCAGCAGTTCCCTTGATCACAGCGCCGCAAGGATTGCCGAGAAAGGAGAACGATATGCTCTCAGGACGAGGCGATGGATTGCAGGTCAACAGCAACATCACCTTTCAACCCGACACCGCGGCAATACGCATCTCGGACGTCGGCCGGCACCGATACCACCCCAGCGACCAGTTCTTCCTGACCTCCAGCAGAGAATACCCCTTGCCCGACACGCCCTTTCTGCTCACCGAGCGACTTCACCTGGGGACGCTCACACTCCCGATCGAACACTATCTCTCCGGCATCCGCGCCCAGCCGGAGCTGGACACCAATCGCGTCTCCTTCTTCTCGATGCGCGCCGAACCCTCCCTGGGGCTGCGTTTCAAGGGGCGCTTCGGGACGCTGCAGCTGGATCTCGGGCCCTTTCTGGCGCTTCACAACGGCGGATTCGACGCCTACGTGACCGGCACCAACACGCAGGCGGGGGGGCACGGCGGCGTCACCCTCCTCCCCTTCGGGCTCCCGCTGGAATGGAGCTCCTTCGCCATCGCCTGGCACGACATCGCGCAATCGCGATTCGGGGAGGATGACGCCCTGACACACGGTTTCTCGCTGCGAAGCCAGCTCGCCCTCGACATCGGCAAACTCGTCCCCAATACCCTCCCCGCCGGTTCGAAGCTCTTCGTGGGCGGGGGCATCGATCAGAGCTGCTGCCCACGCCTCCCGGGGCAGGACGAAACGAAAACCGAGAGCAAGGGCTTCGTCGGTATAAGCATCCCACTCCCCTGACGGAGTTGCCACAGACAGAAGAGAACGGGGCCGGATCGGCCCCGTTCTCTTTTCAATCCGTCGATGGGCGATCACTCGTCGCCCTGGACCTTCTCGCCGGTATTCTCGATCGCCTCGCCGGCATCCTCCACCTTCTCACCGACTCCTTCACGCACGTCCTGCGTCGTTTCCTGCACCTTCTCGGTCGTCGCATCGATCTTCTCGCCCACCTTCTCGCCAAGCGTCTTCTTGCGCTCACAGCCGGTCGTCATCCCGAGCGTCCCGGCCATGAGGACCGCCGCCATGAGCACCATCACCGCACTCCGCACCATCGTCGTCATATCCCCCTCCTTTGTTGTTCGGTTCACCCCTCCCTCACTTCCACAGGCGATCGGAAAATGCAATCGGCGGAGAAGCGCGGCGTCGCCCCAAAGAAAGACGAGGCCCCGAAGGGCCCCGTCCGTTGGAACATCGTTCCGCTTCAGCCGCGACGCCGTCGACGGCGCACCATCGGTACGGTCGCGAGGAGGACGAGGGCGAAGGCGAGCGGGTTGGCCGCCATCGACCCGCCGGCGAGCGAACAGCCACCGCCATCCCCTGCGCCCATCGCATCGACGCCACCATCGCCGGGAAGCACCGGGATGTCCGGATCGAAGGCCGAGGGAATGTGGGGAGACGGATCGGTCCGGCACTCCTCGTCGTCGGGATGGAGCTCGCAGAAGGAGGGAACCTCCATGCACTCCGGATCGTCGGGCGTCGCCTCACAGTCGACGGGACCTGTTGGATCGGTCGGATCGGCTGGATCGTTCGGATCCTCCATGGCGTCCGTGCAGGAGTCGTCGTCGCGCTGATCGGGATTGAAGACCGTGGGGCAATTGTCGTTTTCATTGATCAGGCCGTCGTGATCGATGTCGGTATCGCAGGCATCGCCGCGCCGGTCCCCGTCGAGATTTGCCTGATCGGCGTTTTTCTTCATCACGCAGTTGTCCTCCGTCTTCGCGATACCGTCCCGATCGACATCGTCGCCGAGGAGAAAGAACGGCAGGAGGAGATACTCCGCTGAGAGCATCCCCTCGGAGAGGAGGAAGGCGGGCGACGCCGAGGCAATCGTCGGATTGAAACCGATCACACGGCTCAGCCCCAAAACGCGCAGCTCGACCGGATGCCAGAAGTCCTCCGCGTCCGCAATGAAGGAGCACCGGACACGCTTTTCCACGTCGATGGTGTGCGACTTTCTCGTCGGCGGGCTTCCCTCCTGAAACTCGTAGGTGTACTCCTCGCGCTCGATGACATCGCACGACTCGTCGATGAAATCGAATTCGGAAAGGACCCCCTCCTCATAGGAACGCAGGAGCAAAGAGATTGACAGAAAGCCGGTGTCGTAGAGCTCCTCCCGAAGCGCATTCTGATCGGCCAGAATCGCCTCGCAGATCGCCGGCCCGGGAACGGGCGCTTCGACGGTCACCGTCACCGATTCCGTCGTCTCATCGTACTCCTGATAGAAGACCTGATAGGCATTGACGTCCCCCTCGAAACCGCCCTCGGCCGCAACTCCATCGGGACGCCAAGCGATGGAGTGCTGATTGACGCTCCCGCCCACAACCGAAAAGCTCGGCGGCTCGACCGAATGGACATTGATGTGTTCCCACGCATGTGCCGGAACGGTCTCCGCCGCGGCCGTCTGCGCCACGACCAGCGCCAGGATCCCCATCATCATCGTCAGTGTTCGCTTCATCGTCGTCCTCCTCATGTCTGGGCATCCACACCCGTCTGGATGCTCATGGGAATTATCGGTCGGAGAAGACGCCCGCGTTGCGACGAGGGATGACAAAGGGTATCCGAGGGGGATACAAGTGCAACTACTTGATATTATATAATATTATAAGATTGCGACGATGGTGATAATACGATGCCGAGGCGATTGGAATGCGATCCCCTTCTATTTCCCCTCGCTGAAGTACGCCTTGGCCTCGCCGATGACGTGCAGCGATCCGGCGACGACCAGGGCATCCTCCTTCGCAAGGCACGCGAGCCAGTCGTCGAGCGCGGCGGGAATGGCGTCGAGGACCTCGACCGCGGCCCCCGAGGAGCGCACCAGCGCCCCCAGATCCTTCGGCGATGCCGCGCGCGGCGTGTCGGCGCGCACGCAGACGACCTCGCGCACCAGCGGGGCGAGCGCGCGGACCATGCCGGCGATATCCTTGTCGGCCATCGCGCCGAGCATCAGGACGACGCGCTCGCGGGGAAACTCCGAACGGATGAAGGAGGCGAGCGCCTCCGCCCCCGCGACGTTGTGTGCGGCGTCGAGGACGACGCGCGGCGATTCATGGACGGTCTCGAGCCGGCCGGGCCAGCTCGCCACCGCCAGCGCCTCGTCAATGCGCGCGACCTTGAGCCCCGCCCCCTCCAGGAGTTGCGCCGCCTCCACGGCACAGGCGGCGTTCTGCCGCTGGTGCTCGCCGGCGAGCCCCAACGGGGTCCGGATCTCGTCGGGGGTGGCCAGGCAGAGCGGCGAGCCGACGTCGTCGCAGTAGCGCCGCACGACCTCCATCACCTCGGGCGGCTGATAGGCGACGACCGTCGGCGACCCGCGCGTAATAATACCGCACTTCTCCTCGGCGATATCCTTGAGCGTGCTGCCGAGGTGACGCGTGTGGTCGAAGGAGATCGGTGTGATGACCGCCACCTTGGGATGTACGATGTTGGTCGCATCGAGGCGACCGCCCAAGCCGGTCTCGAAGATCGCGGCGTTGACGCCGACGTCGCGGAAGTGCATCGCCGCGGCGAGCGTCAGGAACTCGAAGTAGCTGAGCATCCGCTCGTCGGGGAGCTCGTCGCGCAGGCGAGCGATGAGGCGCACGAGCGTCTCCTCGTCGATCGCCTCGCCGTTCACGCGGATGCGCTCGCGCACGTCCACGAGATGTGGCGAGGTGTAGAGCCCCACACGGTAGCCGCTCGTCTCGAAGATCGACGAGAGGAAGGCCGCCGTCGACCCCTTACCGTTCGTCCCACTGACGTGGATGACCGGAAAGGCCTCCTGCGGGTTGCCGAGCAGGTGCGCCGCCTCGGTGACCGGCCCCAGCTCCATCCGAAAGGCCTTGGGCTGCAGGGTTTCCAAAAAGGAAAGTGCTTCTGTGTAGTTCATATGCTCCTCTTCGTCCATCGGCCCGTTCGTGCGTTCGTCCGATCGGATCAACGGACCAACGGACGGTTCTACACGACCTTCAACACCAGCGCGGTGATATCGTCACGCGGCTCGTCGGGATCGAGAAAGGACTGCACGGTCTCCACAAGGACGTCGACGATCTGCCGTGCGCTCCCCACCACCGCGTCCTCGAGGCAGGCCATCAGCCGCTCGCGCCCAAAGCGCTCGCCGTCGCGCCGCTGCGCCTCGGTCACGCCGTCGGTATAGAGCAGGACCACGTCGCCCTTGGAGACGACCATCCGCTTCTCGTGAAAGACGCAGCGCGGCTCGATGCCCAGCAGCGGATCGCCCGTCCCCTCCTCCTCGAAGCGCTTCGTCGCCGCGCGCCAGACGATGGGGGGCGGATGCCCCGCCGCCGTGTATTCGACGAGCTGGCGCGGTCGCCGATAGCGCAGATAGGCCATCGAGATGAACTGCTCCGACTGAAAGAGGTCCTCGTAGAGGACCGCGTTCACCCGCTGCACGAGCGTGGAGGGGGGATAGTCGGCGTCGCGCTGCGCGCGCATTGCGGAGCGGAAGGCCGCCATGATGAGCGCCGCGCCGATCGAGTGCCCGGAGACGTCCGCCACCACGAAGGCGGGGTGCTTCGGGTCGGTGCAGAAGAAGTCGTAGTAATCTCCCCCCACGCGCTCCGCGGTGATCAGCCGTCCGGCGACGTCGAGCCCCTCGATGCGCGGCGGGCCGGGGGGGAGGAGGCGGTACTGGATCTGCCGCGCGATCTCGAGCTGTTCGTGCAGCCGCTCGTTCGCGCGCCGCTCCTCGAGCAGCTTCGTGATGTGCAGGTAGGCGGCCGCCTGATTCGAGAGGATGGTGAGCAGGCGCAGGTCCTCGTCGGTGAAGGGGCGGCCGTCGCGCCGATCGGTCACGTTGATGACGCCCAGCGACTCCTCGCCCACCTTCATCGGAAAACAGGTGACCGGCGCCGACATCAGCGACTGGGTACGGTAGCGGTCGTGCCCCGGCCCCGCCTGCTTCGCCTGGATGTCCTTTACCAGCAGCGGCTCGGAGCTCTGGAAGACGCGCCCGGAGATCCCCTCGCCCACGCGCACGACGACGCGGTCCATGATATCCGGCTCCATTCCGCGCGCCGCGACGATGCGCAACTCGCCGCGCTCCGGCTCGTAGTGCATGATGGAGGCCTTCTCCACGTCGAACTGTCGCACGACCTCGTCGAGGATGAGGTCGTAGACCTGCTCGGGGGCGGCCGCCCGCGAGATGGCCTGGCTCAGCGAAAAGACGGCGTCGATCGGCTGTGCGCTGCGTTCGGTCATAGGCGATAGGTCATCCGCATCCGGTGCCGGCCGCGCTCCCGCGCGTGCCGCACCTCGTGCATCAGCTCCCGGATGAGAAAGAGGCCGCGGCCATGAGTCACCAGGGCCTCCGGCGCGGGAGCGGTACAGCCGTCGATCCCCCGCCCGCGATCGGTCACGTCGATCGTGATGCGCTCCGCGCCCACCGCCAGCGCGATGTCGATCGGGAGTGTGCGCTTCCGGCGATGGGCGTGAAAGATGGCATTGTCCACCGCCTCGATCAAGGCCAAACTACAGGCGGCGACCGCCTTTGCCGGGAAGCGCTCCCGCCCGACGAGGACCGAGGCCGATTCGACCCATCGGCGCAGCACGCCGAGGTAACGGGTGTCACTCAGGATCGTGAGGGAACAGCGAAACATGTCCGGACCGGAGATCAGGATTTGAACTTCTTGACCGCGGCGTTGGTGTCGGCGCAGACGTCGAAGAGGCGGTGCAGCCGCGTGATCTCAAAGATCGTGCGCACCTCCTCGGAGAGGCCGGCCACCTTCACATCGCCGTCGCGCTGGCGCACGCGGCGCAAGAGCGAGATGAGCACGCCCAACCCCATCGAATCGATGAAGGTCAGGTCGGTGCAGTCGATGACGAACTGGGTGGAACCGGTCCCCACCAGGTCATAGGCAATCTTCTTGAAAGCCGGCACCGTGTCCGCATCGAGGCTCCCGCCGCAGTGCAGGACCTGGATCTCGCCCTGCTGGGTGATGTTGATGTTCATCGGTCACGCTCCTTTCCGGCGTACGCCGGATGCTGGATTCTGGATACTGGATGCGCGATCGGTTGGCAAGGACCGCCTCACGAGCGCAGCCCGTACTGCTTGATCTTCCGGTAGAGCGTCGCCTGCCCGATCTTGAGCTTGCGCGCCGCCTCGGAGACATTGCCCAGGCAGCGCTTGAGCGCCGCCTCGATCGCGTACTTCTCCACGAGCTCCAGCGGGATGACCTTCTGCCCATCCAGCGGCGCCATCGATGGCTCCAGCGGCGCCGCCGCCCCCTTCCCCCGCTGCTCCTGCAGGTTCTTCGGGAGGTGCGCTGGCTTCACGCGCGAGTCATTGTTGAGGACGACGACGCGCTCGATGACGTTCTCCAACTCGCGCACGTTGCCCGGCCAGTCGTAGGCGGTGAGCGCCTCCAGCGCCTGCGGCGCGAAGTCGAGAAATATCTTCTCGTTTCGCGCGCTGTACTTTTCCAGGAAGTGCTTGGCCAGCAGCGGGATGTCCTCGCGGCGCTCGCGCAACGGCGGGATGGGGATGGGCACGACGTTCAAGCGATAGTAGAGGTCCTCGCGGAAGCGCCCCTCCTTCACCTCCGCCTGGATGTCGCGGTTGGTCGCCGCGACGATCCGCACGTCGACGGCAATCGGCTCGTGTCCGCCGATGCGCGTGAAGCTACGCTCCTGCAGGAAGCGCAGGAGTTTGACCTGCAGCAGCGGGTCCATCTCGCTGATCTCATCGAGGAAGAGCGTCCCGCCGTCCGCGCGCTCGCAGCTGCCGATGTAACGCCGGTCGGCGCCGGTATAGGCCCCGCGCTCGTGCCCGAAGAGCTCGCTCTCGAGCAGCTCGCGCGGGATGGCGCCGCAGTTGATGTCGAGAAAGACCTTGTTGCTGCGGCCGCTGTGCCGATGAATCGCCTGCGCCACCAGCTCCTTGCCGGTGCCGCTCTCGCCGGTGATCAGCACCGTGGCGTTGCTCTTCGCCACCATGGTGATCATCGTAAAGATCTCCTGCATCTGTGCGCTGTGCCCGACGATATCATCCAGCCCGCCGCGCCATCCCATCTGGCTCTCGAGCAGAAAGATGCGCTTGGTCAGATCGTACATCCGAACGGCGTTGCCCACGCTGTGGCGCAGCTTCTCACCGTCCACTGGAAAGGTCAGAAAATCGTGCGCCCCGGCGCGCATCGCGCCGACCGCGTTCTCGAGCGACTTCGAACGCGAGAGGACGATCACCGGCAGGTTGTCGTCGTAGGCCTTGAGCTCCCCGATAATCTTCTCGGTACCCAAACGCTCCCCCTCCACGACCAGCAGGACGCACTCCGCGCCGCCCACGCGCGCGGCCAGGTCGCCGTTGCGCGTCGGCAGGGTGCTCATCGACCACTCCCCGTTGGCGAGTGCCTTCTCCACCGCCGGAGCGAGCCGCCGCCCGTCATGGATGGCCAATACCGTGTGCGTCTCTCCCGCCATAAGCAACTCCTATCGTCCCTCGTTGCGGAACTCGCTCACGTCCACGCCGCTCTTCTTGATGAGCTTCTTGAAGTTCGACCGATCCATCCCCGCACGCTCCGCGGCATACGAGATGTTGCCCCCCGTCTCGCGCAGCAAACTCGTGAGGTAGGCGCGGTTGAACGACTCCACCGCGCGCAGCTTCGCCTCGCGGTAGGAGAACTTGGTCAGGTTCGCCTCCTCCTCCTCGCCAGCGAGGTAGAAGGACTCGCCGAGCACGCGCGGCGGCAGGTCCTGCGCCACGATCGTATCGCCGTTGGCCATCACCACGGCGCGCTCGATGACGTTCTCCAGCTCGCGCACGTTGCCGACCCAGGAATAGCGCTGCAGCGCCTGCAGCGCATCGACCGAGATCTTCTCGACCGGCTTCTTCATGCGCTTCGAAAATGCCTGCAGGAAGTGATAGGCGAGCAGCGGGACGTCGTCGGCGCGCTCACGCAGCGGCGGCAGCGTCAAACTGATCACGTTGATGCGGTAGTAGAGATCCTCGCGAAAGCGCCCCTCGCGCACGGCGACGGCGAGGTCCTGGTTGGTCGCGGCGATGAGGCGCACGTCGACCTGCCGGGAATCGACCGCGCCGACCGAGCGCACCTCTCCCTCCTGCAGCACGCGCAGGAGTTTGACCTGCACGGAGGGGGGCACCTCGCCGATCTCGTCGAGGAAGACGCTCCCGCCGTCGGCCTCCTCGAAGAGCCCCTTCTTGTCGGCGACCGCCCCGGTGAACGACCCCTTGCGGTGTCCGAAGAGCTCGCTCTCGAGCAGATGGACCGGAATGGCGGAGCAGTTGATGACGACGAAGGGCTTTTCCTTGCGCGTCGAGCGCTCGTGGATCGCGCGCGCGACGAGCTCCTTGCCGGTGCCGCTCTCGCCCAGCACCAGCACCGAGGAGGTCGTCGGTGCGATGCTCTCGATGATGTCGAAGACCTCCTGCATCTTCCGGCTGCGGCCGACGATCCCCTCGTAGGCCGGCTCGTCGCCACGGCGCTGCTCGAGCTTCGTCAGGCGCCGCAGCAGCCGATAGCGCTCCATCGCCTTCTCGATGATGACCGCGACGCGGTTGATATCGTCGAAGGGCTTCGTGAGATAATCGTAGGCCCCCTCCTTCATCGCGGCGACCGCCGTCTCCACGCTGCCGACGCCGGTCATGATGACGACCTCGGTGGGCACGCCGGTGTGCTTCATGTGTTCCAGCAGCTGCATCCCGCTGAAGCCGGGAAGCTTGATGTCGACCACCGCCGCCTCGAAGAGCTGGCGCCCGAGCAGCTCCAGCGCCTCCTCGCCGCTGCGCGCGACGGCGCACTTCCAGCCGCGGTCGCGCGCAAGGCGCTCGAAGACCTTCACGAGCGAATCATCATCCTCCACGATGAGCAGGTGTGTGCTCTTGAACATGCCGTCGTATCCCTTCGCCAGCGCCTAGGGCTGCACCGCGTCCAGCTTCTTCTTCTTGATCTTCTCGACCAGCGTCGTGCGGTTGAGCTGCAGCAGGTTCGCCGCCTGGTTCTTGTTCCACCCGGTCTTCTGGAGCGCACCGAGGATCAACCGCGATTCGAAATCCTCCACCGCCGCCTTGAAGGAGAGCCCCTCGTCCGGGATCTGCACCTCGCCGCTCTGCTTCTTCGTGCGCGCCGGTTTCGCCGCGGCCTCCCCAGCGATCTTCTCCGGCAGGTCGAGCAGATCGATCGCCCCCTTCTTCTTGAGTACGACGAGGCGTTCGATCGCATTCTCCAGCTCGCGCACGTTGCCGGGCCAGTCGTAGACGGCGAGTTTCTCGAGGGCCTGCGGCGTGATGTCGATCGCCTTGCCGCCGGCGTTCTTTCCCGCCTTCTCGAGGAAGTGCTGCACCAGCAGCGGGACATCCCCCTCGCGCTCGCGCAGCGGCGGCACGTGGATGGGAATGACGTTGAGCCGATAGAAGAGGTCCTCGCGGAAGCGCTTCTCGCGCACGGCGCATTCCAAGTCGTGATTCGTCGCCGCGATGATGCGCACGTCCACCTCATGCGTCGTCGTGGAGCCCACCGGCTCGAAGCGCTGTTCCTGGAGCACGCGCAGCACCTTCACCTGCAGCTTCAGGCTCATGTCGCCGATCTCGTCGAGGAATATCGTCCCCCCGTCGGCGGCGTCGAAGCGGCCGGCGTGCGTCGCCACCGCGCCGGTGAAGGCCCCCTTCACGTGGCCGAAGAGCTCGCTCTCCAGGAGCTCCTCGGGAATCGCCGCGCAGTTGACAGTGACCAGCGGCTTCTCGCGCCGCGCGCTGTTGTAGTGGATCGCGCGCGCGACGAGCTCCTTGCCCGTACCGCTCTCGCCGGTGACGAGCACCGTCGAGTCGGTCTCGGCGACCTTCTCCACCATATCGAAGACGGCGGCCATCTCGTCGCTGGTGCCCACGATGTTCTCGAAACGGTACTTGTCGCGGAGCTGGTTCTTCAGCAGCCGGTTTTCCTCCTTGAGCTGCCGGTGTTCGAGCGCCGTCGCGAGCAGCGACGCGATGTCGTCGAGCTCGAAGGGCTTGGTCAGATAATGATAGGCGCCCGCCTTCATCGCCTCCACCGCGGAGGTGATCGTGCCGAAGCCGGTGAGGACGATTGGCACGATCTCCGGCTGCGCCCGCTTCATGCACCGGATGAGCTCGATGCCGTCGACCTTGGGCATCACCAGGTCGACGAGCGCCAGGTCGAAGACCTCCTCGTCGATCAGCTTCATCGCCTCCTCGCCGTTCGAGGCCGTGAAGACGTCGTACTGCAGATCGCGCAGGAAGCGCTCGAGCGCCTTGCGGATGGCGACCTCGTCGTCGACAATGAGTATCCGTGCCATGCCCCCTCCTCACTCCTCCGGCACCGCCGGCAGACGAACGATGAATTCCGCACCGTCATCGCGAACACTCTCGCAGGTGATGACGCCCCCGTGGTCCTTGACGATGCGATAGCTGATCGAGAGTCCGAGCCCCGTCCCCTTCCCCGGCTGCTTCGTCGTGTAGAAGGGGTCGAAGATCTTGTCGCGCACCGCCTCCGGCACGCCCGGCCCCGTGTCGCGGATGCACACGAGGACCTCGCCCCCCTTCGCCTCGGTGCGGACGGCGATCGTCCCCCCCTGCGGCATCGCGTGGCAGGCATTGGTCATCAGGTTGATGAAGACCTGCTGCAGGCGGTCGGGAATGCCGCGCACCGGCGGCAGGCGGGGGGCGGGGTCGAAGACCATCTCGACGTTCATCGACC
Organism: uncultured Myxococcales bacterium; assembly: GCA_964410765.1. Classification (GTDB taxonomy): domain Bacteria; phylum UBA10199; class UBA10199; order 2-02-FULL-44-16; family JAAZCA01; genus CAYPII01. Next base: position 46,572 of record CAYPII010000001.1, on the reverse strand, counting down.
GCATCTCGCGCTCGATGAAGGGGAAGACCTTTTCGAGCAGCAGGTTGATGTCGACCTGCCGACGCTCGCGATCCTTCGAGACACGCGAGAAATCGAGCAGATCGGCGACGATCTTCTTGCAGCGCATCGCCGCGCGCTCGATCTCCTCCAGGTCGTTCTGCAGCGCCGCGTTTCCCGCCGCATCGCGCTTCATCAGCTGGACGAAGGCGATGATCCCGCCGATCGGATTGTTGATCTCGTGCGCCACGCCGCCGGCGAGGATGCCGATGGCGGCCATCTTCTCCTGCTGGATCACCTCGCGCTGCAGGCGCCGCTCCTCGGTCACATCGCGGTAGTGCAGCACCGCCGCCGGGGGCTCGCTCATGTGGCTGAGCGGATAGGCGCTGGCTTCGAAGTCGCGGCCGCGGATCGGATTGCCGAGGTCCGCGGCGATGCGCGCGTCGCCCGCCAGCGCCTTTGCCAGCGGGCACCCCTCGCAGGGGACATGGCGACCGGCGAAGGCCTCGTAGCACTTGCAGCCGATGATCGAGGCGATATCCGCCCCCCCGAGTGCCGCAAGACTCAAGTTCGCGCGGACGATCTCGAAGTCGGCGGTGATGATCTGAACCGGCGCGGTGATCGCGTCGAAGGTCGACTCCCACATGTACTTGCCGCGCGAGATGATCTCGACGAGCTCCTCGAGCTTGCGCGTGCGGTCGGTGAGCGCCCCCAGGCGTTTGTGGAGCTCCTCCGGGCTGAGGGAACGGTGATCGGCATCTGTGATGGCGGCGCGGGACATATCGGAGTTTTGACGATATCGTACTCTTGACATGAAGGCGAGCGAAATTTTGACACCCCACCTGATCTCACTGATTTCAGATGGTTAAACCGATTGCAGCCGTGTTGGGGGGTTTTTTACGACCTGGGAGGAGAACCCTATTTCTTCTTCGCCTTCTTCTGCGCAGTCGGGGGGAGCTCGTAGGGAGCGCAGGTCCACTGCGTCTTGACGGCCGGCCGCCAGCAGGTGACGAGCCCCGGCGAACGCGGGAGCATGCGCCCGCTCTCCATCCGGAAGAGGTGCATCACCCCCTTGTCGCCGCGGGCGAGGTCGATGAGGAAGGCGCGGTGATCGATCGACTGGTTCATCGATGCGCGGCCGACCTTCTCGATCCAGGCGCCGACCTCTGAATTGCCGTACGTACCGTTCTCGCTGTCAAAGGAGGCATCGCCGTAGATCATGATGATCGGACTCGCGTCGATGAACTCCGCCATCGTCTTCGAGGTCAGCTGATCGGAGGCGTCCTGCTGGGAAAACCACTTCCGCATATCCTGTTTTATGCCCGAACCGCCGAAGAGATCCACCTCCTTGCGCTTCGACATCGAAAGCATCCCGCCGTATCCCCGCTCCTCCGCCTTCTTCTTCGCCGCCGCCCGCTTCTTCGCCTCCTCCGGATCGACCGGATCGACGCCGCCCGGGAGGGTGAAGACCGACACCGGATCATAATCGCGATCCCTCCCCGTGCCCGACCAGATGTAGGCCTGCGGCAACGCCTTGTCCTTGCGAATCGCATCGATCAGCTCGCGCTTGTTACGCTTGTCGTCCTGGAAGATTGCATCGACCTGCTCGCGCGGGATGAAGACCATCCGGTCGATGAGCTTTCCGCCGGCGAACATCTGAGAGGGCTGCTTTGCCTGATGCGCGCGCAGCGCCGCATGAAGCGTTTTCGTCTCCGCCGCCCCGACGCCCTGTGTCGACCCGACGACGAGGAGGACCTTCTCCGAACCCTCGAGCAGGAGTGCCCCCGCCTCCGGCCCCGTCACCGCGGTGGCGAATCCCGCCGGGGCATAGCGCTTCGCCTGTCCGGAGCGAACGCGCCAAACCCCGGTCCCGGTGATCCCATATCGTTTGAGCGCCTCGTCGACCGTGCGCACCCCCTCGTACGGGATCCATATATACGGCGCGGTCACGCCGCGCTGAGCTCGATCCTCGAGCAAACTCTCGGCGACCGCGCCCACCATCGGCTTGGTCGGATCCATCACGACAACGATCTGGTCCTGGACTCCCGCTCCGAAGAGGGCCTCAAACTGCTGCTCGCCCACATAGCGAAAATCGCCCCCATCCGGATGTTCGCGTGAACGCCGAACGAGCATGCTCGGCGTCGCGAGGTCGGCCATCCCCTCCTGCAGAAGATCCCCCTCGAAACGGCCCTCCACAAAATGACCAGTGGCCGTGTAATCGCGGCGATCATAGCAGGGGGGCAGCGCCGGAATGCCCAGCTGATGCGCCAGGCGGCGCCCCTTCGGATCGCTCCAGTCGATGACGGCGACGCGCCCCCAGTGGACCGTCCCCTCCCGCTTGTCGCGAACCTTCGGCGGTTCGATCGCGTTGAGGGTGCGCTCCAGCGATTTCGTGAGCTCCCGCACGACGACGATGCGCATCGCGCCACGCCAATCGCTCTTATGGAAGGAAGTGGTCATCACGCGAACGTGTGGCTCGAGCTTGAGCTTCACGCGCTGCTTCGGCCGGGATTCGGACGCCCGCCGTTTGCTCCGTGCCGGCGCGACCCGTTTGGATCGCTCGGGGGCTGCGGCCTTCGGCATCGGCCGCGACGAGGGCTGCGGCGTACGCTTTCCCTCGGCAGTCGATATCGATCGCAGTGGCGGCTCGGGCGCCGATTTCGTCTTTTGTTTTGGCTCCGGCGTCGGTTTTAGTTCCGCTTTCGACGCTGGCGTGGAAGCGGTTCCAGCCATCTCAATCGGCTGGGACAACATCCGCCCCCGGATAAAGCGAAAGGCCTTCGGCTCGTGCGTGCGAATGAGGTCACGCGCCAGCTTCCGGTCCACCCCCAGCCGCCGCGCGAGGAGGACGTAGGCCTCCCCCCGGCTCTTGGTCGAGACGAAGAAGAGGGCGTGGCGCCCGTACTGTTTCCGAAGCGCGGCGACCGTATTCGCCAGGCCGGCATCCGCAGGATCGCCGACGACGAGGAGTGCGCGACGCGCCTTCTTCAGGAGCGCGACCTCCGCATCGTCTGTGATGATCGTCATGCCGTGGAGTTTCCTCGCGGCCGCGGGGACCGGCTCCTGCGAGGTGGCCGGAATCGGTGCGGACCTTTCGGGACACTCCTTCTTTCGGCGGATGAGGCGGGGGGTCAGTCGCTCGCATATCCGCTGCGATTTGAAATCCCACACCCGGCCACAGACCTCCATCTGGAAGTCCGTCCCGCCCTTCGCCTTCGCGGCGCACTGCGGGATGAGCTCCTCGCAGTACTCCTTCTGCACGCCGCTCAGACGTGCGCAGGCGTTGATCCGCTGGTCGCCCCCAGCTCGCATGAGTGATGCCCTCCATCCCGGCCGCCCAAGGCCGAAAACCCTGTCTCTCTCTATTATCGGCTCGATTTCCGAAAAGTTTCGACCATTCTCCTCGTCAGAAAAGTCCACCTCGCGATCGAGGAGGATATTTGCAAAGTCCAGTGAATATGGTAGCTTAACGCCGTTATGCGCCCCTTTCGGACCATCTCTTTTGTCGCGCTGATCGCCGGAATCCTCCTGCTGTCGGCCTCCTGCGGCAAGAAGGAGGAGCGTGCGGCGGCCTTGGAGAAGGCCGAGGGACCGGTGGCGACCGCGCGCCAGGCGATCTCCACGCCGACGCTCGCCCAGCCGGAAGCGCCGCAAGAGGGCACGGAAGAAACCGAAGAAGAACCGCCCGCCGAAACGCAGGAGGCCGCCCCGGCCGAGACCGCGAAGGCGCCGCCGCGCGGGCCGATCACCCTCCCCCCGCAGCCGACGAAGGAGTCAGCCCCCGCGCCCGAGGCCCCCTCGGAGGCGGCGCTCGCGACCGTCGGGGAAACCCCCTCCGAGGAAACGGGCGGAGCGCTCAAGGCATTGGCCGCCCCCGGCGTCTCCCCCGCCGAACCGGCCAAGCCCGAGGAGGCGCAGCCGGTCGCCTATGAGCCCAAGCTCGTCACCGCCGAGACGAACGTCGACGTCATCCTCGACGCCTCCGGCAGCATGGCCGCCCCCTTCGCCGCCACCAGCAAGACGAAGTTCGACGTCCTGCGCGATGCCTTCTATGACATCATCTACGAGATGGGACAACAGCAGGAGGACTACCCGCGCAACATCGCGGTTCGCCTCTTCGGCTCCGAGGATCCAGCGAGTGAAAAGAACTGTGACGACACGACGCTCGTCGCCCCGATGGGCGAACCGAACTTAAGCGGCATCCGCTCGGTCCTGGACGAGACGACCGCACAGGGGACGAGCCCGATCGCGCGCGCGATCGCCGCCACCGCAGGCGATTTCCCCGCCGGCGCCCCCGCCGATCGCGTCATCGTCCTCGTCGTCGACGGCGGCGACAACTGCGAGGGCGATCCCTGTGCCGCAGCGAAGGCGCTGGAGGCGGGGACGGCCAAGAGCGTCATCAACGTCGTCGCCTTCGACATCAGCCCGGCCGACGAGGAAACGCTCAAGTGCATCGCCGAAGCGGGGGACGGAAAGTATTTCCTTGCGCGCAACGAGGCGGAGCTGCGCCGCGCCCTCACCGAGGCAGTCAACGCATCGGCCCCCTACAACCTCAAGCTCACCGCACTCGCGGGCATCACGCCCATCCCCTTCTCGCTCACCGTCTTCCGCGCCGGCACCGAGGAAGTCGTCAAGCGCGACACGAGCTTCGGCACGAAGCTCCTCTCGCTGGCGCCGGGCACCTACGACATCCTGGTGGAATACAGCGAATCGCCCGAGTCGAAGAAGCCCTCGAAGATTTTGAAGGGGGTGGAGATCCTCGCCACGACCAAGGCAGAGCAGACGATCACCTTCGACCTGGGACAGCTCGCGCTCTCGGCGGTCGACACGGAGGGCAAGCTCGTCCCGGCGCAGTTCGAGCTCCGGCGCCAGGGCGCGGACGGCGTCGCGGCCACGATGCAGGTCGACGCCGAGGCGAAGAACTTCTTCCTCACCCCCGGCACCTACGACATCACCGCGGAGCTCATCGAAGGGGCACCCGAGGAGCGCTTCACCCTCGTGGAGCGCGGCATCGCGGTGAAGGTCGGCACGACCGCCGAGGGGCGCTTCCGCTTCCAGAAGGGGACGCTGGCGCTCAAGGGCGTCACGACGCAGAAGCAGGCGATCCCCTTCCTCTTCCAGGCCTACAAGGCGGGGCGCGCCGACATCCTCATCGCCAGCGGCGCCTTTCCGACGGAGGGGGGGTCGGTCCTGCTGCCGCCGGGGAACTACGACCTGCTGGTGGTGGGCACCGATCCGGAGATGGCGGCAAGCCCGCGCACGAAGGTCTCGGACGTGGAGGTCAAGGCGGCCGACACCACGGCGATCACCGCGACCTTCGAGATGGGGACGCTCGAGCTCAAGGCAATCGACGGCAAGGGGAACAAGCTCCCGGCCGAATTCGTCGTCACCGATGCTGCAAACCAGCTGCTGATGGCCACGCTCATCAGCGAGGGGGGACAGGCGGTCGAGGTCGCCCTGCCGCCGGGCACCTACGACATCGTCGCCTCGAGCCTCAAGTCGCAGCTCGAGCCGAAGCCGGCGGTCCCCGTCGACGGAATCACCGTCACGCCCGAGAAGCCGGTGAAGCGCACGATCAAGTTCGTGCTGGGCACCTTGCGCCTGCGCGGGAGCAACGCGAAGGAGCAGCCGGTGCGCACGCAGTTCACGATTTATCGCGCCGCCTCCGACGAGGTCGTCTCGAAGGCCCCCCTCTCGAAGGACTGGATGGTCTTCGACCTCGCGCCGGGGACCTACGACGCGCTGGGTGTGAACCAGCAGTCGGAGAAGGAGACGAAGCCGATGATCTGGCTGCGCGACATCACGGTGGAGGACGGCAAGACGGTGAGCCACGAAGCGATCTTCACCGCCGGCCGCTTGAAGATCATCTGCCGCGGTCCGAATAACAAGATCATCCAGTGCCACTTCAAGATCTTCAAGTACGGGCGCGACAGCGAGCTCATCAACGGCGTCACCGGCGACGACTGGGAGGTCTTCGAGATCGAGCCGGGCCGCTACTACCTCGAAGCGAGCTACCACGACGAACAGGAGTCGGTGCTCCTGAAGAAGTGGATCAACATCGCCATCGGGGAGAACGAGATCGTCGAGGAAGTCCTGCGGTTCTGATCATTCCTGCGGAAGACGGTATTCCCGCTCCTCGCCATCGACATGCAGAATCTGCGTGAGCAGGGCGCTCACCGCGACGCGCGCGAAGTTGTGCTTCGCGTCGAGTTCGAGCGAGAGACCGTCGGCGCCGAAGTCGATGTGCGCCAGCCCCAGCATGCCGAAGACGCCGGCGTCGTTCGCCTCCAGCGCGATCTCGCGCGGGATCGGCACGGCGATCGCCTTCTCCTCCGGCGTGAGCCCGGTGATGGCGAGCGCGATCTTCTCGTTGAGCGCCGAGAGGAGTCCCGCGTCCGGCACCGTCGTCGCGTTCGATCCCTCCACCGCCGTGAGCACGAGCCGCGAGCGATCGGCGAGCGTGCGGATCTTCGCCACGAACTGCGACTCGTCCTCCGGGTCGACCTGCACGGGGCTTACCTCGATGCCGAGGAGAAGCGAGAGGTCGAAGCGCACGATCGGGCCGTTCCACGGATCCGGATCGTCGGGGCGCATCGAGCGGATGACCGGCCGACCCGCGTCGTCGAGGAGCAGCGGCTTGTTGCCGTAGGCATCCGGCTCCGCCGAGAGGTCCTCCTCCAGCGCGTAGAAGCCCAGCTCCACGCCGCCGAGCTCGACGGCGAGCAGCTCGCCGGTCGGATTCGTCGAGACCTCCTCGTCTCCGAAAGCGGGGTTGTCCTCGCCGCCGCGCGGAACCGTCGGCAGATCGTCGATCGATGCTGCGGCGATGCGCGGCGCAAGCGCGCGGTTGGCGCGCACCGCGATCATCAGCGGCGTCCTCTGATCGAAGTATCCGTAGGTGGTCAGCGCGGAGCCGAGCAGCTCGCCCACGCGCGTGCGAATGTGGCAGAGCGTCGGCGGCTCCTCCTGCTCGCCCGGGACCGGCACGAAGGCATCGCACTCCTGCACGAAGTCGAAACCGATCGATGCGAAGAAGGGAGCGTGGATATCGATGTCGAGCAGCCCCCGGTGCGCACGCCCCTCGCCCTGCACCGTCGCGGCGAAGAGAAAGGCGTTGAGCGCATCGAGCGAGACCGCCGCCTCGAGATCGCCGCGCGCCTTGCCCGGACCGGTGAGCGCCCCCGCTCCCTTCCCCGTCGGCAGGGCGATGCCGGCGCTCTCCACGCGGAAGGGCTCCGGCGTCCGCGCGTAGGTCGAACGCTCGCCGACCGCGACGCCCGCCTGCACGAACAATCCCGAGGAGGATATCCCCAGCAACTCGTCGAGCGTGAGGCCGACCGGCACCGCCACCGGCGCGAGCGCGGCCAACACCCCCTCGCATTCCTCGTCCTCCTCACAGCCGATGCGCACGTCGGGCAGGCGCATACCGTCGCGCGCGATGCGCGTGAGCGCCGCCGAGCCGGAACAGTAGATCGCATCGTTGACCGCATCCAATACCTTCTCGCTCACCACGCCGGTCTGCCCGTTGAGCGAGTTGATCGCGCGGCAGGCCTCCTTCGCCTCCCCCGCGGCCTTCCCCACGTCGCAGCGCACGAAGCCCCCCCAGCCGTTCGCGCCACCCACGAGGTTCTTCGGCAGCAGCGCCGCCGGTTTGTGCTTACAGTAGCTCCCCCGCTTGTAGGCGCAATCGTCGTGCGGACTCGTGAGCAGGATGCGCGGCAGACCCCCTTCGTCCTCGACGACGAGATCGATGTCGAGGCGCGCCTTCTGCAGGTCGATCACGAGCGGGAGCTTCGCCTTGTCGGGCTGGCCGTCGCCGTCCTTGTCCGGGAAGAGGTCGAGGCCGACACGCACGTCGTCGAGGACGATCGCGAGCTCCAGCCGATTCGCGCCGAAACCGGGCTCCTTGATCCGAATGCCGCCGATCGCCGGACGCCCGCGCAGCCCGTAGCCGAAGCCGCCGAGACCATCCCCCGCGCACTTGGGGATCGCGATCGGCGCCGGGGAATCTTCACCGTCCGCCGGCGCCTCCCCCTCGGCGCCGAAGCCGTCGAGCAGGTCGGCGAGGAGATCGTCGAACTCGTCGGAGACGAAGTAGTGGTTGAGGAGCGGGATGAGGAGGTCGGCCGCGGTCGCCTTCGGAATCACGAGTTGTGCCGCCACCGGCAGGGCGAGATCGCCGCCGGAGTCGCCGTAGGGAGAGGCGATGCGTCCCCACCCGAAGGTCCAGGCGAAGTCGTCGGCGTGTCCCGTCGTGGAGAGCGTCGCGACGTTGATGCCGACCTTGGGCGAAAGCTCCGCGGAGAACTCGCCCGCCGCGTCGGGGCAGAGCTCGCGCGGCGCCTCGCGGTTGAAGCGCAGCGTGACACACGACGCCCCCGGCCCCAGCGAGAAGTGCCAGGGGAGCGTCGACCACTCATCTGCATCATAGGAGGGCTGCGGCGGGGGCGAGAGGATCTCGAGCTGTCCGACGTGTCCCCCCGCGGTGAAGGCGATCCCCTCGAGCGCGGGACAGGCCCCCTCTACGGCCGCGTTGCAGGCGATGACCGTCAGTTGGTTCTCGCCCGGAAAGGTCGGCACGCCGACGACATACCGCCCCTGCCCCCCCTGCTCCACCGTGCTCGCGCAGGTCACCTGACGGACGGAGCCGTCGGGGCCCTGAATGTCGTTGTGCACCGTGAGCGTCACGCCACCGGTGGAAGCGCCGATGAAGTCGCAAAAGCTGCAGTCGTCCAGCAGCTGCGCCGTCACCAGGACGTGGTTCGCATCCACAGAGGCGCTCGCGCGCACGTCCGGATCGAAGACGACACGCTCGTCGCCGAAGTCGAGCGCCGTCACGCGGCTGGTGCGCATGCGCTTTTCGATCGTCTCGCCCGAGAGACGGCTCGCGGTGATCGTGATCGTGTAGGGCCCCTCCTCCGCCAGCGGCACGGGGACGGCGAACCGTCCGTCGGCATCGAGGCAGAAGTCCTCCGGCGCATCGTCCGCCCAGCAGTCCGCGGCCGAGGAAGCCGGCTCGGTGGGAACGTGCACGGTCTGTTTGGTGTACTCGTGTTGCGCAGCGATGCGCAGCGAGGCGAGCACCGACCCGCGGCGGTCGATCGTCCCGCGCACGATCACCCGATCGCGCGCGACGCCGCCAGGCGGGGTGTTCACACAGAGGAAACCGGCACCCAGCTCGCAGAGGGTGACCGGCGGCTCCTGCGGAACGACACACTTGCCCGGGATGCGCGAGGGCCCCCTCTCCTCCGCCGGCTCATCGGCCGCATCCTCCTCCGGCACCGTTGCGTCGTCCGACTCCTCGTCGGGCACTTCGCTCGGTTCCTCGACGCCTCCGCCCTCCGGCTCTTCGACGCTCCCCTCCTCGGCGGCCGCGACGAGGGCGCGACTCTGCCACCAGCCGGCGGCACGCGAAAAGAGGTCGCCCATACCGGCCTGCACACAGAGCGGTGCGCAGACGAGGACCATCGCGGCCATCGCCCCCACCACTCCTCTGAGGGTCTGCTGCACCATACCGTTCGCTTTCTCCCTCCCTTGTCGCTCTCTCTCCAGAAATGTTGCGAAAAAAAAGGTGCGGGACGTCATTCGCCGATGACGCGCTGCCCCGCTGCACCGCATATTGTAGGCCCTGGTGGGTCATGACTACCGTGCGGCGAGCTGAGCGATATCGCGCAACATTTCGGGAGAAGCGCCGATACGGGATGCACAGCGGGCGCCAGCCCACACTGAGGACCGATACGTGAGACGATTTCGCTTCAGAGAGGGGACCGCCGTCGTCCTCCTCGCGCTGCTCCTCGCGAGCTGCTCGGGGGAGGACTACACCCCCGTCTACTTCCCGCCCCCCGGGGGGGAGGAGCCGGGCGGTCCCGCGCCGAGCGAGGGCGCCGGCGTGGGCGAGTGCACCCTCTCGTTCACCTCGCAGCTCTGCGTCACGATCAAGGGCGACAACATCGAGGTCGGCACCGATCCCGACGAGGGACTCTGCACGGAGGTCCCCGCCTTCCCGATCCACATCTCCGGCTCCACCGCGCGCATCGAGGGGAGCGAGTTCCCCGACATCACGGTGGAGGGACACGGTCTCCCCGTCCCGATCGTCATCAACGGGCGCGGCGAGGGGGACGGCACGAACAACACCGGCGAGGGGACGGCGGACGCCTCCGGCAACATCACGGTGAACGGTTTCTCCTTCTACATCGTCGCGCTCGGCATCGAGGCGGAGATCCCGGGCCTCACGCTGACGACCGGCAGCAGCGAGGAGCTCCCGCACCTGCCGGCGGTTCAGGGCTCGCCGCCGGACGCGAGCGGCGCGATGACGCTGGTGACCGGCACCGTGCTGGGCCACACGATCGACGCGGCCGACGAATTCCTGATGGGCTCCTCCCTCACCGCCGTCTTCACCGGCTCGATCTCGCCCACCCTCGCGGAGTGCGCCGGCACCGGCGAACAGTCGATCGAGGTGCAGAAGTTGGCGATCGACGCGGGGGGCGAACAGACCGCGGTGCCGATCCCGGAGGACACATACATGGAGATCTCCTCGGGGACCTTCATCGCCGAGGATGACAGCGACGTCGGCGAACGCTTTGAGTCTTCGGCGAAGTTCCGCGCGACGAACATCGGCACGAGCCTGGTACGCTACACGATCCCACCGCAGAAGGGTCCCTTCCTCGTGCAGTCGCTCGACCCGTTGACGGGGACGCTCGCACCGCAGGGTTCGCTCCTGCTCACCGTCACCTTCCGCCCGACGCTGGCCAACGCCGAGGAGGGGGAGATCATCGAGTCGATCGGCATCGGCCCCGACCAGTTCCTGCTCGTCGGCACGGCACTCGCACAGGGGGGGAGCGCCTCCGTCGACGTCGTGGACGACGACGGCGCGGTCACCGCCCCGAACGTCGGCGGCGTCGAGGTGGGCGACGCGGCGATCCCGGCCAACAGCGAGCGCGCCTTCTTCCGCTGCCGCACGATCGACTGCGACGGCGAGGGCGCCTTCACCGACTGCGGCCCCTGCGCGGATCCGGCGACCGAACCCTGCGAGCTCCTCCCCGTTTCGACGGAGGGACGCCCGATGGGCGAAGTCGACGGACAGTGCGCGCTCGTCGATCCGGACGCCGCGCCGCTGCTCACGATCGATTTGCGCGGGACCTCGGATGTCTCACTGGTCGCGCAGAAGCAGGTGATCGCGGTGCGCAATACGGGCGTTGAGCCGATGACGATCACGAAGGTCGCCATCGCGGAAATCGCCCAGAGCCGTTCCGCCGGCCAGTTCGTCGTGCCGAAGGGGGCGGTCTTCGTCGCGAAGCGCTTCGCGGAGATCGCCGAGCGTGTCGGACGAGCACTGGCGGGGGGGCACACACAGGGTGCAACGCTCCCCATCACCCTCCCCCCCTATCAGCCGGGCTACGACGAGACGAGCGCCTACGTCGTCGTCGTCTATCAGCCGGACGATCTCGCCGGCAGCGACGGAAGTCAGGCGGGTGTGGGGAGTGCCGTGACCGACCGGGCGCGGCTCACCATCAGCACCGACGCCGGCGAGATCACGACGGAGGTCTCGGGCACCACCACCATTCGCGAAACGCCGGCGCTCGAACTCTATTTCAAGACATCGGTGGGGACCCAGAGCGTCCCGGACGGCAGGGCCTTCTCCTTCAAGGGGATCACGACGCAGACGGTCGACGTGGCCATGCCGCTCTTCCTGCGCGTCGCCGACACCGCCCAGAGCGCGCTGCGCATCACCTCGATCGCCATCCGCGGCGAGGACGCGGATGTCTTCCGCTGGCTCGACACGAAGGCAAAGATCGACGAGGTACAGCCGCCCGCCGGCAAGGGGATGCGCTGCTCCATCCCGGTGGTCGACGAATCGACCGGCGAGATGGTGGATGAGATATTCGATCTCGATCCGGTCGCGCTCGACGCGCCCGGCTTCGACATGGCCCCGGGCGCCTTCTCGCCGGAGACGATGCCGCTCTTCGGCTGCATCGACTTCCACCGCGACGAGGGGAGCGACATCTCGAAGCGCCTCTACGAAGCGGAGGTCGTCATCGAAGCGCAGGAGCTCACCGCCGCGGGGACGCCAGCACGCAATCCGGACGGGAGCTTCCGCAACACCACGCTCACCGCGCGGCTGCTGGGCGCCATCAACCCGCGCACCGGAAAGCTCGTCCTGCGCGTCACGCAGACGATGGCCGCAATCCTCAACCCGCAATTCCCCGGCCTCTCCTCCATCTCCTCCTTCGAGGAGATGAAGCTCAAGCTCGACCACGGCGAGGCCAAGGAGACCGACCTGCAGCTCTTCACCGGCGCCCTCATCCTCGATCCCTTCGACGAGATGATGATCACGACGAGCGACGGAGAGGAAACGCTTTCGGTCCCCAACGACGGGGTCACCGCGATCTTCCGCGCGCTCGATACGCATCCGGTCTCAGAGGCGTACGATGACGACTTCCTCTTCGACTATGCGAACCTGGCCTTCGACACCCTGCGCCCGGAGGGGGAACGCGGGATATTCGAGGACTATCCGAACGTCCCAGAGGGTACGCGCGCGAACGGCTGGCGCATCTTCACCGCGACGCTCTCCTACCCGGGGCCGGTCGCCCCGCCGGAAAAACGCCCGAGCGAGCCCTCGCAATGCGCCGTAGTCAATCCGTGCAGCGCCGAAGGGCTCAGGATCTTCACCGATGCCGGCGCCAAGGAGGCCGGCAAAGGGGCCTGTGCCTTCTTCTACGCCAGCGGCGGGCGCTTCGACAGCCCCGCGCTCCACGCCCCCGACGAGATGTCGGGGGGCGAATACGACAACCTCTGCAAGCACATCGACGAACCACAGAACCTCTCCGACATCGACACGGGGCACTACCGCGTCGATGGACGAATCACCTTCGAGGAGGTCGGGTTGCGCTTCTTCGGACCGACCTACTTCCACAATCCCGGCGGGCCGCTGGGACCCAAGCCACCGATGGACGCCGTCTTCCACCTCAGCTTCACGACGGGGATGCTCAAACCCCAGAAGGGGCCGGAGGATCTCAACGTCCTCCCCGACGAGAAGATCGACTTCGCAAAGGGTGAACACAAGATCAACCTGACCGATACGAGCTTAAGTTTACCGCCGATCTGCGAGAAGAACACCGACAACGCTATCCGCAACGGCAAACCGGCGAGCTCCTGGCGCTACCTCGAAGGGCTGCTCTTCAAGGACGAGGAGGCGACGATCCCGGCCGGCTGCCCCGAGGAGGACAACGACTACAACGGCGGCTCCGCCTTTCTGCGCGGCCGCGATGTCGACCCGGAGACGGGGGTGGTCACCTTCGTCACCGGCGGCAAGTTCGGCTCCGACGACGATCTCTCCTTCGCCTTCAAGGACGTCATGATGTTCGTCGTCCTCAACGGCTGGCTCTGCGATCCGCTGGGCAACGAGGAGGAGTTCGAGGGAAGCCGCTGTTACGACAACTTCTTCAACGAGCGCGACGCCGTGGGACAGTTTTCAATCCTGGAGGATTGAGACGCATCGCACGATCGACTGACGCGTCCGGCTGGCACGGCGCGCATTGTGGTCCGAGGAAAGGGAGGTTCTTCTCCGTGGAAGATGAACGACGCACATCGACACGGAGGAGGCAATCATGAGTGATGTCCTGATTCCCAAGAAGACCGAATCGACCGACACGGCGCTCGACCGTTCGCGCTTCGGGTTCGGCTACGACCTGCGCATCCCGCTCGACACCTCGCTCTCCGAGGGTGGCGGGCTGGGGCACAGCTTCCGCCTCTCCTACGAGTACGCGGAGAGCTTCCAGGAGCGCTTTCCCCTGTTGCTCGAATTCGGTCTCGACCGGACGGAGGGAAAGCTCTTTCCCTCCACCTTCGCCGAGGGGACGACGACGGAGAACTCCAGCTGGTGGGCGATGATCGGGCTCGGCCGCACGACGCGCAGCCTCCCGTATTTCACCGACGCCGGCAATTACGTGGCGGGACTCAACGTCACGACCACCCCGATGCTCGGCTTCGGCAAAAAGACGCGCGGGCAACCCGACCGCGTCCTGGAGGGGGAGACCTTCTCCTTCCCGGGCGAGGAAAAGATGCTCCTCCACTGGGGGCAGCGCGTCGACGCGAGCGGCGAATTCCGATTTTCTGACAATCGCTTTCCGACGATCAACATCGGCCCGTCGTTTTACTACGGCGTGCGCTACAGCGGCGAAGGCAACGAACTCAACGGGCTCGACCTCACCTTCATGCTCTCGCTCTCGCTCGCCTACGGCGATGCGCCGACGGAGAACGGCGGCGCGATCGATTCCGAGGTGGGCGCGATGGCGATCGCGCAGTACCTCTTCGGCATGGGACACGGCTGGGGGCAGCGCGCCCTGATGGACAAGGTCCTCACCGCGCCGACCGATGCGCTCACTGACTACGGTCTGCTGACGAACGAGCCGGGGGCCGACCGCGGCAGCATGGCGAACGTCCCCGCCTTTCAGCTCGGCGCCACATTCCTGGGCGCCTCGGGCAACCAGCTCAATGTCCCCCTGCGCGCCGGCACCGGCTGGTACTACGGCCTGCTCGCCGCGCGCGCGGCCGGCGGCGCGGGATTCCTCTTCGCCGGCGGCAAGGCGGGTCAGGGGGGCGGGCTCTCCGATCTGCTCGGCTGCGTGCGACTCGCGGGCTACATCGGGATGGAGTCACCGGAGAAGCGCTCCTCGCGCTCGGACGAAGCGATCGCGCGCCGCACGATGTGGATCGATCTCGCCAGCTTCGGCCTCGGCGCCCTGGTGATGGGGGTCGGCGGTGCGGCGAAGAACGACGTCGCGATGAACGGCGGGATGGGTGCCAACCTCGCGCTCGCGATGACCCCCGACCCGCTGGAGCTCACGGCGGTGGAAAGCACCGACTTTGGCTACGCGCCCGGCGCCTACCTCACCGGATCGACCGGCGAGGGGTGGCTCTCGGGCGTCGTCATCCACAAGGGCCTGCGCGACTGGCCGATGCAGCACTTCCAGCTCTTCACCGAGGCGGGCGCCTTCACCCCGTCGCTGCGTCTCGACAACGTGGCGAACCATCCCTCACAGTCGCGCCCCTACGATGACATCGAGCTCCCCTCGCTCGCGACCGCGACGATCGGCCTGGAGGGGATGCCCTCGATCTGGACACGCTTCAAGTTCGGCCTCGATGTGATGGGGCTCTACGGCAGCGACATGAGCGCAGGCATCGGCGGCATGGCGGGCTTCGACCTCCTCGTCCACTTCAACGGCAAGGAGGACGGCGTGGGGATCGCGCTCGGCGCCGAGGCGAAGGCCCACGCGGTTCTCTCCAGCGGCTGGCAGGTGATGGTGATCCCGACGGTCGGGCTCCTCCTCCCCACCGGCGCCTTCTGACATTCAGCGATAGAGATGCTTGGTGAGGATGTAGACGGCGATCTCCTCCTCGACGAGGTCGGCGAAGGGTTCGTCGTCGTGCACCCGGCGGCGGATCTCGGTGGAGCTGATGTCGGGAATGGGCGAGAGCGGCCCGCGCGGGAGGCGGACGATCTCGACGAGCTCCCGGATCGCATCGAAGCGGTGCCACCCCGCCGAATCGCTCTCGACATCCGCGCCGGTCACGAACGTGAAGCGCCAGTCGGGATACTCCTGCAGAAGCGCCTCGATCGTGCGCAGCGTATAGCTGACCCCGCCCAGCCGCCGCTCGATGTCCAGGACCTCGATCGGCAGCCCCTGCTTGCGGAAGGCGAGCTGACACATCGCATAGCGGTCCTCGAAGGGCGAGAGCGCTTTGTCGAAGGGGTGGCGAAAGCAGGGGATGACCCAGACCTCGTCGGCGGCGCCGCGCTGAAAGAGCCACTTGCAGATGGCGACGTGCCCGAGGTGCGGGGGATCGAACGACCCGCCGAAGAGGGCCACGCGATGCCGAGTCCTGCTGCGGCCGAAGACCATGCCCACCCCTTGTGCTCGCGAGGAAGAGCCAGTACTATACAGCAACGCTATGGAACTCAACCGCGTTCTCATCGTCTACAAGGGGGGGGTCGGCCGGCGGCCCCGGCAGGGGGGGAGCCGGGCGGCCCTGCACCGCCTGGAGCGCCTGGGGCGGCAGCACCGGGCCGCGCTGGAGACAGTGCGCGACTGCCTGGATGCGATCGGCATTCGGCACCGCACCATGCGGCGCCGCCAATTGCGCAGCGATGAGAAGGCCGACCTGATCCTCACCATCGGCGGCGACGGCACATTCCTGGCCGCGGCGCATTGCGCCGGGAGGACTCCGATCCTGGGCATCAACTCGATGCCGGGGCACTCGGTCGGCTTCTTCTGCACCGCCACCGTCGACGATCTCTGCGCACAACTCGACGCCATCGCGCGCGGCAAGCGGAAGCCCAAACGGCTACCGCTGATCGAGGCGCGCATCGGCCGGCGCGTGCTCTCCCCGCTGGCGGTCAACGACATCCTCTTCGCCACCGCCGCCCCCGCCGAGATGGCGCGCTATACCATCGACGTGGGCAAGGGCGCCGAGATGCAGCGCAGCTCCGGCGTCTGGATCGCCGCCGGCCCCGGCTCCACCGCCGCCATCCGCTCGGCGGGCGGCCGCCGCCAGGCGCTGACCACAGCGCGGCTGCAGTACTTCGTCCGCGAGCCCTATCGCTCCAAGCTTCACGTCTACCAATTCGTCCGCGGCCACCTCCCCAAGGGAGGCAAGGTGACGATCACCTCGCACATGGAGGGGGCGATCGTCTCGATCGACGGCCCGGAGCACACCTTCTCCCTCCCCTTCGGCGAACGCCTCACCACCCGCATCGCACAGCAGCACCTCAACGTTTTCCTGTAATGTCCGTTCGTTCCGGACCTTCCGGTGGCTCCGCAGGAGAATTCAACAAATCGGGGTCAGGCACTGAAAGTTGAATATTCAACAAATCGGGGTCAGGCACTGAAAGTTGACGAATATCGAGATCGTCAATGATTTCAAGGGGTTAATTGTGAATGTCGCTGTGGAGTGTCAGTTGAAATCCGGCCGATACGCACGCCGTACTATCCCGGACGGCTTGGTGCAGGCGTCGGGCGCTTCTCCTTCCTGAGGTGCTAGGCCGATTCGGTCTGGTCGTCGTCGTCGGAGCCAATGGAGGCGATCTGCCGCGGGCCGCTCTCCACCGCCTTGATGTGCGGAACATCGGCGTCGGGGTTCTTCGAGGCGCCCAGCTCCTTGAGCCGCCGCGCGCCGGGGACGACGCGGCTGTCCCAGGAACCGACTGCGCGGTTGAAGGCCTTGATCGCGCGTTCGATCCCCGTGCCGACATCGGAGAGGTGGCTTGCGAAGGTGCTCGTGCGCTCGAAGAGCTCTTTGCCCGCCTCGACGATTCGCTGCGCGTTCTCCGCCCCCTGCTGCTGCTGCCACCCCATGGCGACGGAGCGCAACAGGACGATGAGCGTCGTGGGCGTGGCGAGGACCACGCGGTTGCGCATCCCCTCCTCGAAGAGGGCGCGATCCTGTTCGAGCGCCGCGGAGAAGAAGGACTCGCCGGGGAGGAAGAGGACGACGAAGTCGGGGGACTGCTCGAACTGCGACCAGTAGGCCTTCTGCCCCAGCGCGCGCATATGCTCGCGCACCGCCTGCGCATGCGCCGCGAGCGCGGTCGACCGCGCCCCCTCGTCGGTCGCCTCCATCGCGTCGGCGTAGGCGTCGATCGGCGTCTTGGAGTCGACGACCACCTGCCGCCCGCCGGGGAGGTGGACGACCATATCGGGGCGCAGCCGCCCACCCGCGCCCTCCACCGTCCCCTGCTCGGTGAAGTCGCAGTAGTCCGACATCCCGGCAACCTCGACGACGCGCCGGAGGGTCATCTCGCCCCAGCGCCCGCGCGCCACCGGGTTGCGCAGCGCCTGCGAGAGGGTCGTCGTCTCGTGCGCCAGCCGCGCGTGCCCCTCCTGGAGTGCCGCGATGATGCTCTTGAGTCCCCCGTAGGCGTCCTGGCGCTCCCCCTCGATCGTGCGCAGCGCCTCCTCATAGCGGTGCAGGGCCTCGGCCAGGGGCTTCACGTGCTCGCCGATGCGCGGCTCGGCCTGACGGAGAAACTCCTCGCGGCTCTCCTTGAGCACTTCGCTGGAGAGCCCCTTGAAGGTCATCCCGAGGTTGGCGAGCTCGCTGCGGCGCTCCTCGCGCTCCCGCACGAGCGCGGCCTCGGCGTCGCTCAAACGCTGGACAGCGAGCGCCTCGGCGGCGCGCCACTGCTGGCGGCGGAAGAGGAAGAGGAGAAGGCCGCCCCCCAGCCCCAGCAGAAAGGCGCCCCCTATAATGATGGAAACGATGATCGGATCGGTCGGCATGACACGCCGACTCTAGGCCGCGAACCGTTCAAATGACAAGGGTTTTTGGGAAGAACGTCGGCGAAGGATGAGGTATTACAGGGAACGCCGCAAATTGCGCTGAACGATCGCAACGGCGCTTCGATCCATCGAACGAATTGCGCTCCAATCGCTCGTTTGTTTCGCCTTCTGTAACTGCTCACGCGCGCTTGTCAGGTAACCCTGTGCCCGCTGACGGTTACTCCGGCGATAATGAATCGCCATATTATGATCGTGGATAGCCCGTCTGGAATGAACATAGCCGTTTCCATCGGCCAATGTCGTCGCCGCCACCAGGAGCTCGTCCGCCTCCTCATGCTTCCCCTGACGTGACAGCTCCTGCGACTTGTTGCTCAGCAACGATCCCACGTAGGTGGGGAGATCGACGACCGCATACTCCTGATGCTGCGGCGTCACCAGCGTCACGCTGACGAGTCCTGTCGCCATGCCCGGATAGCCGATGTCGAAGAGCGTCTTCTGGTCCTCTCCAAAATTGACCGCGAGGCAGGCATGCGGCCCGTTCGTTCCATCGTGCATCTTGAAGACCTGTGCGAAACGGATATCGGCCCCATAAAGATCATCACGCACGGGGCTCGTGGAGGCCTGCTGCGCATGGCGCATCGCCGCGTAGAGGAAGTTCGTCCGCTCGGAGCACTCGCCGCGCTGCTGTACGATGGCCTCCTGCAATGAGAGCGTCTCCGGCGCACGATCGCTCGTATCGGCGCTCCATCCCCGCGTGCGATCATGAACGAAGAGCGCGATCCCCTTGAGGATGTTCTTCTGAAACGCCCGATCGTATTCCTCAATCGAATAGTCCCGCTGCTCATCCGCTCGTAGTGTTAATTCCTCCGCCTTCTCGCGGATGGCGGGAAGGGCCGCATCGAGTTCCGCGCGCACGTCGCTCGGGAGGATGAAGTCGACGCTCTGACCGGCAACCCGATAGGGGGTGCTGAGGATCGCATCGGTCGGCGGCACGATCGGGCCATCCGTCTGCTCGGCCGTCGCCCCCTCCGCCCTTGTCCGCGCCGGTGTATCGGTCTGCGGCGCGGTCGTCCCACGTGTTTCATCCGCTGGTGGTATCTCCGCACTCGCCAGCGTCGGAGCTGAATTCGTCGGCGCGGGAGGTTGATCGATCGCGGCCGCTGCTTCTCCCTGCGGCACATCGCTTGCGTCAGCGATCGCGATCACCGACGACGCGGGCAGGAGCTGATGCGCGCGCGCATCGAATCCCTTCGTATAGATCGGCGTCGGCACCGCAGGGGAATCGAGAAAGGGATCGGGGACGACAACCGACGTGTCGGGGTGCTGCATGTCGACGACGACGCGCCGCGTTCCGCGCCCATTTGGACTGAGATACGAGGCGGTCGCAACCGGATAGGGTGCGTCGCCCTGCACCCGCGCAAAGCCGGTACCGAATCCCTGCATCGCGCGGGAACCGAGCCGCCCCTCCTCGGCCTTCGCCTCGGTGAGCGCCGCATGGACATAGAGGGCCTGCTGACGGGCATCGCCGCTCCCGACGCGAGCCGCAGACCATTCCGTCACGCGTCGCAGCATTCGCTGCTGATAGCGGGCGCGATGGTGCGGATTGTCCGGCCGAAAGAGGATCGTCCGCCGGATCGGGGTTTCGTTGTTCCGATACCGCTCATTCTCCTCTCGCTGGAAGCCCTTCTGCACGGACTCCTGCACGTCCAGGCGATCCCGTCGATACGCCACGAGGAAGGCATTGCGCTCCGCATCGCTCAGGCGGACGCCGCTTGCGTCGGCGACGACGAGAGAGTCCGGATCGGCGGCCGGCGCCGGCGCTTCTGCTGGGGCCGCGCTGCGCTCGGGCGGCGTGATGGGAACGACCGGCTCCAGACCGATTCCGGCGATGCCGGATGGATCGCTCTGCGCATTCGTCGGGGCGTTCGCGGGCGCCGGCGGAGGCGGCGGTGCATCGACGGGTGGCGGCGGTGGACCAGCACGCGATGCGCTGGCATCAGCCATGCGTTCGCCGTCCGTCGGTGCAGAGGGCGGCGCCTCGGGTGCCGTCGTGGAATCCGTCGGCGCCGGTCCAACCGGTTCCAAATCGGCCAGGGCCTCACGCTCCTCGCTCGAGAGCTCCGTCCCAGAGGGAATCCTCTCACCCTCCGGTGCCGGAGGCGTTTCCCCGGTAGGCGATGTTTCCGTCGTACTCGCATCGGCCGTTGCAGCCGGAATCGGCTCCGTCGGTGGTTCCTCAGGCAGCGGTGCAAGCGGCGGTGTCTCCGGCGATGTACCTTCGGCTCTGGCCGTTGCGCTGTCGCCCGAAGGGGGAGTCGCAGCGACATCCTCGGGCGGCGTCGCCGTCGCTGTTGGCACCGCGGGTGGTGCATCACCCGCGGTCGAC
>CAYPII010000001.1:10796-25901 GCA_964410765.1 uncultured Myxococcales bacterium | reverse complement strand
TAGCCGCGCCCCGATCGCATCGCCTCGCAGCTCTCGACGCCGTCGACCCCGTCCCACCGGTCGGGGCGCCGCTCGCCGGTGTGCCCCCTCCTGCTGGCGGCGTCGGGGGCATCGGCGTGCTCCCCTTATAGCTCCCCTCCACCGTGAAGGTCGGCGCGGAAGCATCCTCGACCGAGAAGCGCGCGGCCTCCTCCGCGACGATCTCTTCGATCTGCGACTCTGTGAATGTGTTCTCCGGAATCGTGAGCTTTGTAATGGTGAGTTTACTCGCCTTGCGCGAGCCGGATTTGCGTACCGCCGAGCGCAATGCCTGGCGCACCGCGCGGCGTACGCCGCGCAGATCGCCGGCGCTCGACGCGTCGATCTCGGCGACCGTCACCGGGCGCGGCATCGCGCGAACGACGCGGCCGAGGCGCGCATGGGCGTCGCCGCGAACCGAGATCGTCGATCCATTGAACTCCACGCCGGTCCCGCGCGGGAGGAGATCGAAGGCCTCGTTGAATGACTCCTTCTCGATCGTGCCGGAGCCGCTGCTCCCGAAGAGCTTCGCCGCATCGGCGGCCTTCCCCTCGGGGATCGAAATCTCGATCCGCCCGCTCTCCGCGTTTGCGGCGATCGTCATCGGCGCGCCTCTCGGCAGCGTCGCCTGCACCCGCTCCTGGAAGGCGGCAACGCGGTCGGCATCGACTCGTTTGCGCTCGGCTTCCAGCGCCTCGAGCTCCGAGCGATAAGCCGCGATCGCGCCGTCGAGGTGATTCATATACTGACGTGCGTCGGTGAGGCCGGGGATCGGCTCGCGCGGACCCTCTTCGAAGACCAAGCGCCCCCGCACGCGCCGCGGATCGCCCTCGAGTTCCGTCGTCCCCTCGGGATTCGTAAACCACTTTCCGTCGCGGCTGCGATAGACCTTGCCGGTACTGCCATCCTCATCGATGTACTCGTAGACCTCGAGGCCGTTTTCGTTCAGATCGACATACGAGATATCGTAGAATTTCTCGTCGTCGGGATCGGAGGCAGCGATCGTCACTGTGCGATTGGCGCCGCTCCCATCGACCGTGATGTCCTTGATCCGATCCGTGCAACCGGGATTGCGGTGCCATTGCCCGTCCTTCTCAAAGATATGGTTCCCCTCCCCATAGCCGCCGAAGCCGGGATCGTCCGTGATCCTCCACCCCTTGTTCGGGCCGGGGCTGCTCGTATCGCGTTGAATGGAGAAGCTCCTCCCCAGCGAACCATCGCCCAGCGCGTACGCCGCCTCCTGGACGAAATCCGTACTCTGCGCTGCATCGAGCCCCTGAACGTTGTGCGCGTACCATTCGCCGAATTGCTTGTGCCAGGCGGCGAGCTTCCGATCGTATTCCTCGTCGGAGAGATCACCCTGCGTCGGCTTCTGCGGCATTCCGCCGCCGACGATCCGTCGGAAGTCCCCGCGCTCGCCGTTTGCCTCGCGCTCCGCGCGATCGGCGATCGCATCGGCCTCCTCCCTGCCGTAGCCGTTCTCGACGAGCGTTCCGGCGGCCGCATCGATATCGTCGCGCGAAACGAAGTCCCCGCCTGCGCCCTCGTCCTCCCCCTCGCGCGGCGTGTGAAAGCGCATGTTCCCGCCGCTGCCGGCCGGCTGCGGCGCCGAGTGCAGCGGCGTCGTGTTCGGCGGCGCAACCTGGATGCCCGGCACCCGGCCCCCACCTCCCAGCGCACCGATCTGCTGCGCCGCGTTCGTCCGCGTCGGCAGGCCCAAAAAGCTCCCGCCGCCGAAGAGGAGTCCCCCGCTCAGAAATTGGCTCGCGAAGTCGGGGAGGCCGAAGAAGCCGCGCGGCGCGCGTCCGGTCAACCCGTCCGCCGACCCGAAGTGCGCGAAGCGGCGCGAGGGGAGCGCATCGCCCAACAGCCCGGAGAGCTGCTCGTCGGGGAAGAGCTCCTTCAAAAAACCGCGCGAGGGAAGCGCCGAAAAGTCCACCGCACCGAAATCCGACAGGATGGAGTCGGACGGTCGCTCGCGGATATACGAGAGCGTGCTCATCAGCGCCGAGTTGAAACCGTAGCTAGCCAATCATCCCCCCGTAGACTGTCTTGTAGAGGAAGTCCGCCGTCCTGATCTCGTCCGCCAGCTCGCCCTGCAGGCGATCGGAAAGCCGCGCCGTCTCGAAGCAATCGCGGATCTCCCCCTCCAGCTCCTCATCGAGCTGCGCGATCGCGTCGAGCGTCAGGCGCTTCTCCACATCGTTGCGGTAGCGCTGCGCGAGCGGCAGGACCGCGTCGATCCCCGGCCGCGTCGTGTCGAATTCGTTGAAGACCTGCACCGTCGGGGCGGGGGCCGCCTCTTCTTCGGCAACCGCGTCGATCGCGCTCGCCTCGACCTCGAAGGGATCCAGCGCTTCGTGCCCCTCGTGCCCGAGGCCGCTCATCAGACCACCCAGCTGTCGGCCAGTCTGCGCGCGTGCCGCACCCGATGCGCCGCGCCCCCCGGTGGTGCGCGCACCCTCCCCCTTCTTCTTCGTGCCATCGCTGCGGCGACCGGCGTCGCTCTGCGTCTTCTTGACCCCGCCCTCGGCGGTGCGCGCCGGCGCCGCGCCCTGCCCGCTCTGCGCCGTCGCCCGTGCGGCCTGCTGCCCGCGCGCCGCCTGCGGCGTCGACTGCCTGACAGCGGTCCGCTGGGCCTCCGCCCCCTTCTTCGTCTCCGTCGCCTTCCCCTTCGGAACCGGCTTCTGCGCGAGCGCGGCGAGATTCGCGGCGTTTCGCTGCGCGGCCTGCTGTGCGGCCTGCTGCAGGGCGGCGTTGGCCAACCGTGCGGAGGTCGCCTGCTGCGGCTGCTGCTGTTGCAGCTGCGCGCCGTCCGGCTCCCCCTTCTTCGTCACCGCCTCCTTCGTCGCCGCCTCGCGGCCGGAGGTCGCCTGCGGTGTGCGCGACGCGAGGTTCTTTAAGTTCTGCGCATCGGCGCGCGCCTTGAGAAACTGCTGCGACGAGAGCTGGCTCTGTCGCGCCGCCTGATCCTGCGTCTCGGGGCGCGCCTTCTGCACGGTCTGCTGTTCGGTCGCCCGGCGTTCCGCATGCCCCGGTTTCTTCGCCTCCGGCGCGCTCTGCGCCCGGTCGGCGCCCTTCGCGTTCGTCGGCTGGCGCGTGGGCTGCTGTTGCTGCATGCGGCTGGCCTGCTGCGACTGGCGCTGGTTGACCTGGCGGCGCTGGTCGTTCCCCTCCTCGCGCACGCTCTTCTTCTGCCAGTTCTCCGCAAAGTGTTGCTGTCCAACGCGAGCCATGGGACTCCTCTCACCACTTTGGCATTCCCCCAACAATCGGGGGCATATTCTAAACAGCTGAATTCATAAGTTTTTTCTGGATGCCCCCTCCAATCGGGGCCCTCCGCGCCCCCTAGTAAATGCAAGAGGGGGGCCAACATCCCAAATTTTCGACATTTCCGGGGATTCCTATCTATATAACTGAAATTATTGCTTTTTTTGCGATTCCCGTGCCGGGGAGCCGAATGGAGATTTCAGGGGGAGATCGAGCGACTCGGAGAGCTGCGGGGTCGATACCCCACCACCTCGATGCGGATCCACGGCCTCGGGGATTCTCCGCGGAGAATGGATTCTCTGCGAAGGAGGAAACGTATCTGGACCCGTGACGATAATCTGCGCAAGAGGGGACACCAACCACAAGGAGGAGACGATGGAACCACGGGAAGCACGGGCAGCGGTCTTCCGGTATCTGCAGCAAGCCCTGGTCGACGTCCAGCTGCTGGATGACGCCACGATTGAAGAACTCAACCAGCATTGCCGCGAGATCAACGACCAGGTGATGGAATGCGCAGACGACTACCGCGACAAGAGCTTCCTCCTCCAGATGCTCGAGACGCTCCTCGGCCGGACGAGCACCTGTGAGGATCTGCTCACCCTCGACGAGCGCTGCTATGAGAAGTACTCCTGGTCGCTGGGGCTCAGGCGCTTCGCGGAGGGCGTCGCCGCGCTCGCCGTCGCGCGGGCCGACACCACGGACGTCTACGAGATCGACGACGAGGAGTTGATCGCCGCGAAGCGGATCGCGCTACAGATCGTCGAATCCTCTCGGGAACTCATCCCGGCGACGGAGGGGGAACGCAACTGCGCGGCCGCCGACCGCCTCGTCGAAGCGGCGAAGCACATGCAACGAGAGGCGGTCACCACCGGCGGAGCGAACTACGGCAAGGAACAGGGGGTCCACTGAGCGGTCGGATCCTCCCCGCCACCGGAAGGAACCCGTCCGAGGGTCCTGATGAGACGGTGATGGGCACGACAGCCGATCCTCCGCAGCGAGGGGCGCTGTGCCTCCGCCTCGAAGCCCTCGCGCAGATGTGCTGCCCGGCGCAGCGCATCGGCGACGCGCGCTTCGGCGAGCGCGCCGTCGTCGACCGCCTTGCGCAGCCCTTCGAGCGCGGCGCGCTGCACCTCCGGGCGATGGCAGATGAGCGCCACGTCCGCACCCGCGGCGATCGCCCGCCAGGCGACCTCGTGCATCGGGACCACGCCCGCGATTCCCGCCATCGTCAGGTCGTCGGTGAAGACGCAGCCGTCGAAGCCCAGCTCCTCGCGCAAGAACCCCGTCGTGATCCGGTGGGAGAAGGTCGCCGGCCATTCGGCATCGAGATTCGGGATCGCGAGGTGCGCGGTCATCATCGCCGCCACCCCCGCGGCGATCGCCGCGCGGAAGGGGACGAGCTCGCAGGCCTCGAAGCGCCCACGCGTGTGCGGGAGCAGCGGCAGCGCCTTGTGCGAATCGAGGTCGGTGTCGCCGTGGCCGGGGAAGTGCTTCCCGCAGGCGGCGAGCCCCACCCCCTGCATGCCGCGCACGAAGGCCGCACCCAGCTCCGCCACGAGCTGCGGATCGTGCGAGAAGGCGCGGTCGCCGATCACCGGGTTGGCGCGGTTCGTATCGACGTCGAGGACCGGGGCGAAGTCGAGCGTGACGCCGACCGCGCGCAGCTCCTCGCCCAACAGCGCGCCCACCGCCTCCGTCCGCTTCGCGTCGACGCCCGCGCGGCCGAGCGCACGCATCGGCGGAAGTGCGGTGAAGGGGCGTCCAAAGCGGGCGACGCGCCCCCCCTCCTGATCGACGGCGACCACCAGCCGCCGTCCCGCCGCGTCGCAGAGCGCGTCGATGAGCCCGCGCAGCTGCCGTGGGCGCTTGTAGTTGCGCGCGAAGAGGATCACCCCGCCCGCACCGGTCTCCTTGAGGAAGAGCTCCAACGAACGGGTCATCCGCATCCCGTCGAATCCGAGCATCAGCAGGTCGCCGAGGGTGTGCATGCGTTCACCTGTTCCGCGGGGCGAGCTTGTCGCGCAAGCCGTCGCCCAGGAAGTTGAAGCCCAGCACCACGAGCGCAATCGCGATGCCGGGGAAGATCGAGAGGTGCGGCGCGATGAGCAGGTACTGCGTCCCCTGGTCGATCATCGCCCCCCACGAGGGGACGTCGACCGGGACGCCCAGCCCTAAAAAGGAGAGCGCCGACTCGATCATGATCACGCCGGCCATCCCGAAGCTGGCGTTGACCACGATCGGGCCGATCATGTTCGGAAAGAGGTGTCGGAACATGATACGGCCGGAGCCGGCGCCGATCGCGCGGCCGGCGGTGACGAACTCGCGTTCCTTGAGGGCGAGCGCCTGCCCGCGCACGAGCCGCGCGTAGGTCACCCACCCCTTGATGCAGAGGATGAGGATGACGTTGGCGATCGAGGGGGTGAGGAAGGCGGCCACCGCGATCGCGAAGAGAAAGCCGGGGAAGGCGAGGAAGACGTCCGAGACGAAGAGAAAGGCGCGGTCGATCGCCCCGCCCGCATAGCCCGCGACGAGCCCCACGAAGCAGCCGACCACGAGCGAGACGCCGACCACAGCGATGCCGATCCCCAGCGAGACGCGCGCGCCGTAGATGATGCGCGAGAGGATGTCGCGTCCGTCGGCGTCGTTTCCGAGCAGGAATTCGTGCGAGGGGCCGTGGAAGGCGTCGTCCAGATGGTAGGTCGCCGGATCCTGTGGGGCGATCCAGGGCGCACAGAGCGCCATCACCACCATGAGGAGGATGACCACGGCACCGATTTTTGCCGTCAATGACTTCATACGATCCATTCACGTCGTTTCCGCTTTCAGCAAAGGACGTTTCCGTTTTCGCTGACAGCCGAAAGCTGATGGCTGAATGCTACAATTTCACCCTCGGATCGACCGCGCGGTAGAGGCAGTCGGTCGCCGTGTTCACCAACACGTATGCGAACGCGATCACCAGGATGCACCCCTGCACCACCGGATAGTCGCGCCGCGAGATCGAGTCGAGCAGGAGCATCCCCACCCCCGGCCAGTTGAAGATCTTCTCCGTGATGATCGTGCCGGCGAGCAGCGACCCCACCTGCAGGCCGATGATCGTGATGATCGGGTTGAGCGCGTTGCGCAGCGCGTGCTTGTAGATGACCGCCCGCTCCGAGAGCCCCTTCGCGCGCGCGGTGGTGACGTAGTCGCTGCGGATCTCCTCGATCATCGAGGAGCGCGTCAGCCTCGAGAGCATCGCGGCGAGCGCCGCGCCGAGCGTGATCGAGGGGAGGATGAGCGAGACGAGCGACTCGCGCCCGGAGATCGGCAGGATCGCCAGCTCCACCGCGAAGAGGAGGATGAGCACCGGCCCCAGCCAGAAGTTCGGGACGGAGATCCCGATGAGCGCGACGACCATCGCCGCCTGATCGCGCAGCGTCCCGCGCCGCACCGCCGCCATGATCCCCAGCGGGATCGCCACGGCGACCGCGAGAAACATCGCACAACAGGCGAGCAGCGCGGTGGCGCCGAAGCGATCGCGCAGGTGTTCGGTCACCGGACGCCGGTCGAAGAGCGAGACGCCCAGATCGCCATGCGCAAGCCCCGCGAGAAAATGCCCATACTGCCCGGCGAGCGGCTCGTCCAGGTGCAGCTGGGCGCGCAGCTGCACACGATCCGCGGCGAGCGCCTGCTCGCCCAGGATCAGGTCGACCGGGTCGCCGGGGATCGCGTGGATGAGAAAGAAGACGATCGTCGAGACCGCCAGGAGGACCGGCACGGCCGTGAGCACCCGTTTGACGATGTACTGGAACATCAGCCCCCGGTCCTTTGCTATTGCTTCTCGATATCGACGAGAACGCGATACGACGCGTCGGGCCGCAGCGAGACCCCTGCGAGGTCCCTCTGATAGACGACGACGTTCTTCTCGTACCAGAGCGGGATGGAGGGGAGCTCCTCGAAGAGGATCCGCTGGACCTGCTTGTAGATCTCCTTGCGCTTCGCCCGGTCCATCGTCCGGCGTCCCGCGCGCACGAGCGCGTCGATCTTCGGGTTCGCGTAGTGCCCGCGGTTGAGCCCCGCCGGCGGCACCATCTTCGAATCGTAGACGTCATAGAAGATATCGGGCTCGATGATGCCGACCCACGAGAGCGTGTAGACTTGGAAGTTGCCCGTCTTCACGTCGCGGAAGAAGGTCCCCCACTCATACGGCTCCACCGTGAGCGCGATCCCCACCTTCGCGAGCTGGTGTGCGATCATCCGCGCGATGTCGATGCGCTCCTTGTTCGTGGAGGTCTTGAGCGTGAGCGCCAGGCGCGGTTTCGGCCCTGCGCCGTCCGGGTCCGGGTAGCCCGCCGCGTCGAGCAACCGCATCGCCTTCTGCGGGTCGTAGCCGTATTGCCCGAGGTCGCGGTCGTAGGCCCAGTTGCTCGGCGCGAGGATGGAGTTCGCCTTCACCGCGAGCCCCTGCCAGCGGTGGGAGATGGTCTCGTCGCGGTCGATCGCGTAGGCGATCGCCTGCCGAACCCGCTGCTTCTTGAGAATCGGGTCTGCCAGGTTAAAACCCATGTAGGAGACGACGATGCCGGTGTCCTCCTGCTTCGTGAGGTTCGGCTTCTCAACGATATTCTCGATGAGCAGCGGCGGGACGCCGTTCTGCACGAGGTCGACATCCCCCTTGATGAGTTTGAGCACCCGGATGTTGTCGTCCTTGATGATCTGAAACTGCAGCCGTTTCGTCTTCGGCTTCGCACCGAAATAACGTTCATTCGCCTCCAGCTCGACGATCGAATCGGTCACGAAGCGGACAAAGCGATAGGGCCCGGTGCCGATCGGGTGCGTCGCGAAGGCGTCGCCCATCCGCTCCGCGGCCCGCTTCGGCACGATGCCGCGGCTGAGCATGACGAGAAAGGGCGCGTAGGGCTCGACGAGGTCGATGCGCACCGTGAGCGGCCCCTCGACGACGATCTTTTTGATGCGGTCGAACGAGCTGCGATACGGCGAGGGGACGCTCCCGTCGATGATCGAGCGATAGGTGTAGGCGACATCCTCGGCGGTCAGCGGCGTGCCATCATGGAAGAGGACGTTCGGGCGGAGGTGAAAGCGATACGAGGTCTCGGAGAGTTGCTCGAAGCGCTCCGCGAGGAGGGGGACCATCTCGAGCTCTGCGTTCTTCCGAAAGAGCCCGTCGCAGATGAGGTGGGCGATCTTATCCCCCGTGGCGTCGGCGGTCAGCCGCGGATCGAGCGTCACCGGCCCCTGCGGGACGGCGACGGTCAGGGTCCCGGCTCGATCCTTCTTCGTGCAGCCGAAGCCCAGGGCGAGCACAGCGATCGCACCGAGGGTGATCAGCAGCGCGCGGCACCGAAGTCCCCTGCGCACCCCTTCTCCCCTTGACCGAGCAGACCATTCCATGGACAATTCCCCCCTCGACAGACCCACGAAAACGCATCAGGACTACGCATAAAATCCAACAATGTCAAACAGATACAAAATCCTCCCCCTCGCGCTCACCCTCCTCATCGTCCTCGCCGCCACGGCGTCGGCGAAGGAGATCAGCTTCAAGCGCGCCTTCGGGCGGCACGGGCTCAACCCGCAGCGCACCTCGATCGCCGTCGCCGATGCTCGGACAGGGGCGCTGCTGGCGACGCACCAGGCCGACCTGCAACTGAATCCCGCCTCCTGCATGAAGATCATCACCGCGGTCGCGGCGCTCGCCGCCCTCGGCCCCGACTACCACTTCGAGACGCGCCTCTCCGCCGACCGGGCGCCGGACGCCGCCGGCCGCGTGGGCACGCTCTATCTCTGGGGCAACGGCGACCCGATGCTCGTAAGCGAACGCGTCTGGACAATCGCCGCCGCGCTCCGCAGCCGCGGCGTGGAGAGCGTGAAGGACATCGTCGTCGACGACCGCTTCTTCGATGGCGCATCCTATCCGCGTCGCGCCGGCGCCGACTCGCGCGCCTGCAGCGCGCCGACCTCCGCTGTCGCCATGTACTTCAACACGATCACGGTGCGCGTCTCCCCCGGCCACGCCTCCGGCGCCCCGGCGCGCGCCGCTCTGGAACCGCCGGTAGCGACCATCCGCCTCGTCAATCGCGCGAAGACCGGCGGGAAGGGGACGAAGATCGCCGTCACGCGCAAGGCATCGAAGGAGGGCGACATCATCACCGTCTCCGGAACGATCGCATCCAATGCGGAGTCGGCCGCCTTCCCCAAGAGCATCACACAGCCGGCGCGCTACGCGGGCTCCGTCCTGCGGCACATGCTCCTGCAGAACGGCATCACGGTGACCGGAAAGGTGCGCCGCGGAAGCGCGCCGAAGGGGGCGGTGCTGCTCACCACGCAGGAATCGCGGCCGCTCGCGGAGCTCGTCCGCTCCATGAACAAGTTCTCGAACAACTTCATGGCCGAGCAGATTCTCAAGCACCTCGGCGCCATCCGCGTCGGCCGGCCCGGCTCGACGGCGAAGGGGGTCGCGGTCCTCGCCGACCACCTCAAGGCCGCCGGCATCGATCCCGCCGCGCTCGCGCTGGAGAACGGCTCCGGCTATTCCGACCAGACGCGCATCTCGGCACAGCAGCTCGTCGCCATCCTCGTGCGCGCCTATCGTGACTTCTCACTGCGCCCGGAACTCATCGCCTCGCTGCCCATCCTCGGGGTCGACGGAACGGCGCGCCGCTACAAGGCCGCCCCGGCGGTGCGCGGCCGCGGCCGCGGCAAGACCGGAACCCTCAATGGGGTGACCTCGCTGGCCGGCTACGTCCCGATGGCCGACGGGCGCATCGCCGCCTACGCCATCCTCGCCAACGGCCTCAAGGTCGGACCGTGGAAGGCGCGGCAGGCCGAGATGGAGGTCGTGCGCGCCATCGCGGAGGCAACTCCATGAGCGGCACGCGGGAACGGCGCATCCTCAATGGTCTCGTCGTCCTCTGCATCCTGGCGGGCTTCGCCTTCTTCATCCTCATCGCGATGCCCGACCAGCTGCTGCGCGGCGGCCTCGCCGAACGCGGCCAGCGCCCGCCGGAGCTGCCGTCGCTCACGGCGATCCTCCCGCCGCCCCCCGAGGAGCCCCCGCCGCTCGTCTCCGTGCAGGAGGAGGCCCTCTCGCTCCCCGGGCGCACCGCGGAGGGCCCGGAGGGCGACGCGGAGCCCCCCATCGACTTCGCCGAGCGGGAGGCGCCGCAGAGCACCCGGCGTCTGCAGGGCTTGGTGCAGACGATTGCCTTTCCGCCCTCGAGCATTTCCCGCGGCGAGACCTCCGTCCTCGATTCCGCTCTGGGCCTGCACAAGAAGGCGTGGCTCCGCACCCCGCCGGGCTTCGAGGCGGACGTCGCCTTCTGGCGTGATATCTATGCGACCTACGACTCGAATCAGGTCCTGCTCCATCACCCGCGCCACCTCGACATCGTCTACGACATCGTCGATATGCGCGACATCGCAAGCGATCCGCGCTTCACCGACCGGGAGCGTGAGCGCATGCGAGAACAGCGCGTCGCCGCGCGGCGCGACCGGATCGTCGAGATGTTGCAGACCATCGCGCAAGCGGGGACGAACGCGCAGCTCACCCCCGACGAGTGGCGCATCAAGAAGCAGTTCATCGCGACCGGCCGCGAGGGGGCGATCGCCGATGCAGCACGCGATGAGGCGGTCCGGGCACAGCGCGGGCAGCGCGATAAATTCCGCGAGGCACTGGAGCGCTCCGGCGCACACCTGGGCGAAATCGAATCGATCTTCGCCGCCTACGGGCTGCCGCGGGAACTCACGCGCCTCATCTTCGTCGAGTCGATGTTCGACGTGAACGCGGGGAGCAGCGCCGGCGCGCGGGGGATCTGGCAGTTCATGCCGGGGACGGGCAAGCACTACCTGCGGATGAACCGCTACGTCGACGAACGCCTCGATCCGATCGCCGCGACCAACGCCGCGGCGCGCCTGCTGCTGAAGAACTACGAGGAGCTCGGGAGCTGGCCGCTCGCACTCAACGCCTACAACACGGGGCGCGGGCGCATGCGGCAGGCGGTGGAGCAGGTGGGCACGCGCGAGATCGGCGCCATCATGCAGCGCTTCAAACACCCCGGCTACCAGTTCGCCTCCCGCAACTTCTTCCTCGAATTCCTCGCGGCGCTCGACGTCGCTGAACACGGCTATCGTCATTTCGGCGAGATCGCGCACCAACCGCCGTTGCGCTTCGAGCTGGTGCGACCCGGCTATCACCTCTCGCTCCCCGACGTCGCCCACGCGGCGCGCATCCCGGTCGAGGAGCTCATCGCCCTCAACCCGGGGCTCACCCGCCCGGTGCGCGAAGGGCGCACCCTGCTCCCGCTGGGCTTCCCGTTGCGCGTGCCGGAGGGGCGGGGCGAGCTCTTTCTGGCCGCTGCCGCGCGCACTCCGAAGAGCCACCGGGGACCGCTGAAGCACCGCGTGGTGCGGGGCGAGACGCTCTCGACGATCGCCGACCTCTACGGCGTGACGGTGGCGAGTTTGATGCAGGCCAACAGCGGCGTGGGGCGGCGGCCGCGCCGCGGCGAGACGATCGTCGTCCCCTTCGATTCCCCGGTTGCATCCTTCTCCCGGCAATGATAGCGGGCCTGGCGATGAAACGATTCCGACATACCCTCCTGGCCCTCGCCCTCCTCCTGCCGCTCGCGGCCGCCTGCGCGCGGGTCCCCAGCGACAAGCGGAGCGCGAAGCTCATCCGAAACTACTTCGAGGACTACGCGAAGGAATACCCGACGACGGTCTACGGAGAGTTCGGCGTCACCGAGGTCGACGTCGTGGGACAGCAGGAATTGCACAAGAACTATGTCGCCGTCGACGCCTTCCTCGCGCTCGGCAACGAGACCGTCCAGCGCATCTCCGCCACCGTCGAGCGCGGCCCCTTCGGCTGGCGCTTCGTCTCCTGGGAAAACGCGAGCCCACAGTAACGCGTGGCGTTCCACGTCCGGAATCACCGCATCGTGGAAACAGAGAACTGTGTTCCATCGATCGTCGCGGTAATTGCGCCGTCGCGATCGGTGCGGTGGATCGTCGCCCCCGCGTTTGCAAGACGAGCGAGCGTCTCCGGATCGGGGACCCCGTAGGGATTGTCGCTCCCGACGGAGATGACCGCCTCCGCGGGCCGCACCGCGGCGAGAAAGTCGGCGGAGCTCGCGTCCGCCGCGCCGTGATGCCCGACCTGCAGGAGATCCGCGGAGAGATCCGCCCCCTCGGCAAGCAGCCCTTCCTCGCCGCTGCTCGTCAGGTCGCTCATCAACAGAAGGCGGCGCGCGCCGAAGCGCAGATCGACGATGATCGACTCCTCGTTGGGATCGTCGCCGGCCGCCGCCGATGGCCGGAAGAGTCGCAGCGTTGCCTCGCCCGCCTCGTGCTCGCTCCAGCCGGTGGGCACGATCTCGACGGGGACCCCCGCCGCGCGCACGCGCCGTGAAAATTCCTCCCACTGCGCGCGCTCCTCCTCCGGCGCTTTCCCCCCGCCCATCAGCAAACGCTTCGGCGCGAAGCGCTCCGCGATGAAGGCCAGCCCGCGATAGTGATCGTGGTGCGGATGCGTGAGCAGGAGCGTGTCGACGCGATCGACGCCCAGGCGCCAGAGCGCGGGAGCGACCACCGCCGCGCCGACGTCGAAGGAGCCGGTGCGTCGTCCGCCCCCGTCGATGAGCATCGTCCCTCCGCTGGGGAAGCGCACGAGCGTCGCCATCCCCTGTCTAACATCGAGAAAGGTCACCGCGAGCTGTCGATCGCCGAAGACCATGCCGATCGCTCCCATCCCCAGCAACGCCGCGATGAGCGTCGCCGCGATCGCCCTCCTATACGGGAGGTGCCGCCAAAAAACAACGCAGGCGATGACCGCGTAGGCGACGAGCAGCTCCAGAACACCGGGGGACCAGCGCAGGACGAAGAGGCCGCGCCAGGACGCCGCCCACTCGGCGAGGGCGGCAAGGAGGGCGGCCGCGTGCGCGGCGAGGCCCCAGAGGGGAGCGGCGATGGCCGGCAGTAGGATCGAGGCGACGGAGGCGAAGCCGACCAGCGGCACGAGGACGAGGCCGGTGAGCGGCACCGCGGCGACGTTTGCGACGATCCCCGCGAGCGAGATGCGGTGGAAGGCGTGTGCGACGATCGGCGCGGTGAAGAGCGTGGCCGCGAACGAGACAAGAACGAGGGTGACGAGCGCGCGCAGGAGCCGCCGCACAAGGCCGCCGCGGAAAACACAGGCATCGTACCGGCGCAGCAGCGGAGGAAGGACGAGGACGATGCCGAGGACCGCAACGACGGAGAGCTGGAAGGAGAGCTGCAGGATTGCCAGCGGCCAGATGGCGAGGATGATCGCCACCGCGGCGGCGAGCGTGCTGGGGAGGTGCTGCCGGCGCAGGAGGAGGAGCCCCACAAGGAAGACGGTGATCATGATCCCGGCGCGCACCGCCGAGAGCGCCGCGCCGGTGACGAGGACATACCCCCAGACGCCGGGAAGGGTGACGAGCGCGGCGAGCCGCTGCGTCGTGTGGCGCTCGACCAGGCGCGGCGTTGCGAGCAGCAGCAGGCGCACGAGGAGATAGAAGAGCGCGGCGGCGAAGCCGACGTGCAGCCCCGAGATCGCGAGCAGGTGTGCGAGCCCCGCGTCGGCGAAGGCCTCGCGAAGCGATTGCGGAATCGCGTCGCGCCGGCCGAGCGACAGCGCCTCGAGGAGCGCGCGCTCGGGGAGTTCGCTGCCGGCAGCGATCGCCGCAGCGATCTCTCCGCGCCAGCGATCGATCGT
Source organism: uncultured Myxococcales bacterium (assembly GCA_964410765.1). Taxonomy (GTDB): domain Bacteria; phylum UBA10199; class UBA10199; order 2-02-FULL-44-16; family JAAZCA01; genus CAYPII01. The sequence goes on along the minus strand of CAYPII010000001.1, from coordinate 11,884 downwards.
CCCGAAGAGACCGCCGCGCCCCGCGCCGATCACCCGCACCCGACCGCGCACGACCCCCTCGGCCGCGATTCCCTGTGTCAACAGGTACCGTCGTGCCGGGAAGCTCCCCGGATTGCCGTATTCGCGCGGCGTGCGAAAGCGCGCGCGGAAGGCGATGCGCTCGCCCGGCGAAAGCGCCGCACCGCCGTGCAACACCGAAAGGCGAACAGCACCGGAGGCCTCTTGCCACGCCCCCGCCTCCTCACAGCGCGCGAGGCGGACATCGACGCGCGCCCCCCAGCTGCGCCGCATCGAATCGCCCTGCACGATTCCCTCGCAGCGATGAAACGCACCGGTGTCCAGCGGCATCGAGAAGCGCTGCGACCGCGCCGCGGCGCGCCCGGCGAGCACGAAGCCGACGGCGAAGAGGGCGAGGAAGATCAGGAGGAGTGCGGTCCGCACCGCGCGACGGCGGAGCGCAAAAAACGCGGCGAGGAAGATCCCGGCCGCGCACAGACTCAGCATGATAAAAAAACGATCAGGAAGGAGCAGCGCCCCCGCGAGCGTCCCCGCTGCCATCGCTGAGGAGCAGAGGGGCATCGGCGGGCAGATGCTCCACGGCGAGCGTGAGCTCGTCGAGGATGCGTTTTGCGGAGAGGCGCACGCCATCGTGTCTGGACGTAGTCCGGCGACGCTCGAGAATCAAGGTGAGTTTGTCGCGCAGGCCCATCAGATAGCGACGCGCCTTCTCGGTGGGGCGCAGCCAGTAGAGCTTGAGGACCGAGCGCACGTTGACGTTGTTGAGCCAGAAGTCCTCGCCGGAGAACTCCACCGTGATGCCGTCGCTGAGCGAATCGTACATCCCGCCGAGGCGGCCGAGGATGCGATCCTGCAGGGAGGTGACCGTCGCGTTGAACTGCGAAAACCCCTTCCCCCCCCGCGCCCAGACGTGCTGCTGGTAGTCGTGCAGCCCCTGCGAGAGGCCGGAGAGGAGCCGCACGTCGCCCCTCCCCTCGCGCACGAGCTCGTCGACGTCGACGTCGTTGAGAAGGATCCGACGCTCCCCCTCGAAGGTCCAGCGCTCGTCCGGAAAGGGCTTGAAGGTCAGC
>CAYPII010000001.1:3349-10786 GCA_964410765.1 uncultured Myxococcales bacterium | reverse complement strand
CGCTCCTGCGGGCGCCGCACGCCGCGCCCGCGATCGACGCGGGAGCGCGAGGGGATATTGCGCATTTTGTCGATATAATTGAACATTTTCGCTTTCGGCCGATCGGGGGACACAGCCCCCCTTTAGTTATCGGCCAGGGCACGCGCCAAAGTTGCGGCGTAATCGGAAATCAGGGCGCTCGCGCGGGGGTCCTCCGCCATCACCTCCTGCATCTGATAGAGCGCCATCCGCTGCGGCTCCGTCAGCTTCAGATGCCGAATGTTGTGACCCTTGAAAAATATCTCCCCCCGGCTGCGATCGAAATGGATCGAGGCGACCTCCTCCTCGAGGATGAAGGTATAGGTGATCTTCTCCTTATAGACGGCGAGCATGCTGTCGAGGGGTCGTCCCTGCTTCGGCTGGACACGACGCGCCTTTCCCCCGGAGCGCCGCAACAGCTCGAGCGGCGATCGGTGTTCCGGATCGGCGTGTGCGACCTGCATGCCCTTCTTTTTGTCGTCGCGTCTCTGTTTCATGGTTCCGCTCCCCCTTGTCACCATTGAGGGATTGCAGGAACCATGCCAGCGATCCAACAGGAGGGAGCATTACAAGCTCTTGTATTTATTGATGTTTTATAGAATAATTCGCGAGTCACAGCTCTCAAAGTGGGAAAATTCTCAAACTGGAATCGAAATGTCAGGGGATTGACATTTTTCGGGCGTTGCGATTGAGCATTCGCTATGCAAACGATCTCCATCGCATCGCTCGATTTCACCCCGGTGGGACGCCTCTGGTGTGCGGCGACCGAGCACGGGATCTGTTCCATCGCCCTCGCCGGCGGACGCCGTGGGCTTATCGCCACCCTTCCCGCGGATGCCCGCATCATCGAGGAAGACGCGCCCTTTCGCTCGCTCGCGTGCGAGCTCGCCCGGTTCGCGGCGGGGAGACGGGCGCGCTTCGACCTCCCGCTCGATGTGCTCGGCGGCACCCCCTTCCAGCGCCGGGTCTGGCGGGCGATCGCGCGGATCCCCTGGGGGGAGACACGCAGCTATGCCTGGTTGGCGAAGCAGGTGCGACGGCCGCGCGCGGTTCGCGCGGTCGCCCAGGCGTGTGGAGCAAATCCGACACCGATCGTCGTCCCCTGCCATCGCGTCATCGCGTCGGACGGAACGATCGGCGGGTTCTCCAGCGGCATCGCGAAGAAGCGCGCGCTGCTGCAACTCGAAGAGATGACGCTCTGACCTTTTCCGTTACCCCAACAGGATGCCGGCGATCGTCGCGGTGAGGCAGGAGACGATCGCGCCGCCGAACATCGTGCGCAGGCCCAGGCGCGCCAGGTCGCTGCGCCGCTCGGGAGCGAGCGCGGAGATACCGCCGATCTGGATACCGATCGAGGCGAAGTTGGCGAAGCCGCAGAGCATATAGGTGGCCATGATCTGCGCCTTCGGTGAGAGGGTCCCCTCGGCGATCATCGGGGCGAGCTTGGAGTAGGCGACGAACTCGTTGAGCGTGATCTTGAGGCCGAGGAGGTTCGCCACCTCGAAGACGTCGGCGCGCGGCACGCCCATGACGAAGACGAGCGGCGAGAAGATCGTCCCGAAGATCGTCTTCAGGCTCCCCGGGAAGAGCCCGCCGTATTCGCGCGCCCCCTCCGCGACCGTCCCCCAGGCGAAGCGCCCGTCGAAGAAGCGCCCGTCGATCCAGCCCAGCAAGTGCCCGTCGATCATCCGATCGACGACGCCCAGCAGCTTGTCGGCAAGCGCCACCAGTGTAATGAAGGCGATGAGCATCGCCGCGACATTGAGCGCCAGGTGAAGGCCGTCGGTGACCCCCTTCGAGGCGGCGTCCAGAACGTTGCGCCCGACGTCAAGGCGCGGCAGCTTCACGTCCCCCGCCGTCTCGGAGTGTTCCGTCTCCGGGTAGATCAGCTTCGCGATCATGAGCGAGGTCGGCGCGGCCATCGCCGAGGCGATGATGATGTGCTGCGCCGGGATCCCCATTCCGATATAGCCGGCCATCACGCTGCCGGCGATCGTCCCGAAGCCGCCGACCATGATGGCGGTGAGCTCCGACATCGTGCAGTGATTGAGAAAGGGGCGCACCAGCAGCGGCGCCTCGGTCTGCCCGAGGAAGATGTTCGCCGAACAGGAGAGCGACTCGGCGCCGGAGGTCTTCATCAGCCGGCTCATCAGCCAAGCGAAGATCTGCACGATGCGCTGCATGACGCCCATATAATAGAGCACCCCCATGAAGGAGGCGAAGAAGATGATGATCGGCAACACGCGGAAGGCGAACTGAAAGCCGAAGAGGTCCATCTTTCCCGGATCGGCGAGATGCCCGAAGAGAAACTGCGTGCCGTGGTCGGCGAGGAAGAGGAAGGCGGTGACCTTCTGCGCGAGCCACTGGATCGCCTCGTTGCCGTGCTCCCAGCGCAGGAGCGTGAAGCCGATGCCGAACTGGAGCACGACGCCAACCAGGACCGTGCGCGGGCGAACCCGCCGCTTGTTGTTCGACATGATGAAGGCGATGCCCAGCAGCGCCGCAAAACCGAGAATGCCGATGTAGCGTTCCATGAAAAACTCCATAATCCTGGATGCTCGATGCTCGATCAAGCATCCAGAATCCAGCATCCAGAATCAGCTCTCCAGTCCCATCGACGGCAACCAGTGCGACGCGCGCCCCTTCGCGCGATCCATCAGCGCCAGCACCTCGACGGCGACGAGCCCCGTCTCGATGCAGCGGCGCTCCGCCTCCTCCTTCGTCTTCGAATCGATGAAGGTGTTCGCGTGGCGGTTGGCGAAGATCGCGCAGACCGCCCCGGTGCGGATGTCCGCCAGCTGCCCCAGCGTGAAGAGGCAGGAGCTCTCCATCTCCAGGTTGGCGACGTTCATCCGGTCGAGCTCGGCGGGGAGTTCCGGTCGCCGCGGGGGAAAGCCGGGGACCTTCCGTCCCTGCGCGCCGTAGAAGCCGGGCGCGGTCGCGGTGAGGCCGGCGTGGTGCGCAAAGTCCTTCGCCCCCGCCGCCTCCAAGAGCGCCAACACCACCTCGCGGTGCGCCACCGCCGGATAGCCCTCGACGACGAACTGCGTGGAGGTGTTCTCCAGGCGCACGCCGCCGGTGGAGACGACGAGGTCGCCGATGGCGATGCCCTTACGCAGCGCGCCCGACGATCCGATGCGGATGAGGGTGGGACGCTTCACGATCTGCGCGAGCTCGACGACGGCGATCTCGGTGTTGTCCGGCCCCATCCCCGTCGCCATCACCGAGATCGGAACGTCGCGATAGCGTCCGGTGATCGTCACATACTCGCGGCTGGTGATCGGCTCGTTCGCCGTCTCGAAATATTCGGCCACGCGGTGGGCGCGCTTGGGATCCCCGCAGAGCAGGACGTTGGGGGCGACCTCGCCGGGGGCGAGCCCGATATGATACTGCCGCCCCGAGGCATCGGCGACGATCTCCGCGGAGTGAAAGGACCTCTTGGCAGGATTCTTCGCCATGGCGACCCCCTTTGCGCCACCAGAGCTAGCACTAAATCCGCAAGCAACGCAAGCAAGGCAAGCAACACAAGCAACGCAAACCCGCTTTTTCGTTGCTGGCGTTGCTGGCGTTTCTCGCGTTGCTGGCCCTATTGCACGCCGCGGAAGGTCCGGCGATGGATCGGCGTGGGACCGTGGCGCGCCAGCTCCTCCAGGTGCAGCGACGTCCCGTACCCCTTGTGGATGGAGAAGCGAAACTCCGGGTAGCGCCGCTCAAGATCGTTCATCAGGCGGTCGCGCGTCACCTTCGCCACGACCGACGCCGCCGCGATGGAGAGGGAGCGACCGTCCCCCTTCTTGAGCGCGCGCTGCAGGATGCGGCTCTCGATGCAGTTGATCCCGTCGATGAGGAGAAAGTCGGGCGCCTCGCGCAGCCCTTCGACGGCGAGGACCATCGCCTTGAGCGAGGCCTGCAGGATGTTGATGCGATCGATCTCGCGCGCGCCGACCGTTCCCACGGAGACCGCAACGGCCTCGCGGCAGATCACGTCGAAGAAACGATCGCGCTGATCGGGGGTGAGCTGTTTGGAATCGGTGAGCCCGTCGAAGGATTGATCCGGCGGAAGGACGACCGCCGCGGCGACGACCGGTCCGGCGAGGCATCCGCGCCCCGCCTCGTCGATGCCGGCGATGCGCGTCGCCCCCTCGTCGGCGAGCGAGCGCTCGATGGCCTGCAGGTCAATGGGCGGCGGGCTGATCAGCTGCTGCTGCTTCGGTCGTCTCCGCCGCCGCGTCGGTGGTCTTCTCATCGGCGCCCTCGTCGACCGGGCCCTCCCACTGACGGCCCTCGATGCGCGCCGCCTTGCCGCGGAGCTCGCGCAGGTAGTAGAGGCGCGACCGCCGCACCTTGCCGGCGCTCACGACTTCGATCCGCTCGATCGTCGGCGAGTGGAGCGGAAAGACGCGCTCGACGCCGACGCCGTAGGAGTGCTTGCGCACGGTAAAGGTCGCCTGCGCACCGCCGCGATGGCGGGCAATGCAGACCCCCTCGAAGATCTGGATGCGCTCCTTGTCGCCCTCCTTGATCCGGCAGTGCACCTTGACCGTGTCGCCGGAGCGAAAGGCGGGGATCCCCTTCTTGCGCTGTTCGTTCTGGATTTTTTCAACGATATTCATAAGTTCCACTCCTTGCTCCCCGCGGCCCTCCGGAAACGGACGCGGCCGGCGGCAGAGCCGGGCGCTTGTATCCGTTCACCTCCCGCTTGTCAACCGCAACGGCGCGGATTAGCGCAGAAAATTCCCCGCCCTCACCCCTCGCGTTCGGCCTCCGCGAGCAGCTCCCGGTCCTCCTCGGAGAGGGTCAGGCGCTCCAGGAGGTCGGGGCGGCGCCGCTTCGTGCGCAGGAGCATCCGCCCGCGGCGCCAGCGCTCGATATCAGCGTGGTTGCCGGAGCGCAGCACCGCCGGCACCTCGTCGCCGCGGAAGCTCTCCGGACGGGTATAGTGCGGATGCTCCAGGAGCCCCGCCTCGTGCGACTCGTGCGCGATCGAGGCCTCGTTTCCGAGCGCCCCCGGCAGGAGGCGAACGACGGCATCGGTCACGACCAACGCCGGGAGCTCCCCCCCGGAGAGGACGTAGTCGCCGATCGAGAGCTCGCGCTCCGCGATGCGCCGGCGGGCGCGCTCGTCGATCCCCTCGTAGCGGCCGCAGATGAGGATGAGCTGGTCGAAGCCGGCGAACTCCCGTGCGGTCGCCTGTGTGAAGGGCTCCCCCTGCGGGGTGAGCAGGATCGATGCGCTCCGCCCCGTCCGCGGGATCGCCTCCACCGCCTCGGCGATCGGGCCCGGCATCAGCACCATCCCCGCCCCCCCGCCGTAGGGGGTGTCGTCGACGCAGCGGTGCTTGTCGTGTGCGTGCGCGCGGATGTCGTGCCGGTGGATGGCGACGACCCCCTTGGCGATGGCGCGCTTGATGATCGACTCGCGAAGCGGCGACTCGAGCATCTGCGGAAAGATGGTGACGATATCGATGCGCATGACTTTCAGTGCGGGATGCGGAATTCGGAATGCGGAATGAACACCGACGCCCTTTCATTCCGCAATCCGCAATCCGAATTCAGCCCTCCAACATTCCCTCCAACGGTCGAATGGTAACCCGCCCCTCTTCCAGATCGATATCCCGGATCACATCCTTGATCGCCGGGACGAGGTGCTCGTGGCCCGCATCGTCGCGGACCTCGTAGACGTCGTTCTCCCCCGCCGTGAAGATCTTGACGATGCAGCCGAGCTCCCGTCCCTCTTCGGTCACGACGGCGAGCCCGATCAGCTCGTAGGCATAGTACTCGCCGGCGGGGAGTGCGGGCAGGCGATCGGCCGGCAGGAGGAGCCGCGCGTGCGTGAGCGCCGCCGCCCCGTCGCGGTCGTCCACCCCCTCGAAGCGCACGACGTGCGAACGCCCCTGGCGGCGCAGCGCCGCCACGATACACGAACGGCGGCCGCCCTCCCCCGGCATTTCGAGAAAGAGCTCGCCGCCGATAGTCACCGGTGCCCGGTCGTTGTTCCAGAAGACGGCACAGTCGCCGCGCAGCCCGATCGGCCGCCCGATGCGACCGCATTCCACCCAGACCGTCTTCCGCTCCTTCGATCGCTCCGTCATCGGACTCTATTCGAGTATCTCCAGGACCGAGCGCTTCCGAATCTTCGTCGAAGCCGCGGAGAGGATCGTGCGCAGCGCGCGCGCGGTACGCCCCTGCTTGCCGATGACCTTGCCCAGGTCATCCTTCGCGACCTTGAGCTCGATCACCGTCGTCTGCTCCCCCTCGACCTCGCTCACCTCCACCTCGTCGGGCTTGTCCACCAGTGCCCGCGCGATCATCACGATCAATTCCTTCATGGGCTCATCCGCCATGTCGCCTCCTCGGTCGCAACGTACCCGCAGTCACTCGCACTAGAGCGTGCGCAGCAGCTTGGAGACCGTCTCCGTCGGGCGCGCGCCCTGGCCCAACCAGTACTCGATGCGCTCCTTCTTGCCCACGAAGCGGCGCTCCTTGTTCGAGGGATCGTAGGTCCCGATCACCTCGAGGAAGCGGCCGTCGCGCGCCTTGCGCTCGTCCGCCGCCACCACGTGGTAGAAGGGCTGCTTCTTCTTACCCACCCGTGCCAACCGAATCTTGACCGCCATGCGTCCTCCATCTCGTCGTATGCGCTTCTGCGCATGCATTCTCTCCCCTCAGCGGAGGGGCGCGCATCCCTATCAGCAAAAGGCCTTGGGAGTCAAGCTCTTGCCGCATTGCCCAACTCTTGGCGGATCGCCGCGGCGATCTCGTCGGAGAGGAGCCGAATCCCCTCCTCCTGCGGCCCCTCCACCATCACCCGGGCGATCGCCTCGGTGCCCGAATAGCGTACCAGGACCCGCCCCTCGCCCATAAGCGACTCCCGGGCGGCGGCGATCGCCTGCATGACGCCCGGCAGGCGGTCGAAGGGGACCTTCCGCGCGACGGCGACATTCTCCGTCACCTGCGGATAGGGGACGTATTCGGCCCGGATGGCCGAGAGGGGCTCTTTGCGCTGGCGCATGATCGAGAGGATCCGCAGCGCGGCAAGGACGCCGTCGCCGGAGGTCTGGTGGTGCAGAAAGATGATGTGCCCGCTCGACTCGCCGCCAAGGTTGAGGCCCTCGCGGCGCATGACCTCCATCACGTAGCGATCACCGACGTTGGTGCGCAGCAGGCGAATGCCGCGCTTGGCCAGGGCCGCCTCGAGCCCCATGTTGCTCATCGCCGTCCCCACCACCGTATCCTGTGCGAGTTTTCCCTTCGCGTGCAGGTGGAAGGCGCAGATCGCGAGGATGCCGTCGCCGTCGACGATGGCCCCCTGTTCGTCGCACATGATCACGCGATCGGCATCGCCGTCGAGCGCCACGCCGACGTCCGCGCCGTGCTCGCGGACGAGGCCCGTCATCCGCCCCGGGTGGAGCGCTCCGC
>CAYPII010000001.1:0-3339 GCA_964410765.1 uncultured Myxococcales bacterium | reverse complement strand
AATCGAGGTTGATGTTGTACCCGTCGGGTGTGTTGGCGGTGGTGATGACCTCCGCGCCCAGCTCGCGGAGGACCGCCGGCGCGACCTTGTAGCCCGCACCGTTGGCGCAGTCGAGGACGATGCGCACCCCCTCCAGCGAGAGGCGCTGCGGGAAGGTCCCCTTCAGGTACTGGACATAGCGCCCCACCGCGTCGTCGATGCGGAAGGCCTTCCCCATCTCCTGGGGGGAGACGCGCAGCTCGTCGAGCTCGCCGGAGGCGATGAGCCGTTCCATCTCGAGTTCGATCGCGTCGTCGAGCTTGAAGCCCTTGTTGTCGAAGAACTTGATGCCGTTGTACTCGATCGGATTGTGCGAGGCGCTGACCATCACGCCGGCGTGTGCGCGCATGCTCTGCGCGATGAAGGCGATGCCCGGCGTCGGCAGCGGGCCGACGAGCATGGCGTCCACCCCCATCGAACAGATTCCCGCCACGAGCGCCGATTCCAGGACGTAGCCGGAGAGCCGCGTGTCCTTGCCGACGACGATCCGATCGAGCCCGGCCGCATCGCGGAAGACGAGCGCCACCGCCTGGCCGAGCTTCGTCGCCATCGCCGCGTCCATCGGATGGCGGTTGGCGATGCCGCGGACCCCGTCGGTCCCGAAGAGGCAGCGTCCGTTCGTCTCAGCCATCGGCGCCCCCCTCCTCGTCGAAGGTCCGCAGGCGCTGCACGACCTCCTCGATCGCCCAGCTCGGGGTCGAGGCCCCGGCGGTGACGCCGACCGTCGTCACCGCGGCGAGCTGATCGGGCGTGAGCTCGTCCGCCGTCTCGATGAGGTGGGTCGGCGTTCCCATGCTGCGGGAGATCTCCGCGAGGCGGTTCGTGTTCGAGCTGTTGCGCCCCCCCACGACGACCATCGCGTCGACCTGCCCCGCGAGCTCGCGCACCTCCTGCTGGCGCGTCTCGGTGGAGCGGCAGATCGTATCGAAGACGACACAGTTCGCATAGCGCTTGCGGATGAGCTCGACGAGCTGATCGTACTTCTCGCGGTGCTGCGTGCTCTGCGAAACGACGCAGATGTCACCGAGATTCGCCGGCAGGCGCTCCACCTCCTCGGCGGAGTTGACACACGCGCCGCGCTTCTCGGCGAAGCCCAGCAGCGCACGCACCTCCGGGTGTTCCCGGTGTCCGATGATGATGATGAAATAGCCGCGCTTGAGATGCTTGCGCACCGTCCCCTGGATGATCCCCACGTCGGGGCAGGTCGCGTCGCAGACCTGCGCGCCGCTTGCGGCGAGCCGGCGGCGGTCCGCCGGCGGAATGCCGTGCGTGCGAATGGCCACGGTCCCCTCGATGGACTCGGGGATCTCCTCGAGCACGCCGATCCCCTTCTGCTCGAGCATGCGCACCGCCTGCGGATTGTGGATGAGCGGACCGTAGGTGTAGACCGGCCCTCCGTCGGGGTGCTTGTCGGCGATCTCGAGCACCTTGTTGAAGGCGCGCTGCACCCCCCAGCAGAAGCCGGCGGACTTGGCGACGATGATGCGGCGGCGTGCGCTCATGATCCTTCCCGTTCCTCCCCGCGCTGTGCGACCGACCGGGCCATCGTGTCGAGGATGCCGTTGACGAAGGCGCCGCTCTCGGCGGTGCCGAAGCGCTTGGCGATGTCGACCGCCTCGTTGATCGTCACCTTCGCGGGGATGTCCTCGCGGTGCAGCAGCTCGAAAGCGGCGATGCGCAGGATGTTGCGGTCGACCGCCGACATGCGCGAGAGCTTCCAGTTCGCCGAGTGCTCGGCGATGAGCGTGTCGATCGCTGCGTGGTCTGCCGTCACGCCGTTCACGATCGCATCGGCGAAGTCGCGCGCGGCCTCGGTCGCGTGCGTCTCGCGCCAGAAGTCCGCAGCGACCGTCGTCGGCCGCGCCCCGGCGAGCTCCAGCTGGTAGAGCATCTGGAGCGCATACTCCCGCGCCTGTCGGCGAACGCCCATATATCGATCCAAAAATGTGTTCGTCCTTCGACGAGCTCAGGACGAACGGGATTCCAACCTCGCCGTTCGTGGTGAGTCAGCCTGCCAGGAGCAGGGCCGAAAGGTCGAACCACGAACGCCCATGGGACTAGAGCCCCTTGAGAACGTGAGCCATCTCGATGGCCGCCAGGGCCGCCTCGGCCCCCTTGTTGCCCTGCTTGCTCCCCGCCCGTTCGATCGCCTGTTCCAGATTGTCGGCGGTGATCACGCCGAAGGAGATCGGCACGCCGGTCTCGAGCGCCGCGTTCGCCACACCCCGCGAGAGCTGCGAGGAGATGTAGTCGAAGTGCGGCGTCGAACCGCGGATGACCGCACCCAGGCAGACGATGGCGTCGTACTTGCCGTCCGCCGCGAGCTTCTTCGCAGCGAGCGCCAGCTCGAACGCCCCCGGCACCTTGACGACCGGCAGCGCCTCGGTGTCCCCGCCGCTTCGGGCGACGACATCGAGGGCCCCCTCGAGGAGCCGATCGGTGATGAAGGTGTTGAAGCGGCTCACGACGAGCGCGAGCTTCAATCCCTTCGCCGATAGATTGCCTTCGATGACCTTAGGCATACGACCTCCAAATTCGGAGTGCGGAGTGCGGAGTGCGGAATGAACCCCGATGGTTTGACATTCCGCATTCCGAATTCCGCACTCCTCAGACGTTTTCCAAGAGATGTCCCAACTTCACGCGCTTCGTGCGCAGATATCGTTCGTTGTGTTCGCCCGGCTCGACCTCCACCGGCACGCGCTCGACGACCTCCAGGCCGTAGCCGGCCAGCCCCACGATCTTGCGCGGATTGTTCGTGAGCAAACGTAGGCGGCGGATGCCGAGGTCGACGAGGATCTGCGCGCCGATGCCGTAGTCGCGCAGGTCGGGCCGAAAGCCCAACTGCTCGTTCGCCTCCACCGTGTCGTAACCGGCGTCCTGCAGCGCATAGGCGAGGACCTTGTTGTGCAGGCCGATGCCGCGCCCCTCCTGGCGGATGTAGAGGAGCGCCCCGCGCCCCGCCCTGCCGATCATCTCGATCGAACGCGCGAGCTGTGCGCCGCAGTCGCAGCGGCAGGAGCCGAAGACGTCGCCGGTGAGGCACTCGGAGTGCACGCGCACGAGCACCGGCGCATCGCCCTCGACATCACCCAGGACGAGGGCGACATGCTCCTTGTCGTCGACGTCGGTCCGATAGGTGGAGATGCGGAAATCCTCCCCCGCCGGGAGCGGCAGGTTCGCCTCGCCGGCACGGTGGACGAGCTTCTCGGTGCGCCGGCGATAGGCCACGAGGTCGGCGATCGTCGCGATCGCCAGGCCGTGCTCCTCGGCGAAGCGCTCGAGGTCGGGCATGCGCGCCAT